>JBHIFB010000249.1:0-1635 GCA_046760905.1 Candidatus Glassiibacteriota bacterium | reverse complement strand
GTGGCGAGAGAGTATGGTGGAGAGTGCGTATGAAAAAAGCGTGCCGGTTGAAAGTAAGTGAAAGATCACCCCAGGGAACCGCTTGAGAGACAAGGGGACAGTAGATCTAGCCGGGAAGGACCGGTGACTGGATGAACGGGGAAATCGTTGCCTTGTTCGTGGAAACCTGCGAGGATCTCATCGTGAATGACCAGTTCCGCTACGCCTTCGACTGCAGTGGCGATGACTGGTTTTCGGCAGTACATGACTTCGATAAGTAATCGCCCCAAACCTTATAACTCTCATGTCACTGGGAAGAAGATTCGCCCCCTCATCGATAGATTGACCGGTTTTTGCCTTTATGAATCATTGGTTTGTTTGATCTATATGGTGATTTCTGCATTTTATGCCCAGAACGGTGATAGCGCAGGAATCTGATACTCTCATATTCCAGGGAAGTTCTGGCTAACCTGATCTACGGACCATCCTATATCTCACTAGAATACGCCCTGCAGCACCATGGTATGATCCCTGAGAGGGTGGAAGTCGTCACGTCGGTGGCCTGGGGACGGTCTCGTAAGTTTTCGACACCTATCGGTCTCTTCACCTACTGGGGGATTCCCTCGGAGGCCTTCCGAACCGGGATGGACAAAGTGGAAATCGATGGTGGGAGATCCTCCAGGAGATCGCCCTCCTTGGGTTGTGGCGGAGCAAGCTCTTCGAGCAAGCGGCGTTCTATGGAGACACGGCCCTCCGCATCCTCCATGGAATGGACCGGTTCTCTGAGGACCTCGATTTCTCTCTGCTCTATTCCATGGGCGATTTCGACCTCGAGAAGTACGGCAAAGCTCTCGAGAAGGAAGTACGCACGTTCGGCTTCGAGGTCAGCGTGGAGAAGCGGAACAAGGCCGTGGAAAGTCCCGTTCAGTCCACTTTTCTCAGAGCTAATACTATAAACGAGCTCCTTGTTATCCAAGCGGCTGAGGTCATCGTCCGGGAAGTGCCTCGAAACCAAATTCTCAAGATTAAGCTGGAGGTGGACACGGATCCGCCGCCGGGATTTTCGACAGAGTCCAGGTACCTCTTGCAGCCAATACCCTTCGCCGTTCGTACCTATGCACTCCCTGACCTCTTCGCTGGCAAGATGCATGCGGTGATCTGTCGACGGTGGAGGGGCAGGGTGAAAGGAAGGGACTGGTACGATTTCGTGTGGCTCGTGGCCCATCATCCTGAGCTTCACTTGGCACACTTTGAAGAGCGGATGCGACAGAGTGGACATTGGACATGTAAAGTGCCACTCGATGAGAAAACGTTTCAGGATCTGCTTCTCAAAACGATTGATGGACTGAATGTCGATCAGGCCCGCCGGGAGGTAGAGCCCTTCGTGAGTAATCCGGAGGCACTGAAAGTCTGGTCCCGGGATTTCTTTCATGACGTCGCATCGCGTATACGAGTAATATAAGGGAGGGTCAGGAAGAGGATGTAATGGAGGGAACAATTTGCCATATCGAATTGTATAATTAAAGATAGATGACATACCTCCAGGGACATAAGTGTATAGCCATCAATATGCTGCTGGCGATTTTGTTATTGACGTATCCCTTGTGGAGGCACGCCAGTCCGGTGGGTTACGTCATTTGTCTGGAAAATAATGGC
>JBHIFB010000248.1:0-1657 GCA_046760905.1 Candidatus Glassiibacteriota bacterium | reverse complement strand
GAAACCACTCCTGCACTTGTTGATATAGATAATGATGGCGACCTGGAGATATTCGTTGTAAGTGATATTCGTCTTTACGCCTGGCATCATGATGGATCTTATGTACAGGGCTGGCTAAAAATAATGGGCCAATACACTAACTCAACATCCTCCCCTGCCATAGGCGATATCGATGGAGATGGAGAGCTTGAGATAGTGATTACCTGTGACCACCCTACTTTTTCTTCAATAACAAGCAAGTTGTATGTTTTCAATTATGATGGAAGTTACGTATCGGGATTTCCCATCACGATGCTTTATACTATTTTCATGGGCTCTGAAATAGTTGATCTAGATGGAGACGGTGATTTGGAGATAGGTGTTCCAACGCAATACGGTGATATTTTCGATAGAAGCCCTGGATACATCTATTTCTGGGATCTTGAATCTGAGTATCATCCTGAAAGATTGATCTGGCCAAGGTGAGTCAGTCCCTGAAGGCCTATATCTTTTTCAAGGCCTTGTTGGGACATCTCTCGCTCATATCTATGATGAAGATTCCCTTAAAGTTTTATTAACTCCTTAACCGGTCACAACCTCTCCCTCTTTTTCAGATTACTTCCCACTTTCCTGTATCAGTTGACATGGTTGCATGGCCCGGCTATAATCAGTTTGAGCAGAATTTTGAATTTATAGAGAGGCTCATCCGTTGAAGAATATCCTGAAGTGGGTACTGGTTTCAGAATCGGGGATGGTAACCGGGATTTTTTTTGCCAAGGCCCTGGTCCGCAAGGGAGCTATTGAACCATACAGCCTTCCATTTCTTTTCATTCTCCTCGTTGTACCCGTCATCTTCATTCTAATCTGGCCCATTGTAATAACGGTCGTGAGCCTTGCCCTCGGGTGTGAGAGAAGGCGAGCAACTCCTTTCACTGTCACTGCATACCTCGTTTCGAACCTGTTTCTCTACTATGTGTATATCGTCGAGGTACGGCCAACCAGTGCGCCCTCCGATTTCGCTTTGAAGATTACAGCCCTACTTGTGTCCGCATCCCTCCTCTATTTCTCCGTCCTCCTTTTCCGGCGAGCATACAGGAGGAATAAATTCCTGCTCCATGCATTTCTCATCATTTTGGTAATCACATTTGCCCACTACTTCCAGGTCGCACTGATTCGAAGCGGATACGATTTCATTCTCAAAAATATAACATACACATTCGCGATCTCCCAACCTTTCCACAACATGCTACTTTTAAAAGCTGTGTGGCTTTCCATCATCTGGATATCGATCGCCTTCATATCCTTTTTTGGACTCATGGCAGAGCATAGAGGGTGGGGGGCATACACGACACTCCCGGTGAGTACCGTACTTTTATTACTGTTTTTCACAGCGGTGCTGGCATCGACTTCACGCGGAATAGAGGACATCACGCAGACACTCAATTCATTTCAAGGATCAGATCAAATCATGATACCGGTCACAAGCGACGGTTCACTGATACAGAGAAAAATTGAAATCGGTGGGGAGAGCAGAAACGCCATCTTTCTTCCGCCTCCCGGCAGCGTGAGATTCGATATAGACGTTCGCGAAGGCGGTGAGCTTACAATCGGGATGGGGATCATGGAAGATGCCTGGAATAGAAAGGGAGATGGGGTGATGTTCGACTTCTACGTGAGA
>JBHIFB010000247.1:0-1668 GCA_046760905.1 Candidatus Glassiibacteriota bacterium | reverse complement strand
ATCGCCATCAGTGTCTACATTCTTATGGCGATTGTAAAGAAACGGCTGAAACTCGAACACAGTCTCGGCGAAATCTTGCAAATTCTGAGCATCACATTACTCGAGAAGGACTCTATTTTACAGGCCTTAACGGCTTCTTACGACAAAAGCAGGAAATACGTCCCTTATAAGCAGTTGGCATAATTCAACTTTTAACCAGACATTAGTGATATAATAGAAATAGGTTCTTCGACATTTCATGTGGGTAACAGCTTGGGGAGATTATACTGAAGCTTCCCGAGCAGCAGGTAAACAATCGTTTTGATCTTTCTGAAAGAACGATATCCTCTAGCTCTGGCTTTCGCCGCCTGAAATAAGCTGTTCAGCCCTTCAAGTAATCCATTTGATAGCTTACATCGATGCCAATTCATCACTCCTTCCCAGTGCCGTTTGATAGTCCAGGCAGCCACCCGCATTTCTTCAATACGGCTATGGGTTGCCCACCAGAACCAGGACTTCAAATGCTCCCATTCAAGATCCGGATCCTCTATCTTGTAGAACTCCTTAAAGTTCTCCCGGATCTGATAGGCACGGACCGTCCCCAGGTTTAAGCTCTTCATCGACAAAATCTCACAGAGCAGCGCTTCCTGTTTCTTTGAAAGGTTGCCCGGATTCTTCAACCAGAGATACTTCGTCTTCTTCAGAATCGATTGCTCCTTCGCCTCTCTCTTGCGTACCTTATCCATCGCCTCACTCAGCACCTTCATTACATGATAGCGATCATACGTGATCGATGCATGCGGCATCTTGTCACAGACCCCTGAGATAAATGCCGGGGACATATCGCAACACACCTCCGTCACCTTCTTGGGATCCCCTCCATGCGCCCGTAATTCCTCTACAAACCTCTCCACAACTTCTGACTCCTTCCCTCTCTCCACATCGATAACTCGCCTCTCGTCCATATCCACAAACAGGGTCATGTAATTATGACCTCGCTTCCTCGAGGTCTCATCCATCCCCACATGCACCACCTCACTTAAATCCAATCCCTGCCGGGCCTCTTCCACATGATGCTCTATGACTCGCCATATCCGATTGTCCCTCTCCCCGATCAGCCGGCTCACCGCAGCCACTGGCATCTCTCGACTCAATATCATGATCAATGCTTCAAATAATAGGCTGAACCCACTGCCGGACCGCGACCAGGGCACCTCCACAACGCGAACGCCGCATCTCTCACAATCCGTACGAGGACTGCGAGCATGCAGATAACACTCGTGCTCGAAAAAATTCAAATGACGCCACTCCTTCTCCTCCGTATCATACACTCGAGATGACTCCCCACAACTCGGGCAGAGAAACCGGCTCCCCTTTGGAAAATCAAGCTAGATGTCCAACCGCTTATCCTTAATGTGAAACTCTACTCCTATCACTCTCCAGGGCGACATAAGCCCCAACGCCATTTCTAATAGCTTCTCCTCTCTCATTCCCCCTTCTTGGGAAGAATGATACTACTCATTCATAACATTTTCAATGCCTACCCACACGATTCGTCGAAGAGCCTTAAAATTTATTATATCACAATATATATAACTTGTCAAAGGAATTGAGATTGAGATGTGGAAGGCTAAAACTATTTCCCAGATAAGAGCGATTCATAGTTATGTCGAGTAGACGTACTATGGT
>JBHIFB010000246.1:0-1740 GCA_046760905.1 Candidatus Glassiibacteriota bacterium | reverse complement strand
AGCTGGACGCCTCTCGCGGGATTCCACCCCGGCACTGATCCCCTCATCACGAAAGACGGGGCCCACTTCGAGGCCGAGCTCTGCTGCACGCGCTTTGCATCGTTCCACCTGGTCGGCAATGGAGAGACCTTTAACAGCGGAGTCCTCACTTGAGCAGCGGACGTAAATAGCAGCGAACATCATATCCTCAATGATAATATATAAGTTGATATATTTCTTGACATTTCTGTAAATAAAGGTTCATCCGGAAAATGAGTACCTCTGACTCTTGACAAAAGAAAGGACATCTCAGAAACTTCCTTGAAAAATAAAGTACTAACCCATTTACAAGGAGGTTTACCAAGATGTCCACCAGTATCATATACCATGGATTTGGCGCTGTCAACTATCACTACAAAAAGACAGAGTATCTCGGGGGGAAGATCTACTTCAGCATCGAGAAGAATGAGAAGCGTTGTGCCTGGTGTGGCAGTTACGTGGTTATCCAGAAGGGAACGAGGGAGCGAGTGATCCAGACAGTGCCCATAGGAGAGAAGCCGGTCTTTTTCAGAGTCGAGAATAGACGACTGTTGTGTTCTGCATGTGGAGCTCTGCGATTCGAGGATCTGGGGATTGCAGAGTCCAAGAAGCAGTATGACAGGAAGCTCGAGCGCTACGTCGCCGATCTCTGCCGGGTGATGACAATCAAGGACGTTGCGCTTCATGTGCGTCTCTGCTGGGATACGGTGAAGGAGATCGACACAAAGAGGCTGGCCAAGGAAAAGCCCACGACGAAGCGTCTGAAGAAGATCCGTCATCTCGGTGTTGATGAAGTGGCTATAAGAAAGAGGCATCGTTACCTGACCATCTGCGTTGATTTGGACACGGGCGATGTGGTGTATGTCGGCAACGGGAGAAAAGAGGACGCTCTCCTTCCTTTTCTGAAACGCCTGAGGCGGCTCAAGGTGAACCTCCTGGCAATTGCCACCGATATGTGGCCAGCCTATCTCAAGGCCATCAAACGGGTGTTCTCTCATGTACCGGTGATCTTCGACCGCTATCATATCATGGCACAGTACGGCAGGCTGCTTGACAAACTCAGGGCCAGGGAGTATAGAAAAGCCTCCGAGATCCATAAAATGCTCTTCAAAGGAATACGATACCTTCTTCTCGCCGGAGCTGAGAAACTCACTGAACAGAAAACCGAGAAACTCTCACTGCTTCTTGAGCTCAATGAACCACTCTCAAAAGCCTATATCCTCAAAGAAGACCTCCGTACGTTCTGGGACTGTGATGATGAGCAGCAAGCCAGATCCCATATCGAAAGCTGGATCACTATGGCGAAAAACTCTGGAATCAAGATGCTGAAAAAGTTTGCAAAGTCATTGCAACGACACATGAAAGGACTGCTGGCTTACTTCGCTCATCCCATCTCCACTGCACGTGTGGAGGGTATCAACAACAAGATCAAAGTCCTTAAAAGAAAAGCATATGGATACCGTGATATGAATTACTTTACTCTGAAAATCTACAGCGCTAACAAGCTCAGGTATTCATTATTCGGATGAACCAAAAACTTAAACTTTTAAACCCAGGAGAAAGGATACACAATGGAAGACAATAGTGTAATTGAGTTGAAAAATCCAGACCCAGAATTTAAAGATCATTTAACAGAGATACTCAAGGCAGGCTGTCAGAAGATACTTGAGGCAGCCCTGGAGGTAGAGATAACAGATTTCCTCGAACACTATAGGGAGCTCA
>JBHIFB010000245.1:0-1782 GCA_046760905.1 Candidatus Glassiibacteriota bacterium | reverse complement strand
AGAGGACGGAAAGCTGGTCCCCCTTGGCCGAGGGGCAGATAATTGCTCAAGGTGTGCTGAGACCTATCGTATCCCACGGAGGTTATGACGTGGACGGCACCAAAGAGGCGGTCATCTGGGCGAACAGTGGGAAGCTCACCGGAGGTTTCGAGCTTATAGATGTGACGGTCAACAAGCAGCCCCCTGCCCCTCCTCCGGTGGTCTACACCGGCAAACTTAAAAGCGCTGATTTCCATATCTGGGGCGGAAACAACTATATTGCCGACTTTTCCGATTTCAGGCGAGAGGGCTTATATTGCCTGAGGTTGAAGGTAAAGGAGACCATCGAGGTTGCCGATTCTTATGTGTTCAGGATAGGGAAATTCCTGTATCTGGACTTAGCGAGGAAGGCGGCCAAATGGTTCTATTACCAGCGCTGCGGGTGTGAAGTTCCGGGCTGGCACAAGGCCTGTCATACAGAAGATGCGATAATCTTAGAGAACGGCCAACGCATTGAGGCGACAGGCGGCTGGCATGATGCCGGGGATTACGGAAAGTGGATAAGCGCCGGGACTACCGGGGTGTGGGCTCTGGCGACTCTCGAGGACGAATTTACAGATGAAGCCGAGGGCTGCTCCCAGATCCCCGAGTTTATCGACGAGGCAGCCTGGGAGGCGAGGTACTTCTGTAAGGTTTATTGGGATGGGATCTTTCATAACGCCTTCACCCCGCTTTTGGAAAACGTCTGTGTCTGGCTCGGAGCTCCGGAGAAGGAACCGCCCCGCGTACTCAAGGTCTCCCAATCGCTTGAACGGAGCCCTTCGAGCATCTCGAGCACGATCCTCACGGGGGCCTCTCTGGCAAAAATTGGAAGGTTGCTCTTGCCTTACGATAGAGAGCTGGCAGAAAGATGTATCTCTATCGCCGAGGAAGTTCAAGCCATGGCTGTGAAGGTCGATCCGTCGAAGCCGGAGTATGAAAGGGAGGCGAAGGCCTATCTTGACCTTCAGGCTGGACTTCTGCTTGCCGATCTGGAGCTTTATCGAGTCAGCAAAGAGAAAAAATATCAGGAAGATGCTCAAAGAAGGGTGGAGGAGATTCTGGTGCTTCAGGACGAGGAGGGTTTCTTTTACAGAGACAAGGCGAGATCATCCGAACAGATGAGGTGTGATTTCCACTTAGTGGGCTTATACGAGTTTCTGAGGCAGAATCCGGACAGCCGATTAAATCCTGCCATAAAAGACGCCTTCAGGCGCTGGGCAAGCTATGTGGAGCCGTTCGGAGAGCTTTCCAATTTCAGTCAGATTGGCTGGAAGACGAAGGACGGCAGTGTAAGGAATATAATGTTGTCCGGGAATAGATTCTTGGGAGCCTATGCCTGGGGGCTGGCGACGGCAGCGATGCTTCTGGAAGAGCCGAAATACCTGAAGATGGCAGAACACCAGATCCAGTGGATTGTTGGTTTTAACCCGGCCGACATCTCCATGATGGCAGGTGTCGGGAGAGGTCCCGGATGCTACCATCACCGCTACTGCTTTATAGAGGGGCACGAGGATGGGGTCGTGCCAGGAGGCATATTGAACGGGATAGTCGGCGGCACAGGAGAGGTGATCCATATAGGTGATTTTCGTACCGGGAACTTCGTGGTATCGGATAACCTCCCGATAGATTACCCGATAATCGACACGGACGTCTGGGGGTGGACGTATGCATATGAGACCAATGAATACTGGACGAGGAACAACGCCTGGTTTATCATGGGGGACCTCCAGGTGGAAAGGGCGATGAGGAGACGGAAATGAG
>JBHIFB010000244.1:0-1783 GCA_046760905.1 Candidatus Glassiibacteriota bacterium | reverse complement strand
CAATGCGAAGCGTCCGAACGAAACAACTCTAAGTTCCAGTCAAACTGAACTCTAACTTCCATCCATTTGAACAGTTACAGAAAGAAATTTTCAAATTTCTGTGGAAAGTCCTCTTTAATCCAAAGACAGACAGCTCCCTTTCGCAGAGGGAGCTGTCCCATTTATATTGAAGATCGTTCAATCCTCTATTCTTTTTTTGTGCTGTTCAGATAATCGTCTATACCGGTGGCAGCTTTCCGCCCGGCCGCGACCGCGGTAACGACGAGGTCTGCCCCGTGAACCGCGTCTCCGCCGGCAAAGAGCCATTCCAGGGAGGACTGACCGCTTTCGGGATCGACCAGGATCGAACCCCACTTATCCACCTCGAGCCCCTCGATAGCACTTGTGAATGCAAGGTCATTATCGTAGCCAATTGCCAGAACGACTGTGTCGGCCTCGACGGTGAACTCGGACCCATCTATCTTGATTGGCCTCCTTCTTCCTGAATCGTCTGGCTCACCGAGTTCCATCCTGAAGCACTCCACCTTCTTCACTTCCCCGTTCCCGTTCGATATGAACTTCGATGGCGCGACGAGATACTGGAACTGGACCCCCTCCTCTTCGGCATTGATTCTCTCCTTCTCGCCCGCCGGCATCTCGAGCTGGCTCCTGCGGTAGAAACAGGAGACCTTCTCATATCCTTCCCTGACCGCGGTTCTCACGCAGTCCATTGCCGTGTTTCCGCCTCCGAATATTATGACGGACTTACCAACGGGGATGTCTTCCTTCATATTCTCGGGCCTGTCCACGGCAGGCACATTGTTCGCAACGAGGAACTCGTCAGCGGTAAACACACGTTTCAGATCCTCACCCTCACAACGTGCACTCTTTACTACCGGCGCTCCGATTCCAACGAATACCGCATCGAAACCGTGTTTTTCCCTTAGATCGGTTAATGTCACATCTCTGCCCACTTCTGTATTTAGGACGAATGTGACCCCCATCTTCTCGAGCCTCTCGATCCTCGCCCTCACGACCTCCTTGTTCAGCTTGAAAGGTGGTATGCCATAATAGAGGAGCCCGCCGGCCCTGCGTTTCTTCTCGAAGACGGTCACATCGTGTCCCTTCTTCCTTAACTCGTCCGCACACGCCAGGCTTGCAGGGCCCGAGCCAACGCAGGCCACCTTGAAGCCGGTTGGAGCCGGGATGTCTGGTACAGGCAGCCCGTCATGCTCTCTCAACCAATCGTTTATAAAACGTTCTATCTTCCCTATCTGAACACTCCCGACCTTCTTATTGAGTGCGCAGTGGCCTTCACAGAGCTTGTACTGGGGGCAGACTCTACCACAGATCTCTGGCATGTTGCTTGTCATGTTGGAGATCCGGGCCGCTTCCCTGAAATCCCCGACAGCGGTGAGCCTGATCCAGTCTGGAATGTTGTTGTGAAGCGGACAACCTTCGATCATACACTTCGGAGTCTTACACTCGATACATCTTCTGGCCTGCTCTATAACCTCATCCTCCGTGTAGCGAACATATATCTCTTCCTTGTCCTTGATCCTCTCCTCGGCCGGCCTCTTTTGCTCCTCCTTCAGGTCAATCTTCATCCTCTCCTTTATAGGAACCGGGTTTGTCTTTTTATCTTTCTCAGTGTTCACTGTTTTTTCCATCTCTAAGACCTCTCCTGCTCGTGAAAAATCTCTTACTGCCCTGAATTGCCGCAGCTAAAATGCTGCACTCTTAAATATTGCCAGAATCAGGGATTTTAATCTATGGCTGCATTTAGACAGTGTCAAGGTAAACC
>JBHIFB010000243.1:0-1794 GCA_046760905.1 Candidatus Glassiibacteriota bacterium | reverse complement strand
AGATTTCGTTATCCTCTATATATTTATACCTTAATTCCCGGCAATTAGGCACATGATGCTCTTTCTGTTTTCTGCTCGTTCCGGTGAGGAGAGTAACATTTAAATACTAGTATGTGCCTATTTAGGCACATGAAATCGTTTGTCAGGATCAAGGAGGTCTACGGCAATCTCTACGCCTACGAGATCACCCCCTACTACGACAAAAAGACCAAAAACACAAAACAGAAGAGCAGGTATCTCGGGGTTTACAAGGATGGCAGGATCATACCGAAACGCATAAAACTCCCTGTCTGTGTCTTCGACTATGGGGAGTTCCTGCCGTTTCAGAAGATCCTGGGTGAGATGCCGGTGGTCGAGATACTCAAGTCGTTTCTATCGGAAAAGCAGGTGAACACCATTCTGGCTCTCACCTTCAATAGGCTGATAAGGCCGGTGGCCGCCAACAATGTGAGGAGCTGGTACGAGGGCACGTATCTCTCAAAACTCTACGGAGACCTGCCCCTGTCCTCCCAGTCGATAAGCGATTTTATGGGGCAGATAGGGAGGAGCTCGTTGGCCCGGGACTTCTCCGAAGAGTTCATTAAGTCCGTGGCAGACGGAGGTCCCCTCCTATACGATATCACATCCCTGTCCTCAGCATCCAGACTCATGGACGTCCTGGAGTGGGGCTATAACAGAGACCTCCTCCAGCTGCCCCAGCTGAATCTCTCGATCCTAGCCCATAAAGACTCGGGGATCCCGCTATTCTTCGACGTCTATCCTGGCAGTGTGGCCGATGTCACCACGCTCAAGAACACGATCATGAAACTGGATGCCTTCGGCCTAAAAACCCCTACATTGATCCTTGACAGAGGATTTTTCAGCGAAACAAACATCCTCGAGCTCTTGGAGGGGAGATATAACTTCATCATGCAAGCGCCCTTTTCGTCGAAGAGCATTAGGTCCCTGGCGGCAAAGGCCAGAGGGTCTATAGAGAGTCCGGAGAATCTGGTAATGTACAATGGGAGCACCGTTTTCGTAGAGAAGATCAGGTTTAATGCGGGGGAGAAGGTGGTGGACGGTTTCATCTATTACGACCTGAGGAGGGAGAAGGGGGAGAAGTCTCTTTTTTATGATCAACTTTACACGGCCATCGATAGATTGAAGAAGAGGAGGCTTAAGGCCGGGGAGAAGCCTTCGAAGGTTTTCCAGGACATCTCGAAGGGCTTTTCAAAATATCTGTCATGGAGCGTGCGTGACAGGATGTTCGATATCGGGGTGAAGAAGAAAGCGGTTGCCCAGAGAGTCAACAGGATGGGCTTCACGGTCCTCCTCTGCCAGGGGGGTTATGGATGGGAGGAGGCTTTGAGGTGGATCAGGGAGAGGGATGTGATTGAGAAGATCTTTATGAAGCTGAAGAACGACCTCGAAGCAACACCTACCAGGGCTCAAAAAACCGAGGTTGTCAAAGGCTGGATATTCGTCACATTCCTGTCTCTTATCCTCCGAGCTCGACTCTTGAAGATATGCGCCGAAACAGGTGTATCGGAGAAGTATTCGATTCCGGCACTGCTTTTGGTATTGGGAAGGCTGAAAAAGGTGGAACTGAGCGATGGCTCAATGATCGTCACGGAGGTTACAAAGAAGCAGAGGGAGATCTTCAAGAAGATGAACCTGACACCATAAATTCATGTGCCTAAAATCCGGGAGTTAAGGTCAAAGCCTTAGATTCACAAAATTTTTATAATAAATAATCCATAAAAAAAGTCAGGGGTTTGTAACGATGGCATATGGATTGATGGAATGGATGGTGGG
>JBHIFB010000242.1:0-1799 GCA_046760905.1 Candidatus Glassiibacteriota bacterium | reverse complement strand
CGTTCGTGTCGTCTATGAGAGACCTGAACTCTATAGCGCTTCCCTGGGAGGTGAATAAAGGCAACCTGGAACGGTTTCTGAACCTGAGTGTTTCTGTGTAGTATAACCGGTCTCCAAGGATTGCCGAAGGAATGTGAGGCCTTGATGGGGAGTCCGGATCTGTTTCAACCAGGGAGAGGAGCCAGTTCTCTCCCCCGTCAAGGCTTGCCGAGAAATACCTGTAATACGTTTTGTAACCTGTTCCACGCTCTCTGCCAAGGAAAACTGCTGTCATGAGTGAGTCCTTTTTTGAAATCGCAGGTATGTTATCAATTAATATGAGCTGCCTGTTATTTAATAAGCTCGTGGGATTTTCCGGCCAATTTGTTCCATCAGGGCTCACCTTGGACTCACTCCCCCAGACCCAGGCTGAATCTTCGAATACGTACTGATCAAATCTGTATGAGGTGGTTATAATTCCTATTCCTGACGAATTGCCGGAAAGAGAACCAACGGTTATCACCTGATCGGCCGGGTCATCGGTTGAAAAAACTGCGATGGGATCTGTCCATGTCATACCTTCATCCGAACTTCTTGTATAGATCACATTCCATGACTCCAGGGCGAAGGAGGTATCCCGTTCAGTCCAGATGACGTGCACCACATCTCCTATCGCCTCGATAAAAGGGCTGTGAGAATATATCCCAGGAGGAGATAACCTTACCTCATCGTTGTGAAAGTGCTCTTTCATGGCATAGGAATAGGTTTCATTTTGTGGGTTAATATCCGGTGGATTGACGAAGAGCTCTTTGAGGATACGGCCCCGAGTAAAAATCGGATCAAAGGAAAGGAGCTCACCTACCGTGGGGCATATGTCTATTAAGTCACCGCGTGTATCGACTGTCTCACCCTCTTTGAAATCGGGACCGACGGCAAGAAACGGAACTCTCCTGCATCCTTCGCATGCATCGCCGTGGTATTCGAAACTCCCGTATGGAGGTATATGCCTTCCATGAAGATCAGTTATGAAAAGCGCTGTCTTACCGGCATACGCGGTATCTATCTGAATCTTGGCCCACAATAAATTTACGAGTGAATCTACCTGCATAATGGCCTGGGTGTAGTTCTGCCATGCTATCGAGTCGGGAAGACCAGGATCGTTCCAATGCTGGGCCCTGACATCAGGTTCGACGAATTCGATTACCATCAGAGATGGCGCGTCACTGTTCATCACCCGTATTGCTTCATTAAATGTTTCCGGGTCGTCGTTTCGAGAATTTTGCCAGATTGAAGCCGAATAAGGATAGCCATACGCAGGATGCAAACTATAGTTTATCCCATCGTTGATTTGACTGTTGCCTATGATTGCCCAAGCCTCATCCTGTGGAAGGGAGAGGTCTTTTCTATAATACTCGAATAGTGTCGGGAAAAAGCCATGCCAGGGAGTGATTCTATTCTCGTTCCGCCTCAATCCCATCATCGCAGAACACATCCCCGGGCCGAAATCAAGGAAGACCATGTTGTAGAAATTATTATACAATACGCCATTCGGACGGATGTTCTCCCATATCCTCGGAATATACTGGTGCGTGGAGTCTTCGAATACTTCTGTATTCCTGACACTTCCCATCAAGACTATTATCACCTTTTCAGTAACATAGGAATTTATTGGTCTCTGAGTCGTGATCAGGAGTAATGAGGTGATGAGAAGACAACGCACAGTTGTAGAGGCCAGCTTTTTTATTTCCATCTCTCCTACTTTCATCTTAACAGCAGCATTTTTCTGGTGATGCATTTATCCAGGATTTCGATCGTATAGA
>JBHIFB010000241.1:0-1805 GCA_046760905.1 Candidatus Glassiibacteriota bacterium | reverse complement strand
AGATCTTATCTATGGCAGGTGCTGCTCAACGTGCAGAATGTAGGCATTCCTTTCAGAACGATTCTATCATTGAATTTCACCAGTCTCTTCATTGGAAGATTTCTTCCATCCACAATGGGTTCTGACCTTGTAAAGATTTACGGTGTGAGCAGGGGTATAAGCAGGAGCGTCGACGCAGTCGCGTCGGTTATCGCACTGATGATCGCTTCATCAATGCCGATCTTCGTTATCGGACCGGTAGGGCTGATCTTCGTCCATACATACATTTCGAGTCATGTCCTCTATATGATACTGGGACTGAGTGCGGTATATTTCATGGCTCTTTCCCTGTTAATCAATCACAGGGTGGTTCACTTCACGGTCACCCTTGCCCGGAGACTGCTCAAACGGGAAATGTCCAGCTTTTCAAGGTTTGTCATGGCGTTCCCCTTCTTCTGGTCTCACAAATCAAAAATGCTCATCATCGTACTCGGCTCTTTCGTTACTCAGACAATGGTTTTTGTTGTCATGTACCTCGCTTCCATTTCACTTTCACAGGACATATCCTTCTCGTACTTCATAACATTCGGACCGATCATCACGCTAATAGCGATGTTACCAATTTCGATCTCGGGCCTGGGCGTCAGGGAGAGTGCTTTCGTCTACTTCTTTTCCTTTGCGAATGTTCCGAGTGAAGTAGCTTTTTCGATTTCCATCCTCAGTTTCCTCGTGTTGATATCCCCGTCACTGATTGGAGCGTACCTGTATTTCAAGCGAGGCATCGGAGTCGACTACGCCGGGAAAATGTCAGAACCGGAAAACTGCGCGGCTTCAGAGGAAAGTACTCCCGGGCTATGAAGGGTTATGGATAACGCTGCTGCAGCCGTTTCCATATTATTTCAGAAGAACCATCTTCCTTGTGATGCGTTCCTCACCGATCAGTATTGAATATATATATGCCCGAAGCAACCCGGCTCCCTCTTTCATCCCTTCCATCCCACACGATACTGTAACGACCGGGTTTGTCATTTCCTTTTTTGAGGATCCTGATCAACCTGCCCCTGCCATCATAGATATTGAGCTCGACCGGAACATCACCGGGACTACCGCCATCACCTGTGACCGGGACCTCGTACCTTATGACAGTCGAAGGATTGAGAGGGTTGGGATAATTCTGCTGGAGAGCCGCGACCCGTGGAAGTCCGGAACCTGCCGGCAGATCCTGATCAATGCCACTCTCATTATCAAAATAAGCAGAGAAGAGCTCCTGCGATCGTGTCCTCTCCTCAAATTCATCATATGCCACTACCTTCCAGTAGTAAGTCGTTCCGATGGTGAGCTGTCCGGTAAAGGAATAGACGGTATCGACCAGATCGACTGCGACAGGATCTCCCGGAAACAAACTGTCCACATCCAGATAAAATTCATATTTCACAAGGGAACGTGGGTCTTCATCTATGGAAGCATGCCACATGAAATCGATAACATCTCCGCTGATCGTGTCTCCATCGATGGGCCATGCCAGTGAGAATACAGACGGAGCATGATTGCCTGTCGCACCACCGATAGTGAAATTGTCAATTTCAGGCATTCTCGATGCAACTTCATTTTCGAAAACAATCCCCGCGTAAGATACCTGAGGATCGAACAGCCCGTCCGGATCCACGAGTGTACCCGTAAGAACATCATTGTGGTAAATATCGAAGAGATTATCATTTCCCACTCTGTACCGGTCGATCCTGATCAGATCACCGGCGACCGGTGGATTCGGCTCCTGAACCGGTGTGCCTATCTCAACGAGCGCAGAGTTGACATACTGATAGAGA
>JBHIFB010000240.1:0-1875 GCA_046760905.1 Candidatus Glassiibacteriota bacterium | reverse complement strand
CAATTGTCTCAGCTTCAGCTAAATTTCTCATAGGGCTTCTCCTTTCCAGTTACAAGCTGCTTTCACAGCTCTTTGTTTTTCTTCTACTGGAAGGATAAGCCCTACTCTTTTATCCTTCAAATGAATTTACACAGTGTGATGAGACGCTACCGATTCCAATCCGTTATGTTGAGCTCAAAATAATGGATTGAAATTCCCGGCACGGTTGCCAAATGCCACGAGAAACTCTGCCTTACAATTTCCACACACGACCCGGGCGAAACTATTCTCAAGTATACCGCATTCGAGATACTTCTGGACTGCCTTTTCTACAACCGGCCGCAGAGGACCGTCCTCTCTCTCGAACTCTTCCCCGTAGATCACACAAAACCTCTCGAAATGCCCCTCGATGAGACGATAAAGCGGTGAACTCCGGGGTCTGCGGGGGCGGTAGACCAAGGGGGAAGGTTTCCGATTACATTCAGCCTGAGCCACTCGCCTATCTCCTGGCACGCACGGTTCAGGAAAGAGTGGCCGCTCCTCCAACGGAAACAACAAACAGTTATTCAGCGTGAGGGAACAATCAAAACTCAATTCCAGGATTAAAGAAATGGCTTTCAGGAAAACGATTTCCCTCGGTTGACATTTCTCCAGTGAAAGGGTATAATCGGGATGGGAGAGAAAGTAGAAGCACGAAAATCACTAAATACTGAACGGAATGCATGCATGGCAAATGAACGGTGGTCGGCCATTCCATCGCTTGCCCGGAAGGAGCCAACGATCATGAGAAATCGACCTTATCCTGCTATCGTTATCATGGCGGTTCTGTTAATCAGTGGGTCTGCCACTGCTGCCTCTATTGAGATTTCCGTACCGGAGTATACTTCAAGATCTAATAATACCGACCTGTATTCCATCACCTATACTGCACTCTTGCCTGAAGAAGGTGCTTTTCGGATCATTGATGACGAAGAGTGGCAGAAGATAGAGATGGATGATTTTAGTCCAATGATGGTCCCGGGAAAACCGATGCTCCCATCGAAAAAATTCCTTTTCGCACTCCCCCCCGGAGCCCAGGTAAGTTCCGTTACAGTCGAAGGTGTCGATCCTCGCCGTCTACCTGGTGAATACAGGATCAAACCCGCCCCGCCTATCCTTCCTCTAGATCGATTTTCCTCAGATGCCTCGCCCGGAGCCAGAGCATATCAGGAATGGGAAGACAACCACGAGTCAGTCTACCTATCGGACGAGCCATACCCTGTCGATAGCGGAAAATTAGTAGGCTTTGGAAGCCTTCGAAAATATGCATTTGCCTCTATATCTCTCTGCCCGTTCAGGTACCATGCCCGCACACAAACATTATACTACTGCAACGAAACAAGAATAACTATCTTCTATGACATACCAGAACCCGGCAGCTTGGAAGCTTTGCAGAATCGCATGAACAGACTCGACACTGTTGCCGATGACAGGGCGGCAAGGCTTTTCGTAAACTACCGGGATATAGAAGAGATGTATAGGCCAGAATCCTCCAGATCCCCCTCGATATCGAAATTACCATCGAAACGTAACACGTATGATTATGTCATCATTACCGCCCCCTCACTCGTAGATGTGATCACCTCATCAGATTTCCTCCCGTGGAAGAGTTCGCTTGGATATCAGGTCAGAATGATCACAACCGATGATGAGAGGATAACCAGCCAGGACGGGATTGATCTAGCAGAGCAAATACGTAATTTCCTGAGGGCGTATTACATTCCCTGGGGTATAGAGTACGTGCTGCTAGTCGGGGACTATCTGACGGTACCCATGCGATATTGTTATCCGGATCCGACGAATCACCTGTTTGATCTTGATGATCCCTGGAGCGGTGAGGTTCCGACCGACGCCTAC
>JBHIFB010000239.1:0-1923 GCA_046760905.1 Candidatus Glassiibacteriota bacterium | reverse complement strand
GCTGCGTTTCACTTCCAAGATACGTCACCGTATTTGTGAAACGCAGCACTTAGTGTCGGGAAGACGGATTGATCTTACATTCTCTTACGAGGTAAAATTAAAATGAGCGGGGAGAAAAAGAAAGACAAGAATGGCAAGAATGGGATTTGTGGGAATAGTAACAGCAACACTCTCCTGAAGGATCTGCAAGGGAAGTGCAGACTGCTGGAAGAACGTCTGGAGAAGATAAACGAAGGCCTCTCGAAACTGGGGAGTGACCCTCTTGAGAACATAAACCTCATAACCGCCCTGTGTGGAGAAGTCCTCGGAGCAGACTGTGCGCTCTACAATCGACTCGACCGGGGAATGCTCTGCGCATGGGGAAGCTGGAATACACCTCCTGGCTATAATCCCAGGGATAAATCCGATGGTCACATCTGCACCGATGTAATCAAGGAGGGCGGTGAACGGGTGATCGTCATTCGAAACCTTCAGGAGAGCCGCTACGCACAGACCGATCCCAACGTTACACTCTTTAATCTGCAAACCTATATCGGACGCGCTGTAAAATTCGCAGGTGACTATGTCGGTTCGTTGTGCGCAGTCTTTAAGCGTGACTTAGCCGCCAGCGAAGATGAAAAAAAGATCTTGAGTCTCCTGGCATCTGTAATAGGTGTGGAGGAAAGGCGTAAGCAGGTTGAGGAAGAGCTCGAACGAAACTGCAACCATCTGGAGGAGCAGGTCAGGGAACGTACAGCCGAGCTCTCGGCTTTTACAGAAAAGCTGCAGATGGAAATCGCAGAGCGCAAAAATGCCGAGGATGCTTTGCGAGAGAGTGAACTGCGTCTTCAATCAATCCTTGACAACACGACGGCGGTTGTTTATTTGAAGGATCTGCAGGGTCGATACATACTGATCAATCACTGTTATGAAAAATTATTCCGAATAGATAAGAAGACAATCGTAGGTATGACCGACTATGATATCTTTCCGAAGGAGATGGCCGATGCTTTCAGAGAAAACGATCTGAAGGTATTAGAAGCAGGAGCTCCCCTTGAGTTCGATGAGATAGCCCCACACGTTGATGGGCCCCATACCTACATTTCAATAAAGTTCCCCATACGGGATTCCTCAGGTGCCATTTATGGAGTATGTGGTATATCCACGGATATTACGGTACGAAAGAATGCCGAGGAGGCACTGAGGGAATCCGAGACGAGGTACAGGTCACTTTTCGAAGGTGCCATAGAGGGTATAATCGTGGCAGACATCAGGACGAAGGAGTTCAGATATGCCAATCCAGCAATATGCAAGATGCTGGGGTATACCGAAGAGGAGATGAGAGGGATGGGAGTGGATGACATTCACCCCAAAGAGTCCCTGGAGCATGTGTATTCCGAGTTCGAGGCCCAGGCACGCGGCGAAAAATCATTGGCGTCAAATATTCCATGTCTGCGAAAGGATGGGAAAGTCATTTACGCGGATATCAACACAACCAGGATCTTAATAGATGGGAAAGAATGCAACGTTGGATTTTTCACCGATGTCACCGAGCGGAAGCAGGCCGAGGAGGCGCTTGCTGTTGAAAAGGAACTATTGGATGTGACACTGCGCAGCATTGGTGATGGAGTGATCACGATGGATCAGGAAGGGAAAGTAGTTCTGATCAACAAAACCGCTGAAGAGTTAACAGGCTGGCTCCAGCAGGAAGCTGTCGGCAGGTATATCGGTGAGGTTTTCAACACAGTTGACCAGCGGACCCGGAAAAGCTGCGAGCAATCATTGAAAAAGGTACTTGAAAAGGGCGAAATCCGCCTCAATACTAACAGCACCATCCTCATCGCACGGAACGGGACAGAGAGGGTGATAACGGATAGTGCCGCACCGATCCGTGATAAGTATGGGAAACTCATAGGAGCTGTGCTCGCCTTTAACGATATACCT
>JBHIFB010000238.1:0-1958 GCA_046760905.1 Candidatus Glassiibacteriota bacterium | reverse complement strand
TGAAAGGACTCGGAGCCCTGAAGCCGGTCAATCCGCATGCCGAAACAAAAGGAACTCTCCCCTGATCCCCCGCCTGCGAGCCACATGTGGGTAAATGCGAAGCGTCCGAACGAAACAACTCTAAGTTCCAGGATTTTCAGAGATTTCAACAAAAGTTCTCTGAAAAAGTCTTTTAGAGTGCCTGAGCGAAGAGAGACTCTTTCAGAGATTTCAACGAAATTGCTTGACATGAAAATACCGCCGTGATATAATCGGCATGGGTGAGGGCACTCTTTTAATTAACTACACTACATTCATTCCCTGTCAATTCATCCATATATCACCCAGAAAGGAGGTTACAGATGAAGACTTTTGTTTTTCTCTTTCTCGTTTCTCTCATTGCGCTCGAATTCAATTCAGCGTTCTCAATCGATACCGTCAGTCCTGGCTCGGTCTATGAGCCGACCGGATGTGGACCCATACTCTTCGGGACAGGAGGTCCGGATGATTACGGATACACCTGGATCGACGGCGATGAGCCAGGCGGCCCTACATTCCAATGGGTGGACATCACCGGCATAGGAACTCTTGTTGAAGGACTCGCCGATGACAACTCCGTAGGACCCTTCCTGATCGGGTTCGAATTTCCGTACTACTGGTATACGGCGGACCGCTTCTATGTCGGTTCAAACGGCTGGATCTCCTTCTCCTCGGGTCAGAACTATGCTCACCCATTCAATGAGCTTCCCAATCCCACACCCCCCAACGATCTGCTTGCCTGCCTGGCAGGAGACATCGACTTCACCCAGGGGGGGAGCTGCTACTATTATACGAGTCCCGGACTTGACAGCTTCGTCGTGTCGTACATAGATGTGCCCGAGTACGCCGACGGTAGTACATCGCATACGTTCCAGATTGTCCTAACCAGATCCGACAGCACGATCACCTATCAATACGCCGAGCAGGTGGGTGATTTCAGCGCAGGAGGCAGCAACGCCTTCAGCATGGGAATGGAGAACAACACAGGTACCATCGGGCTCTCGTATTACTACAATGATCGTTACACGCCACCGCCTGTCCCACCCCCCTTCGCCGATTCCACAGTCATCAAGTTCATCCCACCCGAGAGTACGACTTACGAGGTGGATGACATTGGAGTGCTCAACGCCCTGACGGAAGGCGGGATGGGTATTTTTGTCAAGCCGAATTCCTCTGTTTCGATCTGGTCAGATGTGAAAAATTTCGGCAACCAGGCCGAGGAATCCTTCACCGCATCGTGTGAGATCGAGGACATCTGGGGTAGCACTGTCTATGAAGACACATTATTCATTTCGACACCGATTGATCCGGGCGAGATCGTCACCTGCGACATGCCAAGTGCATGGACGGTAGGGTCTGGAACTTTCTCGGCACTCTTTGGGGCTCATCTGCCGCCGGGCGTGGACATGGTTCCTGGGAACGATTACCTCGAGGTGGAAGTCCATGGCGTGAGCTATCCGGGGGTACTCTTTTACGATGATGCAAGCGCCGAAGAGCTCACTTCGTGGACCGGTGATTTCTCCGGATTCGGAAACGAGTTTGTACCCCCAAGCTACCCGGCAAGGCTCGATGAGGCTATGATCTATGTAGGAGGCAGCCCAGGCGACATGGTCGTGTATGTGCTCGATGATGACGGGCCGGACGGGGCTCCAGGGACCATCTTGGCCGGGGATACCGTGTACGTGTCGACAACCGGCTGGATCACAGTCGACTTCACCGACAATAACCTGAACTTCTGGGGAGGATCGTTCTTCATAGGAGCGATACACAGATATCAGTCGACCATAACCTTCGGCATGGATCAGAGCACACCTCTCTCAAGGCGTGGATGGGAGTATACCGGCAGCTGGGCTCACAGCAGGTACAGGGCAGAGAACGACATCATGATAAGGGCGGTGGTCTCTGAGGGTCAACGTCCTCATCACAAGGTACCGGTGCGG
>JBHIFB010000237.1:0-1999 GCA_046760905.1 Candidatus Glassiibacteriota bacterium | reverse complement strand
CGCTTCCCAGAGTGATAATATGTTACCGTAATTGCGAACGCGACCACTAAGGGCTGGCACCCTAAGTGTGGCTGGCATCGCGGGACCCGGGACTTCGGTTCGGATGGCCGGGGAGAGGATGGCAGAAAGGAGAGAACGTCTCATAACCGGTCAATAAAGGTGAGAAGCTCTAGGAAGTCGCGAACGAGCGAATCGGCGAGGGGAAACACTATGAGCTTCTAAATATGGTCTGTGAACTTGAGGAAACATACGTGAAATCTTGAGAACCCAGCAGGAGGGATTCTGCAATGGCGGAAGAAAAGGTAGTCACGCTGGATGTTCGGGAGATGCCGCCGTGGGAGCGGCACCCAAAGATCTTCGAGGTCTTCGATGGCCTGGCCCCCGGGGAAACGGTAAAGCTGATCAATGACCATGATCCCAGACCGCTCCACTACGAGTTCATGCACGAGCGGGAGGGGCAGTTCGAGTGGACCTCCGAGGAGAAGGCACCGAGGGAGTGGGTGGCTCTGATCAAGAAATTGGCGTAGCAGATCAGGAGGCCTTTCCATCTATCAATCGATCGTTTGTAAGAACACCAAGAAGGATTGCAGCCAGAAGGCTCAATGGGATTTCCTTCCAGACGGTACCCTTGGTCACAGTTAGGGGATAGATGATGGAAGATATTCCAAGGATCAAGAGAATGTTTGCAATATGATTTGCCAGTCCTTCTCATGCTGGTATCGTCAATTGGACTATATCAATAAATTTTTTCAATTGGCCGTATGTAATTTGAGGCAGCTTCCATCAATGATGCTGTGAAGCCATGTTATTTAGATATATCTCACTCGCTTTCTATGTGTTACTCTTACTCTTTTCATCCAATTCACAGGTTGAATCTCCCCTCCCTTCAAAATTAATCAGTTATTTATGGGAGAACTTCAATGAACAATGAAAGGAAGATAGCTTATTTTTCGATGGAGATCGGGCTCGAATCGGGAATCCTCACATATAGTGGCGGTTTGGGAGTACTTGCCGGTGACACCATATGCTCTGCGTCGAACCTGGGAGTTCCAATGATTTCTGTAACTCTCCTTCATCGTAAGGGTTACTTTTACCAAAGGCTCGATGCATAAGGATGGCAAACCGAGGAACCAGTCGAGTGGGATGTCGATGACTTTCTGGAGGAGGTCCCGGCAAGAGTTTCGGTAACAATAGAGGGCCGGTCTGTTAACCTCCGTTCCTGGAAGTACATGGTGTGCCTTCGCCATACTCAAGAGGACCGCGCACAGCGTTTCGGCAGTCTTGACTCTTTGTACGATAGTGCGGTTGTCTTAATATGCATCAGCAATGAAATAGAAAGGCTCAGCCATGTCCAGGGATTCTATGAGCATGACCATCCTATCAAGCAGGGTCCTTATTGAAAAAGAAAATTGCTAAGCAGAAAGCTAATAAGAGGTGTTCACCTATGGCTCGACAGTTTGGGATATGCAGGATGCTCTGGCCGAGTTCAGGCCTTCATATGTCTGTGTTGTATCAAAGCCGCTCGATTCCACTGGATTATTTGTCAGGCAGGTGCAACAGTTCACCAGGGCATTGGATGACGATCCATATGGTGACGCACTCTATGGCGTCGTCACCGGTTACATACCGGAGGATGCCGTGAGCCTTGTAACAGCACCGGGTGAATTTCCGATAAGGACGGTTGTCCTAAAGACGGCGTCGGGGTGGCTGAAGTACTTCTACCAGGGGCTTTATTTCTCCGAGACGATTTACAACAGGATGTGGATCAAGTATCCAGGAGGGATAATCGACACGACGACCGCCGGTCCTACTGATTGTACCAACATTCTTGTGAATCTCCTCGATAGAAATGTGATCAATGTCTTCGTGACCAGCGGACATGCCTCATCGCATGACTGGCAGCTGCATTATCCCACACCGGGTCTGGAGGGATTCTTTCGATCTTACGCCGGACAGCTTTACGGCGATCCGGCCCCGCGTGCTTGGATTGTACCTGACA
>JBHIFB010000236.1:0-2167 GCA_046760905.1 Candidatus Glassiibacteriota bacterium | reverse complement strand
AAGATCCCTTTGATACTGCTCTTTCTTCTCCTTCACCTATCTTCCTCCCTTGAAGCTCAATGGTGTTGTGGTCGATTAACTCTCCCGACAGGAGCGTTACAACAAAGACCCATGTCGGCAGGCCAATATGATATACGTGTATTCTACGAATTTGGTCGTCTCGATCGCACGATTCTTGGAAAGGAAATAGTCGAGGATGCACTCCAACGCTCGAACAATACTCAGATAGTGAATACTTCCATCTCCTATGGTCTCACCTCTGATCTCACGCTCACCCTTCTCATTCCTTACAAATGGACACGTTTATCCCTGCTGAATGGACTGGTGATACGGCGAACATCAGGGATCGGTGATATTGCAGGGATCATGAAATATCGCCTGTTAAGGCCCATCTCGCCCTATCGTCCTGAGGTTGCTATCGGTCTTGGCTGGAAATTTCCCTCCGGAGAGTATGCGGCACGGGATGATTTCGGAACTCTCTCAGTGAGTCAACAAGTTGGGTCGGGAGCATCCGATTTTCTGCTGGCTTCCTACTACAACCAGGCTTTTGGCCCTGTTGTCGCATATAGTTCACAGATTCTCCGCATCACTGGCAGAAATGACCGAAGCTATCGTTTTGGGAATGAATTCCAGTATGAGGGAGGATTGCTCCTTCCCATGATTTTCACTACGATTACTCCTCTGGTTGGAATTCAGGGAAGGATCAGCGGTCGGGATTCTTTTGATGGACCTCCGCAGGATCCATACGGCGGTGGCTCTGCGAGGGATTCGGGAGGCCATTGGATATACGCACTATCTTCCCTTGAAGTGCGTAACCTTTTAGGAATGTCTTTTCAGGTGAGTGTATCTCTCCCAATCTACCAGCGGGTTAATGGCTTGCAGATCGCAGACAGTATCACCTGGCAAATCGGCGCCGCATATAACGGCTTCATTTGAAATGCAAGTTACCTTCTAACCTACCGGCGTGATTTATCGAAGGTTGCTTCACAAAAGCAGGAGAAAGAAACACACCGTGGATAGATGTACCGTGGGAAATAAAAAATCCGGTGGCGTCTTACTCTCCCACCCGGTCTCCCGGGCAGTACCATCAGCGCTGAGGGGCTTAACTTCCGTGTTCGGAATGGGAACGGGTGTTTCCCCCTCGCTATGGCCACCGGAATCAAATTTTAATGAAAAATCCCCGGGAGAAGTTTTGGCTGACCTCTCCTCGAGGATTTTCCTCACTCCATAACCGAATGCGAATGCAGCGAAAGTCACCTCTCGAAAAATCTATAGCCGGACCAAGCCGCACGCACTATTAGTACCGGTCGGCTGAACACATTACTGTGCGTACACCTCTAGGCCAAAGGGGTGCTCGCCTCCGACGGCCTTTCCATCCAGCACGGCCGGATCACTCAGCCCTGCTAAAGTATTATGAAACCAACTAATATGATTTGCCTCACGAGAATGCTGAAAAAGTCTCCAATGGGGGCAAGGATGAAGCTCATCGAGTGATCATTTCTTTGACGAAATCTCTCTGATAAAAGGAGGGTGTTCAACTTTTGGGGGTAAAATAGTATACGGTTGAGCGCCGTGCTCATTTGACATTCCCACTTTTCTGTTCACCCAGCAAGCCGACAATCTCTGGAGCCTTCCTCAGTCCCGTTTTTAACTTGCTGCGCTCACGTTCCCCCTCTATGCTGAGCTCGGCATAACGTGCTTTCCCCTCTGGCTCCCGAGCCCAGGTTTCGAGCTTCGATCTCGGCGACTCTGGGCAAGAGATTGCCCCACCTGAGCTTCGAGGTGATCCTTCCATCCCGCCTCTCAGGCTACCCAAGGAAAAATAAGGAGCTTGACAAGGGGAAGAGCAGTGGTTATCCTAATCTGTAGGAACTTCTAAATTTTCACCTTTCTGATTCTACCTCAATTCTACCTCATCCCTCAAAAGATGTCAACCACAACTCTCATTTTGCTGCTGAATTCCTGTTCTTCACCCTCGAGGACAGTTCTCAAAGACAGATTTCACAGGCCGGAGTTCTTCACCAGGACGCACGGATCCCTCAGGGGGTGAAATGGTATCTCAGGAAGGCGATTGTAGGAAACCTCATGCGGCACTGTCAGCAAACGGTCCCGCACCGGGGACAGGTGAGATTCACCTCGAAGACAAGCTGTAACAACTCCGCCCATT
>JBHIFB010000235.1:0-2191 GCA_046760905.1 Candidatus Glassiibacteriota bacterium | reverse complement strand
GGTAGGCGAATTTAAAATCTCACTCCTTCTTCTCATTCGATTCTACTGTATCCAATCAGGAATGTCAAGCCGAAAATCCCATTTTATCACTGCCTGGAATATCAGCAAGCATCTCCCGCTTCCAACGCTGAGGAGCTACAAGCTCATAGGGCACCCTGTGGCAAGCGAGGATCCCGAGCCAGATACCAAATCCCTGGCCGAAGGAGAACATCGAGACAACCCCCTGCTTGGGCATCGCGTGGACCTGTTCCATGAAGATCACTTGCGCACCTGAAAGAATCGCTACCCTGATCAAGGTGGCCATTCCTCTTTCGTCGAAATACCTCTTGCCGTTAATTGAGATCGTGGGGCAATCATACATCCGCTGCTCATTCGACGTGAGAACGGCCTTTCGTGAAACTCTTTTTCATTTTCTGGCAGGTTCATTTCGGAGGCCCCCTGCCTTTAGGAGTAATTGTCTCTTCGAAGCCGCAGTCTTGATTTTGACATACTCGCCTGAAAATATTTTCCTCACAATCAACTGTGACGGATTTGGCAGTATATTTCTCGCATTTTCGGCATCTCTTCAGTTTTTCATCATCTGACGGATCAGACATATTCCTGTGGTTGTCGTAGAATCCCTCGAGGATCTTGACTCCAGGATCCGGTTTTTCAATCAGCCAATTGAATTTTGCTTTCCATCCACGCTCATTCTCACCCATGAGAAAAGAGGTCTGTGTTATCCTCTCGATAATGGCTCCCCACTCTTCAATCGATCTTTCCTTGAGTCTTTGTCTGATATGCCTGGTCCTGGATGGTGTCAGATCCCTGACCTTCTGGAGACCTATGGCTTTTTCGTTCCAGAGGCTTACTAAATCCTGAGGGGAAGGCGATAATCGCCCGGGTTTTTTCGGGCGATGTTGACTCTTCCCTTCTTCATTGTTCTGTATACATTGTTCATTGTTCTGTACCTCCGGGGGGCCTATGGGGGGCCTCGAGGGGGCCTCAATGGGGCATGTGAATTTCTCTGCGATTTCAGCGTACTTTTCAAGGAACTCGTTAACCAGTGGGCAGTTATGAAGACTCCTCAGTTTGTTTGCTATTCCGTCTATGGTACTTTGACTGACATTTCTACCACATGTCTGGTGTTTTGCCATATTAACAACCCAAACGACCTTGAAATGCTCGTCATATTTCACAAAACCCCCCCCTCGACAGGGCCTCCAGGCCCCCTCGAAGGGCCCTCTCAGATAACCCGGTTTCACTGACCATGAATGGTATTGGGAGATAATAAATCCCACTGAAATGACTGTTTGGATTTGTAATGAGGTAGAGGAATAAGTATCGTTCTTCAGGTTTAAGTTGCTGTACTTCGGGATCTGTCCAGAAATCCTCACTCAGGATTTTGTATGCCACACATTCCTCCCCTTACCGGTTCACTTTTCAGATTCTTTCTTGTCCTCTTCTTCTTGCTGTCCGATCCACTCGAGGTTGCATACCACACACAAGCATCATTTCGTGCTTATAAGCATCACCGAAATGCCGCCGCATTTCGGGCAGTAGAGCAAGTCGTGTTCGTTCATTTCTTCGTGATCACTTTTCCGGTATCAAACAGTACACACCCCTCGTATTTTCCAAGCGCGATACTGCCTGCCACAGAAGTGCCATTATTGAATGGATCATACCGGCCGAGAATTCGGCGGTATTTCTTGCTTAATTTGAACTCAACTGTAACTTCATCCAGCGCTGCTATTGCGACACCATTTTCGAAATATCTAATGATGTAATTTCCCTCTTCCATCCATTCCATCCATTCAATGTCACTTTCAGGTTCAGGAAGAGGAAACGGGATCAGGGAAACCGGGAGCGTGCGGGAGTGGAGAGGGAGACACGCGCTCCCACGCACTGGCGAAGAAAGTGGGCGGAGCTCTTGCGACTGGTGTTCGAGGTAAACCTCGCCTGCCCTCGTTGCGGTAGGGAGATGAAGATTATCTCGGTACTCACTGAAACTGAGCCTATCTACAAGATTCTCTCTCACCTGAAAGAGAAGGGAACCTGCGCCCGGGCGGGACCGTTTGCTGACAGCGCTGCGTGATATTTTCCTTTAACCTCCCCTGCCGATGATCATCCATACTCACCAGAGGGACAAGTGTGTCCCGGAGGAGGAATCCTGCTGTTGGGTTTTCCTGAGAGGGCTGTCCTTGAGCGGGAT
>JBHIFB010000234.1:0-2476 GCA_046760905.1 Candidatus Glassiibacteriota bacterium | reverse complement strand
CGTCACCGTATTTGTGAAACGCAGCACTAAGTTCCAGGAAAAATGGGGAAAGTCCACTAAAAATTTCCTATGTGGTAGGAATGCTGTGTGACCACGGTGAGATTTTACCGGTTTATCGCGGTCAATCCTCCATATGAGCCACGTTTCCTGGTAGATGTCTTCTGCTTCGAGCTCTGTCTGAAGGTGAATGAATGAGCCGATTGTTCCCTTAAAAGCAGTCTGTCTGTTCAGTCGACGAGCGGCAAGGTGGCATGCGAAGGATGAAGGGCGTCATGATAGATTGTTTGATCCGCCACTATCATCTCGGTCGATCTTCCCAGTGCTTCTGCCGTGTTGAGGTTGCGATCGTACTTTGGAAACGCGCTGGATGAGATCTCAAGCCTGATTCGATGCCCTTCCTCAAACAGCTGGCACGTATTCCAGCAGTTGATGGTATAAGCATACACCTCACCTGGCTCGATAAACGATTGCTTCTCCATTCCTTCACGGAATCGCGCCCTGACCATGCCGTCGCAGAGTCGCTGAGCATAACCGCCAGGCCACACATCAATCAGCTTCGCCATGAAGTCGGTATCTCTCGCGGAAGTAGCTGCATACAATGTGACAGTAATAGGCCCGCAGACTTCGACCGCTTCCGTCAACACCTCTGTAGTATATACCAGGACATCATCACGGCGCTCTATGGGACGATAATCATCCGCACTTCCTATCTGGGAGAATTCAGGGTCAGTGATAAACGGCACGGGGTTCGCCGGATCATATCGGTAATGATCCGGCGGTTCGTTCTCTGGTGGTGTAGTGGAGAGTGTACCATCGCCAAACAGACTGTTGGCCCGGCCATTACTGTGAAAGAAGTAGTCAGTCATCTTCGCCCTGGCAAGCGGCCACTCGTTTTCATCACGCCAACTGTTCTCTCCCATGACGAAGATTCTCACCGGAGGCTCGTCCATGATGCCACTGTCGATTCCCTTCAACCAGTAATCGAACCATCTGCGCTGGTAGTGTTTCAGATCGATTATTGCATCGGGACCGAAATCGACCTCTGCCAGTTTCGATACCGAATTCACCTTGTGTGGCCATGGCCCCATCATCATTTTTTGGCTCTTCCGTGACTTTTCGGTCCTCGATTGCGTCGTCATGCCGATGTAATTGAGCGGCGTACCGATCTGCTCGTCATCGTACCATCCGGAGATGTGAAGCACCGGCAAGTCAAGCTGATCAAACTTATTTTGATAACGTAGCGGTTCCCAGTACTCGTCGAGCCGGGGATGGTCGAACTCCTCACGGAAATGAAAAAGAGTCCGTCCAATCCGTTCATCCATTGTATAGAGCGGAAGATGCCAATACACCTCACTCCAGTTCACAGCCTTCAAATTCTGGTTAACATGACCGCTTGTGAAATGAAACCATCCAATGTCCATCGGGATCGGAATACCGGTGGGCCACTCCACGAAAGGATCGGACGGGGTGACCAGCACAATCATCGTTTTCAGATGAGGCGGTTTCTCGAGAGCGGCGAGCCACTGGATGCGACCGAGATACGATCCTCCCAGAGTCCCGACATTCCCGTCCGACCATGGTTGTTCAGCACACCATTCGATTGAGTCGTATCCATCTCGGCCATCATTGCGATACGGAGCGAACTCTCCGTCGGAATCTCCACGCCCCCGTACGTCCATGCATACGACTGCGAAACTGTGGGATGAGAAATACTGACCTTGCTCAAGATAAGAATCCCTGCTCTTGTTGTAGGGGGTCCTCATGAGAATAACCGGGAATCGTCCTTCCTCATCGGGGAGATAAATGTCGGCGGAAAGTTCCACACCATCGCGCATCTCAACCCGGGCATTGAATATTATCCGGTGATCTTCCTGTGCATAGCTCCACCTGAAGCAGAATAATACCAATACTGCGACGATCGCTCTTTTCACTGTCGGCCTCCAGTCTTCATTCTACACCATGCGCCTTGAGAAGCTCGAGCACCTCTGGGAAATCTATTCCGAGCCTTTTAACAGTACTTGTTGTGGGTATGCCGTCTTTGGTCCAGCCTCTTCGTTTGTAAACAGCGTCTTTCAATTGATCATATTGCTTCTCTCTGAATCCTCTCAGGATGGCGATTTTCTCCGTTGTATCCTTTCCACCGATGTCCACGCCATGCTTCTCAACGAGCTGGGTGTCATAGCGTTTTTGCCTGGATTCATACTCCTCCACGGTTACCGGCCCAACTGCCCTGTAAGGGATCGAGTCATGCTCTCTGCGACCATAGCCCAGCCTGAGACTGAAAATCCGCTGGAAATTATAGACTGCTTCACTCATCGTTATCAGATCATCCGGCTCGACTCTTCTCCCGGTAACGGCGGTGAAGTATTCCGCATACCAGCGGACGTGTTTCAGGACCTTTGCAGGTTCGGCAGAGTCTTTGTTGTCAGCTGGCACTATGTCGTTCCATGGGAGTTTGCAGAGACCGCAGAGGCTG
>JBHIFB010000233.1:0-2477 GCA_046760905.1 Candidatus Glassiibacteriota bacterium | reverse complement strand
GAACTGGTCGTATACCCGTCGCACCCAATGCCATTTATGACTCTACGTGCTCCGGTTTTCTCGAGTTTGATCTTTGCTTCGACTGTTTTCTCCGGTTTTTCAGCCGGACTGAAATCCATGATGCCCTGGCTCATTTTGCTCAGATCAGCCACTGACAGTTCGAGACTGGTCTTCTCCTTGTGATCCATGATGATGACGCTGTCTCTATCAGATTTGAGAATAATGCTGGTTGCTTCGCCAGCACCCTCGGGATCGATCCTGAACAAGGTACCTTTGATCCATATCGTGGATGTAGATTTCTCCTCTACCTTATCCTCGAGCTTCCCGGAATCCATCGCGAAATATTTCTCTGCAAGGACTGAGAGCTCCTTCCCTCCCTCAAATCCCGGAAGAAATCGGGCAGGGTAAAATTGGTAGACCTGCACGACCTTTCCCTCCGAAGCGTGGAGGATTGAGACGAATACGAATACTATAAGAAAGAATTTCGAAAGCTTGATAACCGGTTTTAACATTTTCATCCGGAGCTCCTAAGAAAGCCGGGCCCACAACGGAGGGCCCGGCGTTCGTAAGAAAACTTTCCATATTGTTACCGGTGGGTTATTCCCTGAGCATACCCCGGCCTTCGACAGGAACCGGGATTCCCATGGAACACGGGACCAGATTCCCCGGCTGATCACCATAATCCCGCCACTGGTAATACCACATGAACTCCCAATTGGCGCCGACCTTTATTCCTTTGAGCTTGTAACTGGCAATGCAATAATTGTCAGCATCTCCCAGCGGATTTGATGCTGAGAGCTCGAACTGGATGCCAGAGGTCGTGATGTAGAAGCTGCCCTGGAGATACCAGGTGGGGGCATCACATCCCTGTGCACTTTCCGTGGTCCCGTAGACATAACCTTCGGCGAAGTTGATGTCGAACCAGTACTCATTCCCGTACTGGTCCATGAAACAGGAAGTCGCACCGGCAGCGGATGCTGCCACGAAAAGGGTAACAACTGTAAGGCCGATCAGTCTCATAAACCCCTCCTCTCAAATGTGAAGGTACTACTCCTTGGACATCTCACTGGAAACTGAATTCAGTCCCATTGTACAAGATATTGCTTTCATTGTTAAGTCATTCATATTGTGAACAAATCCATTTGTTGCCATTTCGTCTATAAAAAGGTGGGCACGGAGGCAATCCGGAGGAGAACTGAAAGACTGAACGTCCAGTTGAGGTGAATCACAGGTAAAAACGGTAGTCCATCTGGGGCAGGAGATTGTCCCGGTACTCGACGCTGCTGAGCCACCCTTCGTCGATCCTGCTCGCCTTTATATCCTCGTACAACCGGGTGAAGATCCCGATGTGAAGCGCTACCCGCTTCGAAGCATATTAGGTTACGGTACCGGTCTTCATGATGAAAGCCCAGTCGGAGCTCTGGGCGAGCATGAGCTCCCGTGCAGCCTGGTTGAGGGCCCGGCGTGTCAGGTCGTCACAGCTGTTGTCGCTGTATTTTTTCGCGAGCTCGACCATTCTGTCAGCCGCCTTGTGCATATGAGGGTATATCCAGTCGTTGCAACCGTGTGAGGCTCTCCCCACTCTCTCCTTCCCGATGATCTATTCCACCCCCGGAGGGATCAGTATGATCTAAAATGGGAATTCGGCTGGTGGACTCTGTCTTTGAGGATTGTCATTGAGGGTGAATAGTAGTAATGAAGCCGGGAAGAAGAGATCTTATGGTTGACATCTTCCGACGGATGAAGTAAGATCGAAGAGAAGAAAAAGTGTGATTTTAAGTTCGCCATCCATTCAGCATTCGTTCTGCCATCTCAAGGTCATGCTTTGCCTGTTTATACCACTTCTTTGCACTTTCAACCTTATTCATCTGTTATCCAAATGATTGTGTGGTTAATATACGATAGAGCTCACTCTCGAAATTGAGTATTTTCGGTGCAATGGAATTTGTCAACCGGATTTTATTGCTTCCCTCACCAGGTTCTGCTGATTTGCACTAAAATGCCTCAATCCCAACAACTCCTTGAATAGACAAAACAAGAATTTCGGGGTATTATCAATGAAAATGGAAGTGTACCAGACCAATCCTCAGAAACTCGGGTATTCCCATGGAGATGCCTTCCAAAAGAGAAAACCTCGAAGCCTTGTTCAATACCATGCGGGAACTGGTGCCCGAGCGGGATCTCGAGAAGCTCCTGGAAAGAGTTATCAACGTATCGACCGAGATCCTGGGAGCAGACAGGGCGCTGCTTTTCCTGTACGACGGAAAAAGTAAGAACCTGGTTTTCAAATACGGAGTGAATGTCGAAGAGGGTCTCATCGAGGAGGCTCATGAGTTCAGCTCGAGTGTCATAGAGCGTGCCAGGAAGGGTGAGACCATCATGACCATGGATGCACAGAAGGATAAAAAACTCGCAGGCAGAAAGAGTATTCACGATTATGATATAAAGACCATCCTCTGTGCCCCTGTTATGACACC
>JBHIFB010000232.1:0-2487 GCA_046760905.1 Candidatus Glassiibacteriota bacterium | reverse complement strand
GCTCGCCTAAGATGGGAACCCCAATGCTCTCACGACTCACTTAAGGGCTCTAAGTTCCAGAAAAACCGGGGAAACTCCACTTACAGGTCATGCTGTATCCAGAAAGAGTCAGTCTGCGCTTAAGGAAGGAGAAGATTCCATGAGAAAGATCACGCGGCGGGAATTTATCCGGCAAAGTACCGTGGTGATTTCAGCTCTGGGCGGGACGATTTACTTGAACCCTTACGAGGTGTTCGCGGGAGATCCGGAGAGGGATCTCGTCTGGGACAAGGCCCCATGCAGATTCTGTGGAACGGGTTGCAGTGTCCTCGTAGGGGTGGCCGATGGGAAGATCATGGCAGTGAAGGGTGATCCCGAATCGCCAGTGAACCAGGGCACACTGTGCGTCAAGGGATATTCTCTCCCTTTCATCCAGTATGGAAGAGATCGGCTGATGAGGCCTCTCATAAGGAGGAAAAACGGGCGTTACGATAAACGTGGCGAGTTGACCGAGTCAACATGGGATGAGGCGCTGGGACTCATGGCTCAGAAGGCGAAAGAAGCCATGGACGAGATCGGTCCAGCCGCCGTTGCCATGTTCGGTTCCGGCCAGTGGACGATCTGGGAAGGATATGCTGCGAGCAAGCTCTTCAAGGGGGGCCTGGGTTCCAACAGCCTGGAGGTGAATGCGCGGCACTGTATGGCGAGTGCGGTAGCCGGTTTCATGACTACATTCGGAATGGACGAGCCGATGGGATCTTATGATGACTTTGCCCATGCCGATGTTTTCGTCCTTTGGGGCGCTAACATGGCCGAGATGCATCCCATCCTGTTTTCTAAAGTGACGGATCGGCTCATGTCAAATGCAGGCGCGCGGCTCTTTAACCTGACTGTGTTTTCCAACCGTTCTTCGGCGATGGCTGAGAGGGAAATCATCTTCAGGCCACAGACTGATCTCGCCCTTGCGAATGGAATTGCGAACATCCTTATAAGGGAGAACATGATAAACAAGGGATTCGTTGAGAAGCACACGCTGTTCAAGCGAGGCAAGGAAAAAATCGGTTACGGTCTGGAGGATAAATTCAAGTTCAAAGAGGAGGCCAGGCAGGTCGATTTCGACACATACCGCAAATATGTCTCAAAATACACTCCTGAATATGTGGAGGAGATAAGTGGTGTTTCTCAAGATGATCTCAAGCTCCTCGCCTCTGTCTATGGTGACCCCAGCGTGAAAGTCATCTCATTCTGGACGATGGGGATGAACCAGCACACCCGAGGTACCTGGATCAACAATCTTGTCTACAACCTGCACCTGCTGACCGGCAAGATCAGTGAACCTGGGAACCAACCTTTTTCCCTCACCGGCCAGCCCAGCGCCTGCGGGACATGCCGAGAAGTCGGCACCTTCACCCATCGTCTGCCCGCTGACATGGCGGTTACAAATCCCGAGCACAGGAAAATCACCGAGAAGATCTGGAGACTACCGGAGGGGACGATCCCACCAAAGCCAACTTACCATGCGATAGAGATGGTGAGAGCTCTGGATGTGGGAGACGTCAGGTTCTTCTGGAGTACGACGGCGAATCCCTTCCAAGACTACCCTAACCTGAACCGGTACAGGAAAGGCGCGCTCAAGGATGGGCGCTTCATTGTCGTTTCGGACGTGTACCCGAACCGCTCGACCGAGATAGCGGACGTGGTGCTGCCAACCGCGATGTGGGTCGAGAAGGAGGGTGCCTTCGGAAACGCGGAGCGAAGGACGCAATTCTGGAGGAAGATGGTCGATGCGCCCGGCGGATCAAAATCGGACCTCTGGCAGTTCATCGAGTTCGCGAAGCGAATGGGCCTGAGCCACCTCTTCGATTACTCGCATTCTGATTACCCCCTTCCTGAGGACCACAGAGCATCCGATGCGAGCGAGACGGCCGGCTTCTATGTGGAGAAGGCCCTTTGGGAGGAGTATCGTCAATTCGGCCTCGGGCACGGACATGACCTTGCCCCTTTTGAAGCATATCACGCATCGAGAGGGCTCAGGTGGCCGGTGGTAGACGGAAAGGAGACAGTCATTCGTTACCGCGAGGGTTATGATCCCTATGTTGAGAAGGGAAGGGGGGTCCAGTTCTACGGCAACGAGAAGCAGGGGGACAGGGCCACGATCTGGCTCCGCCCCTACGAGCCGCCGCCCGAGGTGCCTGATGCCGAATACCCGTACTGGCTCTGCACTGGCAGGGTTCTCGAGCACTGGCACTCCGGTACGATGACAAGGCGTGTAAAGAGTCTCTACAGAGCCTATCCTCACGCCACTGTAAGCATCCATCCGAACGATGCGAAGAAGCTTGGCGTAAAAACAGGTGACAAGGTCAGGATCACCTCCCGCAGGGGTGAGGTGGTCGCTTACACCGAGGTAGGTGGCCGCGTGACTCCCCAGGAAGGGATGGTCTTCGTACCGTGGTTCGATGAGGATGTGATGATAAATGTCGTTACTCTGGATGCCTACTGCCCGATATC
>JBHIFB010000231.1:0-2559 GCA_046760905.1 Candidatus Glassiibacteriota bacterium | reverse complement strand
GTGCTGCGTTTCACTTCCAAGATACGTCACTGTATTTGTGAAACGCAGCACTTAGACCGGTCAACCTGTTCCATCGAGCAGAATGGACGCAGCCCTGATAACCCGCCTGCGAGACCATTGATGAGTAAATGCGTAGGAGTCGAACGCAAGAACTCCAAGCCCTGATACCGTTTAATTAACATCCAGAACGAAAGGCACATTCCCCTGATCGACCCACTTCTAACGGTATTGACGCTCAATCTCAATTGGAGTATTTTAATTTGAAAATCAGAGGGTATGCTTACATGGTGCCGTTATTCCTGATAGCTGTCATGCTCCTTCCTCTCATCGGATGCCGGACGATGCCCAGTGCAACGGGCAAGGATTACGAAGTGGTAGTCATTGTCCAAGGACGTCTCTGGAACATAATGGAGGGGGAGATACGAGGCACATTGCAGAGACCCGTCTTCGGGGTTCATACGGAGAAGGCATTCAGGTTGATACAGGTTGAGCCGGAAAAGCCAAAACCCTTCAATACATGGCGAAAAATCCTGGTAATCGGTTCGGTCGAAGGCACTCCGATTGTGAGGGATCTCCTTGGTGACGAAGAATTGAAAAGTATTGAGTCGGGCAAAGCGTATCTCAAGCCGCTCAAGAACGTATGGGCTCTTGGTCAATACGTTCTATTGTGCTATACGAAACATTCTGAATTTCTGCCCGGTGCCTTTGCATCCTCACGGGAAACCGTGTTCTCTCTTATAAACGATGCCTTTCTGGAGGAGGAGAGGAGGCGTATGTTCACGAGTGGTGTAAACGAGAAGATTGCTGAATATTTCGCCGGTCAGTATGGATTCTCAATCCTTCTTCCCCAGATCTACAGGCTTGCAGACGAGGATACGCTGCAGGTCGCCTTCGATGATGAGCAGAGCATCCAGATGAATGCCATACGCTTCTTCAATATAAACCCCCAGCGCTCATTCCTCGTATGCTGGAAAGAAGGTAGCCTGCCACAGATCGATGAAGAATGGGTCCAGAAGCTGAGGCAAGCCATCGGCAGGATATACTACCCGGGCGATGAGCTTCTCATCCACAGGGTTGAATCCACAAGTACCGCCTTCGGCAATCTCCCCGCAGTGAGGCTCAGAGGCGTCTGGGAGAACAAAGAAGAATTGCAGGGAGGGCTCTTCATCACGTATGCGTTCAATTGCCCTGAAAACGATCGCTTCTACCTGATCGATGGAATCCTTTATCAACCGAATCCGGAGAGATCAAAATATCCATACCTCGTGCAGCTCAGCATGATTATGCATTCCTTCGATTGCAGTGCAGATTCTGTCATAACCGATGTATCAACAGAGGGTTACAGTATCGACATGGATGACCTGTTCTGAATACGCGGTGAGTGTGTTTTCCTGAGGGAGAGCTCTATCTGATATGCCATATAAACGTTTCGTCCACCTCCATCTCCACACGGAATACAGCCTGCTCGATGGCTCAATTAGAATAGACGAGTTGGTTGAAAGAGCCAGAGAATGCCAGATGCCAGCGGTAGCTATCACAGACCATGGGAACCTATTTGGCGTGGTAGAATTTTACCAGAAGACCATCGCAGCCGGCATCAAACCAATTGTGGGTTCAGAGGTGTATGTGACATCGAGGTCAATGCTTGAAAGAACCCGGGTTCCGGGCGATCAATACCACCACCTCATCCTCCTGGTGAAAAACAAGGAAGGATACAAAAACCTCATTAAGCTGTCCACAAAGGGATTCCTCGAGGGATTTTATTATAAGCCGCGAGTTGACAAGGAATTACTCAAAGAACATTCGAAGGGGCTCATCGCTCTGAGTTCGTGTGTACAGGGTGAGGTGGCGAAGCTGATAATAAGAGGTGACATGGATGGAGCCCGGAAAGCGTGCAGATCATACCTTGAAATATTCGATGAAGGAAGTTTCTACCTCGAGGTTCAGGATCATGGACTCGAGCAGGAGCAGATCGTGAACAGAGGGATGGTTAGACTCTCGGATGAGCTTGGTATCCCGCTTGTTGCCACGAATGACGTCCATTTCCTCGAGAGGAAGGATCATGATGCGCATGACATACTCCTCTGCATTCAAACAGGAAAAGACATGAGCGATCCGAACAGGCTCAGATACAATGAAGAGCTCTATTTCAAAAGCCCGGCTGAGATGGAGGAGCTATTCCGGGATCTGCCCGGGGCCGTCGAGAACACCGTGAAGATAGCTGAGAAATGCAACCTACTGCTTGAGTTTGGGAAAACGCATCTGCCTGTTTTCCCTATCCCCGACGAATACGAAACACTGGATGATTTCATGGAGGGCCAGGCGAGGAAAGGGCTTGAAAGTAGTTACGACACCATCACACCGGAGCTTGAAGAGAGGCTCTCTTTTGAGCTCGGGGTCATCAAAGAAACTGGATACGCAGGATACTTCCTCGTGGTCAAAGATTTCATTCAGACAGCGAGGGAGAAGGGGATCCCTGTCGGACCTGGAAGGGGATCAATTGCCGGCAGTCTGGTGGCATACTGCCTCGGTATCACCAGGGTGGATCCTATGAAATAC
>JBHIFB010000230.1:0-2598 GCA_046760905.1 Candidatus Glassiibacteriota bacterium | reverse complement strand
CCCTTTGGCACTGACGTTTGAGTGGGACGAGAACAAGGCTGAGGAGAATGTGACGAAGCATGGAGTCAGTTTCGAGGAAGCAAGAACGGTCTTCAACGATCCTTTCTCCATTACGATATATGACCCAGATCATTCCGCGGAGGAGGATCGGTACATCGATGTGGGTCTATCCTCAAAAGGAAGGATCTTAGTGGTATCTTATACAGAAAGAGGCGAGAACATCCGCATCATTAACAGCAGGGAAGCGACCAGGAGGGAGCGAAGAGATTATGAGGAGAGATAAGGACAAGAGCAGCGAAGAGAATGAAATGAGAGAAGAATACGATTTCTCAGGTGGCGTTCGTGGGAAGCATTTCAAGGCCTATCGCCATGGACATACGGTGAAGATAGCTAAGAAGGATGGATCAACGGAAGTGCATTACTTCACTCAAGAAGATGGGGTTGTCATGCTCGATCCAGACGTCAAGAGGCACTTCCCCGACTCTGAATCCGTGAACAGGGCACTCCGTTCGCTGATTGCACACCAGTGATCCCCTGCAGAGAGTGTGATGGCAAAACTGCGCTCCTTCAGGGCATTTTGAATTGCCTTGACGTCCATAGGACCCCCTTCAGAAAATATGGTGACATGTATATCACTGTCCCATTGAAAGAGAAATATATCCTATGAACTCCGAGGTGAAAAGGATTTTTTTGTACCATGCTAATTTTTCCTTGACAAGTGGGTACAGTCACATATATTGACATGTAGGAAGTTCTATACATTTCAGAGACGAGGAATTAGTTTGATTTCCCAACTTTAGTTGGGATTCAAGTCGGACACGGAAATCTGAGGATGAGCATGATCGTTTTGACTTGTACATCTCCGAATCAGTCTTGGAGGACATCCATGGAGGACGTGCGGGCGCTTGTTCGGGTATATGACCGGAAGCTTGGTTTGACAGGCGGCGCCCGGGCCGATCTTCCGCATTTTGCCTTTGCAGTGGCGTATGAAATGGATTATCTACTGACATGGAATTGTGCTCACATTGCTAATGGAGTGATCATTCGTAGGTTGTTGAACGTAAACGCTAAGCTGAATCGCCACACGCCACTCATCGTAATACCAGAGAAGATTTTGGAATCCTCAGAAGGAGAAGCATTATGAGGAACGATCCCATCGTCGAATAGATACACCGAGCCAGGCAGAAAATCCTGGAAGACTGCGACGGCGACCTTGAGAAGTTGATGGATCGACTAAAAGCCGCAGAAGATCAAGACCGTAGACATCTGGTCTCATTTGAATCTCTTCGAGAGAAGCGTCAACGTGACGAAAGGCATCTTACAAGACGTAGTCCCTGATGCCGAGGGCTATCGCAAGGGATCTCGTTTGCGTAGTATATACGTGTTGATAGCCAATAAAGACAGCGCGAGTGAACTCGATTATCCAGCCTTGCTGGGTCGAGCCAATGAATTGAAGCGTGATGTTTACACAGGATGATGCCATGCTTCATGATGCATCCAGAAGTCTAGGTGAAGGCAAACTATTCTATGGTGTATTGTCACCAGTTTGTTCAGTCGATACGTGGGGTGGCCCAGGAAACTTCTTCTCGGCCGCACTTCAAGACAATGATCGTTGTGACGATTTTAATAAATCCCAATTTTTCCTTGACTAGTGGATACAGTTGCTTATATTAACATTTCGCAAATTTTGCTGTTTTTCTTAGCACTTATTATGGGGATGTGGAGGAAAAGATGTGCTTTCACCTTAAGGACAAAAGTCCTGAAATGTATAGCCATCTTGAGATTTCGGGACTACGTATCTATAGGAACTTTGGTTTTGGGGACATTGCGAGCAAAGCGAGCTATGTTCACATTTATTTGTTGCTACAATCATTGAATGTGGGAAGTTACGCTCAACATGATTCTGTGTGATATCCGACAGACGCAATAGTTAGACGGACAGACACTCAATAATATCTATGTCTGATACTCATACACCTGAAGTTCACAAAGGGGGTCGAAATGAAAACACCAAATAGAATTAGTTTAGTCATCTTGCTCGGATTGTTTATTGGATGCAGCCTTTCTCCGACAGTTCAGTTGGAGAAGAATAAGGAGGTAATACGACAACTTATTGAGGCAATAAATACCCGAAACTATGATCTCCTCGATGAGATAGTCGCGCCTGATTTTGTTCGTCATTGTCAGGCTACCCCAGATGTTCATGTTAAAAGTCGTGATGAGTTAAAGCAATTTCTTCAGCAAGATCTGGAGGTTTTTCCCGATTCTCGAATTAGTATGGAGATGATAATTGCTGAAGGGGATATGATTGCCGGTTATTTTATGTTCTCGGGTACTCAAGAAGGTGCAATTGGACCATTCCCAGCTACAGGGAAGAAGGCAGAAGTGAAATATCTCAGTATATTGCGCCTTGAAGCTGGAAAGATCGCCGAGATGTGGGTTGAGTGGGACAACCTTGCAATTCTTAGTCAGTTGGGGCACTGGCCTCCCAAGGAGAAGAGTGAAGAGTAAATTCATCATTCATAATAAATGTCACTGCCGTCCAACAAAACTGTTTGGGGTCAGGCCTCATAAAAAATTGATACATCGGAAACTCTA
>JBHIFB010000229.1:0-2641 GCA_046760905.1 Candidatus Glassiibacteriota bacterium | reverse complement strand
GGGGGTCCTCTTGTAATCTGAGCGGTTCAGCTCGATGTCGATGTTCGGGTCGTACTCCTCGCTATCGGTGTAAATCACGTCGCCACTCTCATTTACCCATCGGAACTGCCACTGGTTGGAGCCTATTTCTATCTCTTTCGTATAGGGATTGACATACTCCTCCTGGTCGGTGAGGGTCAGGAACATGTCGTTGTGGATTTCGGCGTTTGTCCTCTGACGGTGTTCGACGATCTCCCGTTCTATCCGCTGGATTTCACGCTGGGTGTTAAGTACTATCTCACCGCGTTTAATCTGCCCCTGGATCTCACCCGCGACCCACTTTGAATTGAGCTTGACCGAGCTCTGGATCATGCTGAAGTAAGGCTCCCACTTCTCAAACTCTCCCACAGGCGTCCGAATGAGGAATGTCTCCTTGTTGCCCCACATCCCGGCACCAAGCTGTCCCCAGTCCTCAACAACCGCCACCATCTTCTCCCTGTAGCTCTCCCCTCCCTCCCGGTATGTTGTTGTCACGAGTGCAGCGTCGTAGCTGAATGCAAACTGTGGTAATATGGCCTGCATCCCCTGCTGGTATTTCTGTGCGAGCTTGGGCAGGTTCTTCTGTTCTGTAACCTGCACATTGCTCGCCTGCGGATGGGCATAGGGAAATGCCACATCCTGTATGAACTGCCGGGCAGACATCAAGGGGTAAACGGTCATCCCCATGTAATTACTGCCAGGTGGGAACATTCCCATCTGACCTGCCGGTGACATTCTCATGTCGAAGAAGAGTACATCGGGCAACCAGCGGATCATGACCGTTCCCGCCTGATCCTTCTTCACTGCAAAGTCTAATTTGGCTGCAATCGATTGAGCCGGCCCGCCCTGAGCTGTTGGATCGACACGGAAAATCCCGCCCTCGGTCTGCCAGCCCTTGGGGGATCAGGAGGCTGAAGGCGTTCTCCCTTGGCTCGGAAACGCGGCTGAAGCTAATCACTTCCGTGGTGGCTTTGCCTTCATGTTGGGATTCAATGGTACTGGCTTTCTGTGGGGCCTCCTGGTTTTTCTCCCCTCCCGCACAGCCAAATCCAAGAAGGAGCATCACAAAAACGATGGGTAATTGCTTCATCAAATCATCCCTCGGTTGAGATTCAGCTCTCAATTCAATCACTTAAATTCTGCCTAAAGCAGGATTGCTTCCCCCACCCTTACTGCGGTGTGAAATATCCGATAGCCGAGTAAGCCACCCAGTGGTGAAGGTTTGCAGGCGCTGTGACACCTAGCCCTATATCCCTCACGGGGAGCTCACCCATTTCAACGCTGGTCCCGTACCCTAGAAAAAAGCCCCTGGGAACGGGCTGATTTAGACTCCTTGAAAGGTGATAGCTGAAATCCACCCCGAAAGGTACGGAAAATCGTCCGCACCAGGTGATCTCATACTGCGTGACATCCTCCTCATTGACAAGTGCGTATAGCATCTTTCTTAGCTCTTCAGGCTCGATGATCCCGAGAAGGTGCTGACGAATGATGGTCAGATCCCGGTTCTTCGCCCGGCTCAGCCCTTCCACTCCGGTCCCGAAAGGGGCATAGTTTTTTCCTGCCCACCCCTGATCGCCATAATGGACGCTGTCGTTGGAGATGAGTATCTGTACATCTCCCCCCCACTTCCAGCCGTTTTTTTCCATCACTTTCGCAACCGATCTCGAGAGGTCCAGGGCAAGCCGATCCATTGTTTCCCACTTCATGTAGGGGACGAGTATGGGCAGAATGGCCGCCTCAGGACTAAAATATTGAATGAATGCGAGAAACGCTTCCAGCGAATGTTCCACCTCATGGTACTTTCGGTTGACAAGAAAATCGTTCCCGGGAAGTTGGTCAAGAACGGCTGAACGGAAAGGGACATCAACGGGGACAGAACCCAGCGGACCTTTCCAGGTTTGAAAGTCATCGAAGATCAAAACGTCCCTGGCATCCCATTTCCATGCCTTGTGAAAAACGCCTATGAGTATAAGGTGGCTGGCATGGATGCGTTTCATGATTGGTATGTAGAGCGGACCGGCATATATGTGATCATCATGTGGGCAGATGGCCGACAGCATGGGACTATGAGGAATGTTTTCCTCGCGTGTCATCTCATCGGAGCGCTTTTTTGCGTATTTAATAACTGCCTCGGCCTGCTGCTTGTTCGTCGGGAATCCGACAGGATCAACAAGCTCCCTCTCTCCGCCTGATGTCATAAGTACAGCTAAAATGAGAAATCGTGTGATTCTCAATTCCTCTCCTTTAAATGAAAATCCTCACTTCTGGCCAGATCTCACTGATAGGCATCCTGATCCCACGACACACCCACACCGCTAGATCCGTCTCGAACGACCTCGCGTATTCATGCCCGATGACCGCCGCCTTTTCACAGCTCTCGAAGTATGATTCAAACTCCCCGAACTCAACGCCGAATATGATTACTACTTCTGGGGTGCTCTCTCCCGGTCCCCATAGCCAGTAGTTGTTGTGGCCCGATATCGCGTTTGGCAGACCATGCGCTCTTCCGAAAAAGTCTATCGCACCTGCTTCTCCATAATTCCCAGCGAATATCGAGCATTTCGCCTGCTCCTCAGCTGAGAGGTTGTGATACACCTCTGCCACTGTTGTGGCCATCTCCTCC
>JBHIFB010000228.1:0-2644 GCA_046760905.1 Candidatus Glassiibacteriota bacterium | reverse complement strand
TGGGGCGAAGTGCTGGTCCCACGGTATGCCGCCCAGAGGGCTAAAGAAATAATCCATTCCTATCTCGAAGAGAGGGAGAAGCGATGACAAGGCTAGGTGTGAACGTAGACCATGTAGCAACCGTGAGAGAGGCGCGGAAGACTTACGAACCGGACCCGGTCTGGGCAGCTGTGCAGGCTGAGCTGGGCGGCGCTCACGGAATCACGCTCCATCTGAGGGGTGACCGTAGGCACATCCAGGATCGGGATGTGAGGATTTTGAAGCAGATAGTGCAGACCGGTCTCAACCTCGAGATGGCGGTGACGGATGAGATGATAGAATTCGCCTGTTCTGTAAAGCCCAGACAGGTGACCCTGGTGCCCGAGAGAAGGGAGGAGGTGACAACAGAAGGAGGGCTCGATGTGGCGGCGAACAGGGATAAAATAGCGGAGGGGATAAGGGTGCTCAGGGATTCTGACCTCAGAGTGAGCCTCTTCGTCGATCCTTCCATGGAGGCGATCGAGCTGGCCCAGGAGCTGAGAGCCGACGCAGTAGAGATCCATACCGGGCTCTATGCCGATGCAGAAGTTGAAGATGAGAAGACCGCGGAGTTGGAGAAGATCAGGGAAGCGGCGGAATTGTCCTCGAGATTAGGGCTTTTGACTTTCGCCGGTCACGGGCTCACATATCGTAATGTGGTACCAGTTGCGAGCATTCCGCAGATCGAAGAACTCAACATCGGCCACTCTATCATCGCGAGGGCCATATTCGTTGGGATGGAGATGGCGGTGAGGGAGATGGTGAATCTCATCGAGGATCTCTGAAAAAGAAAAAGGGACACGGCCCTCTGGATAGAGGGTCGCTGTATTTGCTTACCATGAATAAGACTGGAAGGTACGATGCCCGATGGAAAGGCTTCTAAGAAATCAGATCCTGGAAAAAGAAAACGTTCCAGATTCTCCAAGACGTTCTGGGTCGCCAACACGATGGAGATCTTCGAGAGGATGGCATGGTACGGCTTCTATGCGGTCTCCTCCCTCTACATCACGGGAAGCGTCGAAGAGGGAGCCCTCGGTTTCACCTCAGAGCAGAGAGGCGCCCTCCAGGGGATTGTTACCTTCATCCTCTACCTCCTGCCCGTACTGACGGGGGCCCTCGCCGACAGATACGGTTACAGGAAAACTTTTCTGCTCGCTTTCGGCATCCTCACCCCGTCATACTACCTCCTTGGACAGTTTCACTCCTACACAGGATTCTTCCTGATCTTTCTCCTCGTCGCAATAGGGGCTGCCATTTTCAAGCCGGTGGTGGTAGGAACAGTTGCGAGGACGACAAATGAAGAGACCTCATCAGTCGGCTTCGGGATCTTCTACATGATGGTGAACATAGGCGGATTCCTGGGTCCGATCGTTGCCGGCATCGTCAGGGGCTGGGACTGGAACCTGGTGTTCATTATGAGCGCGGTTTGGATAGGGCTTAACTTCATACCGGTGCTCTTCTTCTACGACGAGCCAACGACGGAGGCGGACTCTGCGAGTGCAAGAACTCTTAGAAAAGTGATTGCAGATACGGTGCTCGTTCTCGGGAACTGGAGGTTCATGCTCTTTCTGGTCATCCTTTCCGGCTTCTGGACGGTCTTCAATCAACTCTTCATGACGATGCCTGAATACATTAGGGATTTTGTCGATACGACCGACATCCTGCTGACACTCAGGAATCTGTCTGCGTTACTGGGGCTTGCAGGAGCCAGCGGTAAGCTTCAGTCACTCATAGACAGCGGCTGGCAGGTGAATCCTGAGTACATGATAAACGTGGATGCCGGCTCCATCATCGCTTTCCAGGTTCTTGTTTCCCTCGTTATGAAGCGGTTCAGGCCTTTTTTTACGATCATCGCCGGAACGACTCTCCTCTCGATCGGCGTCGTGTTTCCCCTATTTGGAAGTACCGGCTGGGTGATCATCTCCGGGATTGTCGTTTTCTCTTTCGGTGAGATGGCGGCGAGTCCGAAGAGCCAGGAGTACATCGGGCGGATCGCTCCGCAGGATAAAGTGGCGCTATTCATGGGGTATTACTTCGTGACAATAGCTCTCGGCAACCTGTTCGGAGGGCTACTGTCAGGATTCGCTTACGGGAAACTCGCCAGGGATATGCAGAGACCGGATCTTATGTGGCTCCTTTTCATGGGGCTGGGTTTTCTCACAGCTTTCTGCCTCTACCTCTACGACAGGTTACTGATCAAGAATCCAGAATAAAATCAGCAGACAGCCACCGGGAATTCGTTGAAAATCCGGTGGATTATGCCTGTTTTCGGGCGGATTATGCCAATTATCCACTTTTTACTATTTTTTCTATGATATTTGTGAAATTTACACTTGACAATGGATAGTTCATGACTATAACAACGGTATAGATTTTCGATTGGCTGTATTAATTAATGCTTCTTAGTGTAAATTATAATAGGATTTAGCTATGTTTTATAGAAATATTTTCAATAAGTATAGTACAAATCGATCGACGAGTTCAGTACCTGTTCGATCGATTTTTTTTGTAGGACTCGGTTAGAACTTACGTTTCTTGAGTTAAGCCTCAAGAAGACCGGGTCTTCTCGAAATCTTAGTGGTCGCGTTCGCAATTACGGTAACATATTATCACTCTGGGAAGCGAC
>JBHIFB010000227.1:0-2719 GCA_046760905.1 Candidatus Glassiibacteriota bacterium | reverse complement strand
CGTAACATATTTTGCGCTTTTTATTTATGCACATCCTCCCGTTCTGTCAAGGGAAGGTCCGCGGCTCGAAGAGTTGCCATTATCATCGTAAGGTTATATAATGGATGTGTAACGGGGCTTCAGACAAGGTACAGGAGGACCTAATGCGAAAGATATCCGCTGCATTGTTAATATCACTGGCTTACCTATCATTCTCAGAATTTGGATCTCTCAACAGCAGGCAGAACAGGCGGCTTGACTTCCCTAATCCCGGGGACAGGGAATATATGAAAACGCTCAGAAACGAGAGGGCGCGATTTGAAAATCAGCAGAGGTGCTACCCTTTTGGATCGTTTCCAATAGAGAAACAGCTCGCTTCGCTTGATGATGTTCGCAGCATGCGGATTGCCGTGAATCTTCATGAGCTCCCGGAGTGGGAGCCGATAGGCCCCGGCAATATCGGCGGCAGGCTCAACGCGATCGCCATCGACCCGCTGGATGATGCCGTCATCTATGTGGGCGGAGTCAGCAGCGGGGTATGGAAAACTACGAATGGCGGGAATTCGTGGACGCCGCTGTCCGATGACCTTCCCTCACTCTCGATCGGCGCCCTTGCCGTTGATCCCCTGGACCCGGCCATCGTTTACGCCGGCACCGGTGAGGAAAACTTCATCGGCCAGTACGGCTGCAAGCCGTACCGGAGCGATCAGTATCCGGGCGCAGGCGTCTTCAAATCCACTGACGGCGGAGTCACCTGGACCCAGGCCGGCGAATATTTCTCCGAGTCGATGGCTAGAATTGCGATTCATCCCCTAGGCACCGACACACTGTTTGTCGCTTCAGTGGACGGACTGTTCAAATCGACAGATGCCGGCGAGAACTGGGGCGTCTCCATTCCGGGAATAGCCACCGACGTACTGATTGACCCGGACAGCCCGAACATCGTCTACTGTGCGATGGGGAAACCGGACGGTGACCCAGCAAACGGCATATACAAATCGACCGACGGCGGAAGGACCTGGGTGAGGAAGACGACAGGCCTGCCATCGCCCCAGGAGATGGGGAGGGTCATGCTCGCCCTCGCAGCTAACTCGCATGACAACCAGTGGATATATGCGAACCTCTCTTATGTGTACACACCTCTCGGTGTCTACAGGTCGACTGATGGAGCAGAGACATGGTCTAACACCGGTTTCGACTGGGCAGGGGATTGCTACAAGAACGCCACGATCGCCGACCCGCTCGATTCGCTCACAGCCTACACGGGCGGGCTCGAGCTGTACAAGACGACTGACGGAGGCTCTACCTGGACCGAGCTGACCCAGTGGTGGGAAGGCATCACCCCGTACGACCAGCAGCTCATGGCCTGGGGGAACGACCTTACGAGCCTCTACAACGTTAGCGACAGGGGTATATTCAAATCCACCGACGGCGGCTGGAACTGGATCGACCTGGACAATGAGCTGGAGGTCACCCAGTTTCAGAGCATCGCCCTCCATCCTACCGAGCGTTTCATATCCATCGGCGGCACGCAGGACAGGGGTACGCTGCTATTCATGGGGGATCCCCAGTCGTGGGAGCAGATATATCCCGCCGATGGCGGGGTGACCGTAATAGACTACGTAACTCCCACCACGATCTTCACCGAATACGTCTACCTCTCCCTATTAAAATCGACGGACATGGGAGAGAACTGGGACGATGCCACGATCGGGATCGACTACGAGGACGATGTCGGATTCTATGCCCCGTATGTGATGGACTCGAACAACCACCTCATAATGTATGCTGGAACAGACAGGATATACAAAACCACCAATGGAGCAGGTCTCTGGACGCCCATCAGCACAGACCTCACTAAAGATCTCGGATTCTATGAATCATACGTCTCAGCGATAGCGGTATCAGAGGTCGATCCGATGGTCATCTATGCAGGAACCTCTGATGGCAACTTCCACGCTTCAACAGACGGCGGCGACAACTGGCTTCCCAGAAACGATGGGCTTCCCAACCGTTTCGTGATGGACATAGCCATCGACCCTGACGACGCCGGGCATGTCTACACCACCTTCTCAGGCTATGACACGACCCACGTCTGGGAGAGCGCCGACTATGGAGTTACCTGGAACGATATCAGCTCCAACCTGCCTGACATCCCTGTCAACACGATAGTGCTCCCCCGGGGGAGGTTCACATATCCCGGCACTATTTACATAGGGACCGATTTCTCCTGCTTCAAGACGACGGATAACGGCGGAAGCTGGTTTCCTTTCAATAACGGTCTCCCGAACACGGTGATCGAGGACATGGCCTTTCACGAAACCCTCGGGTTCATCAGGGCTGCAACCCAGGGACGGAGCGTTTTCGATGTCTTCGACACCACGGCCACATCGATCGTCATCGAGGAAGATCCCCCGCTGCCGAGGGGATTTACCCTGGATCAGAACTACCCCAACCCTTTCAATCCAAAGACCACGATATCATACTCCCTGCCAGAAGGCGGATACGTCAAGCTGGACATATACAACCTGAAGGGCCAGAGGGTAAAAAGGCTGGATGAAGGTGTCAGGTCATCCGGCAAACATTCACTTACACTCGACGGGAAGGATCTGCCCAGCGGCGTATACTTCTATCGCCTTGAGCTTACAGAGGGAGACGGAGTAACCCATACGAAGACGAGGAAGCTTTTGCTGGTCAAATGACTCTGGGAGCGTGAGACGATTTTGACCCGTCAGATGTT
>JBHIFB010000226.1:0-2724 GCA_046760905.1 Candidatus Glassiibacteriota bacterium | reverse complement strand
CCGCTCGGTACCTACACTTATATAATGAAGGTCGGACTTGATGATGAAACCGTCTTTGCGAGGGGATTTTTTGATTTTACTGTAATTCCCTGAAATCGAGAGGTGATCTATCGGATAATTAACATGAGAATGTCGTAAGAAGAATCACCTGTGTAATAACAAAGTTTCATTTTTGTAAGCTCCATCCACAACGCTTGTGCAGCGATCTCATCCATCTTCGAAAAATATCTATCTTACCGGCCACTCACACGCGTAAAGACATTTTACCATAATAAAGTTCCTTTACATTCTCACTCATATTATCAAACCCTCTAAAAATCCTTATCTTATTGAATATCTTTGAGTTATGAGATTATACAAGTGCCAGATCGCATGGCCTCGTTCTTGCTTTTTGCAAGGGCAGAAGTGAAATCAGCATTTAAGGATTTCATTCTGATCACGACTCACGTTAAAGACCGAAGGACTGTACTAACACTTTAAAAGGAGGAGAAGGATGAGAAGACTCGCTACTTTTTCAACTCTGTTGGCAACCGTCTTTTTTAATGGGCAGGCCGGTAATCTCGCCGCTTATGACATTACCTATGACGGCTATAGCGACGGAGTTTATTTAGAGATAGATCAGAATACCGGTCTTGTAAGTGGATTTGTGACCGGTGCTGTCGATGGTGATATAATGGGTGTTGTTGGGGGGGTGGAGAATCAGGGAAGGAGCATTATCATCTCCTATCCTGAAGATTCTTTCTACGAGGGCCTCCTGACCATCATCCGGGATGATGGCACATGGTCGCATTATTTCCACGATGGCGCTCAGATGCTCGAGCTCAATTCCGGCACTTGGATTAAGGGAGTACCTTCAGTCCAGTACGGTCAGAATGTAACAAGTTCTCTCGATGTCATCGATGATGTGGACTTCGAGACGGGTGTGACAAAGAAGAGGCCGCCTGGAGTTGAGGTCATAAAAAAGAAGGATCCTCCAGGTGTTAAGGTCATAACGAAGAAAGACCCTCCGGGTGTTGAAGTCATCACCAAAAAGGATCCTCCAGGAGTCAAGTAACGGGTAATCCATGGAGATTTTTAAAAATAAGCCCCCTGTCGCTATCGGCAGGGGGTTTTTAAAGATATTCCGATCCGGCCTCTGATTAAGAGATAAAAACATGCTTGAACTAAATCATATCGTCAGCTCCTTTTCCGCCGCCTTGCGATCCTTTTCTATAGTAGCTAGTATAGAGGCATTTACGTCTCCGGTAGGGTATTGCCCCGTGAAGCAGGCGGTGCAGAATCCGTCTATCTCCTCGTTTCCGGCCCTGGCAGCGCGGATAAGACCCTCCACGCTCTGATAGATTAGAAAGTCCGCACCGATAAGGTGGCAGATTTCCTCCACCGAATGCTTCTGTGCAATGAACTCTCCCCTTGTTGACATGTCTATCCCATAGACACAGGGGAAGCGTAAGGGGGGTGAATAGGATGCGAAATAAACTTCCCTGGCACCGGATTTTCGCGCAATCTGCACGATCTCCCGCGACGTGTTTCCGCGTACGATTGAATCGTCCACGATGAGTACTTTGTTATTTTCAAAGTCTACCTGAATGGGATTGAGCTTACGCTTGACAGATTGCTTCCGAATGTCTTGTCCCGGCATGATAAACGTTCTGCCGATGTAGCGGTTTTTTACCAATCCCTCAGAATATTTTATTCCAAGCTTTGAAGACATTGCGATTGCCGCGGTGCGGGCCGAGTCGGGAACGGGTATGATTACATCGGGTTTTAGTCCGGTTCTTACCCATTGATCGGCAAGCTCCTCGCCCAGCCTCGTTCTAGTCTTGTTAACGCTGATTTTGTCAAGAAAAGAATCGGGCCGCGCAAAATAGACGAATTCGAAAATGCAGAGGCGATGTTCCTTTGCAACAAGCAGTTTTCTGTGGACTCTCCCGTTCATATCGATGAAAACGACTTCTCCAGGGGCGATGTTCGTCGTCTTATGAAAGTCTAGAAGATCAAGAACCACACTTTCTGAGGCAACGGCATAGGATATGCCACCTGGTGCACCCATCGCCTTCCTCTTGCCCATGACAAGCGGTTTGATTCCATGAGGATCGCGGAATGCCACGAGCCCTATATCAGCAAGTACTGCCACAACCGAATAACTCCCCTTTACATCGTTGAAAACACCGCGGACGGCATTGAAGATGTGATCTTTTTCGAGTGACTCAATCATCTGGCGGGATAGGTGGTCGGCAAATACGTTCAGTATGACCTCAACGTCACAATTCGAGTTCAGATGGCGATGGTTCTTCCTGAAAAGACGGTCTTTCAACTCGAAGTAATTTATCACATTACCGTTGTGAGCCATGCAGATACCGAAGGGAGAGCTGGCGTAGAAAGGCTGGGCGTCTTCTTCTGTTCCATAGCCTACCGTTGGATAACGGACGTGCCCTATTCCAATACTTCCCTGCAGTCGGGTAATGTTCTTCTCATTGAAAACATCCCTGACCAGCCCGTGTCCCTTCTTGATGTGAAACCTCCTGTCGAAGGTCGCTATCCCTGTGGCATCCTGGCCACGGTGCTGGATGGAGATCAGCCCTTCATAAATGGGACTTACAACGTTCTGTTCTCCGATAATTCCGATTATTCCGCACATGTCTCCGGCTACCTGCTTAAAGAATAGATTGACTAAGTGCTGCGTTTCACAAATACGGTGACGTATCTTGGAAGTGAAACGCAGCA
>JBHIFB010000225.1:0-2726 GCA_046760905.1 Candidatus Glassiibacteriota bacterium | reverse complement strand
GGCTCACACAACAGGGAAGAACCGGGAGAGATGGCGTGGTGTCAGCGCAGCCATAGGGCTCACCACATCCCCTGCTCGAGTCCAACCATACATTCTTGTGGGCACAGACTACATTCAGATAGCCTACTACGAAAAATACGGTTTCCGATCGGACGGCCCTCCGGTCGAGGAGACCTTCTTAGAGCTTCTTTTGGGTGTGGGGATTAGGATCAAGCTGGGAGGAGAGAGGTTCTTTCTAAATCCGGAGTACAGGTTTCATTTTCTCGGTGAAGGATATCACCTCACCTCGCTCGGCCTCGGATTTCGTTTCTAAGGCATTGGCTTTCCCCCAAGTCTTTTCACCTCATGACTATAGCATTACGCACGAAAGACACGGCCGGAAACACAATCCCGACTGACTCACATATAGCGGTGATCGTGAAAGTAAAAAACCTCGCTTGACTTCATTCTCCGAGGAGTAAATATTTATCGAAACAATCTCTAATTCAAGGGTGGGGGATGAAGCTCTCAGCTTTCACCGTAGTACGAAACGCCATCAATTTCGATTACCCCGTTGTGGAATCGATAAACTCCGTTCTTCCCATCGTCGATGAATATGTCGTTGCCCTCGGGGATTCATGCGACAATACGACCGAACTCGTACGCTCGATTGAAAACCCCAGACTGAAATTCCTGGAAAGAGTTTGGGAACCATCCCTATTCAATCGCGGTGCAATCCTGGCCCACGAGACAACTGCCGCACTCGATCACTGCACCGGGGACTGGTGCATCTATCTGCAGGCCGATGAGGTGGTGCATGAGAAGTACCTGCGGGTGATCGTAGAGGCGGCCCGTAAATATCTGCATGATGAAAGAGTGGAAGGTTTTGTCCTCTCTTTCAAGCACTTCTGGGGAGACTATAATCATTACCAGAAAATGCGCAACTGGTACCGGCGTGAGATAAGGATAGTGAGGAACAAAATCGGCGTCAGATCCTGGAAGGATGCCCAGAGCTTCCGGATAAATGGAAGGAAGATGAACGTCGTTCAAATTCCTGCCGAAGTATACCATTACGGGTGGGTAAGAGACCCGCATAGTATCAAAATAAAGTCGATCGCCATGGATTCACTTTACCATGATGAAGATTGGATCGAGAGGAGGTATGAGGGGAAATCGAGGGAGAAGCCGTTCGAATACGGTTCACGGAAGAACCTTGCGGTTTTCACCGGCACCCCTCCGAAGGTGATGAAGCGAAGGATCGCTTCCATGCACTGGCAAATCGATGAGGTCCCTCACATCAAGCACGAACACGACCGTCTGTCTGTGCGAATTCTATCAGCAGTGGAGAACTTCCTCGGAACCCGGTTCGGCGAATACAGAAATTTCAAGCTCATCGGTGTGGACGATGAGCTTTCCATCCACATCGGCAATTAGAAAAGAGAGCCCTGCCCTGATTTTGCTCCTTGCAGCATGCTATTTGAATGCTCATTATATATAAGAGCCTTGCAAGGGTCGGTTCCCTTTCTTTTTCAGGAGGCAAAAGCGTGCATAGATTTGACCTATATTCCTTTTCGGTCCCATTTCTGTTCTTACTTTTCACTACGGGGGTGAATATGAATGAGATTGAAAGATCCATGGAAAAGCCCGATCCCTCCTATGAAGTGGCTGTGCTGGGTGCAGGCTGCTTCTGGGGTGTGGAGGAGATACTGAGAAAAGTCCCCGGTGTGATCAACACAACAGTGGGGTATTCCGGAGGGACTACCCCGGATCCAACCTACAGGCAGGTGTGCACAGGGTCTACCGGACATGCGGAGGTCGTGAAGGTGGAATTTGATCCTGAAAAGCTCACCTATGAAGAGCTTCTCGACTACTTCTTCAGGCTCCACGACCCTACGACGCTCAACCGGCAGGGAAATGACATGGGCACCCAGTACAGATCAGTGATCTTCTACCAGGACGATGAGCAGAAGAAGGTCGCGTTGAAGAAGAAGCAGGAGATCGATCGCTCTGGGAAGTGGCAAAATCCTGTTGTAACGGAGGTCACAGCCTCACGGCCATTCTATCCCGCAGAGGAGTACCATCAGGATTACCTGCAGAAAAACCCTGATGGCTACAGCTGTCATTACCTGCGGGATTAGAGCGGATGACGGTACTCAGGAGCTGGCACTGAGCAAGGGTCAGACACTTTTTCCGTTCTCTTTACTTCTCACCGAATATATCCCGGGCCTTCTCCCTTAACCGTTTCTTGGCCTCATCTACATCCTTGAGCGCATCCTTCAGCTTCTCAAGTTCTGAGGAGCGGATCTTGAGCCCTTCATTGATAAAGAGTGCGGCAGCCTCAGAGCGGCTCTTCACGGCCCCTGTTTCAACCCATGCGTCCAGGGCTTTGCTGGTCTCCTCGTCTATCCGAACCATCACGACCTGATCCCTCGTCGCCTTTCCAATCTCCTGGACACTCGTTTTTAGGTTGGGGGCAACACAGACCATCTTCATCTCGGAGAGGTCTCCTGCACCGCAGCAGAGTGATTCAAGCTCTATGCCCCGTTCTTTAAGCTCATCGCGGATCATCGCCCATACATCCACTTTCTGCTTACTCTCTTTTTCCATAATTACACCTCCTATATATAAAGTAATATAATTACATATTACATCTTTGTCAAGAGGTATATTCGGAGGACTTCCCCTGTTTTCCCTGGAACTTAGTGGTCGCGTTCGCAATTACGGTAACATATTATCACTCTGGGAAG
>JBHIFB010000224.1:0-2758 GCA_046760905.1 Candidatus Glassiibacteriota bacterium | reverse complement strand
CCCCTGATCCCCCACCTGCGAGACCATAGATGGGTAAATGCGAAACGCCCGAGTGGAAGGACTCAAAGTCCTGAAAAGCCGGTAAATCCATCTGTCGAAACAAAAAGAACGATACCCTAATCTCCTTAAAACCAAAAATTATAAGTCCCGGATAATAACATCAGTAACTTTATGTTTTTAAAAGAATTACATAAAATAACCTGAATTTTCCAGGGAAAGTCCTCACCAGTACACCTGCGAGACAATAGATAAGCGAATGAAGAAAGACTGAGCGAAATGACTCCTGACCCTGAAGCCGGTCAGACTGCTCAATTTAACTTCCTTCAGAATGTGGGGTCTAATGTAACAAATAAGGGCCGGTACTGGCAGATCATGGCAGCCAGAACCGGGAGATGTGCCAATCAGTGATCAAGGAGAGTGAAATGAAAGTCTTCATAATTGTTGCCGCTTGGACCTTCATCTTATCTGCAGTGTCCCCAGAAAGGGTAGAGGCCTCAGAATTTCCCGAGGGCGAATGGTTCACCGAGGTGATACCGCTGGCTTTCCATGGGATGATCCGTTCACCGGAAAGTATGGAATTTAACTCGAGCCACAATGCGATTCCGATTCATGGAGATACGGTTCTCATTGATATTATTGACCGTGCAGGTTATGGATCCACATTCTGCTCTGCAATAGATGAAAACCGCCTGTATGTCGGCGCCTGTGCATCGTTACTAATATATGAACTGGAAGATACCGGTTTACCCTCATTTCTGGACCACTGGTATACACCCGATGTCATATGGAACCTTTGTGTGAGAGGAGACACCGCCTTCGTCGCTAATGGGGCCGATGGCTTCAGGATAGTTGACTGCAGTGTCCCGGGAGATTTAAATGAAGTGGGATTCTTAGAGAACGATTCTACAGGCTATGCCTATGGTGTTGATGTTCAGGGGGAGTATGCCTACCTGGCTGATGGAATCGGCGGATTGCTGGTCATAGATATCTCTGACCCGACCGAGCCGTCGAAAAAAGGCAGCTACATTCTCGGCAACGAATCGCAGTACCTGTGTAAGGATGTGAGGGTTTCCGGCAATACCGCATATGCGGTGTTCATCGGTGTGAATGGAAATGACCCCGGCCCATCCACACTCGGTCTCATCGATGTCTCAAATCCGCAGGCGCCTGATACGATAAGCACTTACCAGACGGGGTATTTCCTCGTGACGAGCCCGTATGCGCTCGAGCTTGATTCCGACTCGACTGTGTACATCGCCAACGGCCTGAGTAAGGATCTCTACGTAGTGGATTGTTCCGACCCTTATAACATAGAGGAAAGAGGATACTTTCACAACTATGGATGTTTCGGCTTCGACGTTGCAGTCACAGATGATAAGATATACCTGGCCGATGGCTACCGGGGTGAAGGGGTCAACAATTTCTTCGTTTTCGAAAAGGATGACATAGGTCCCGGCATGGAGCCCGTTGCAGAATATATGACCCTTGACATAGCATGGGGCGTATCAGCCAGGGATGGAATTGCATATGTATCGGATGAGTGGGGTGGACTAGCCGTGCTCGATTGCAGTGAACCACCGGCGATAAACCCGCTCACGACGTTCGATACCGGCGGATACTATCAGGATCTCGGCATCACCGGCGACCGGATTTATGTCGCGGCGAGAGGTGGAAAGGTGCGGGTTGTGTTTCAAGATGATTCCGGTGGGCTCTGCGAGGTGGCGAAGATTGATACGAGGGGACTGGCCTCAGGAATAGCAGTGGACTCGGATACCCTCTTTATCGCTGAGGGATACGATCCCGCGCAGGGGCCTTCTGGTCTCGAGATACTCTACGCAGAGGATCTTGAAGACCCTGAACTCATCGGCGAGCTGGATCTCGGATGGGACGATACGTGCTTCGATCTCACGGTCCGGGATAGCCTGATATTTATTGCGAACGGGGCCACGGGTCTCACGATTGTCAATGCGAGCGACCGCCATTTCCCGCGAACACTTACTTCTGTGGATACTCCAGGAATTGCCCTGGATGTTTTCGTCGAGGGGAACTTCGCCTACGTTGCCGACTGTGGGGATGGCCTTCAGCTTATAGAGATCTCCGATCCAGAAAACGCCTTCGTTTTCAATTTCTTTGACACGCCCGACACCGCATTCGGAGTGTGGGTGGAAAATGGAATTGCCTACCTGGCAAACGGCACCGAGGGACTCCTCATCATAGATTGCACTAATCCTGCCACTCTCGAAGAGCTATCTTCTGTCCAAACACCCGGAATGGCGTTGCGTGTACAAGTTTCGGGTTCGCTCGCGTTCGTGACGTCCATGGGTGGTGGCGTGTCGGTCTTCAACGTCGAAGATGCCCGCAACCCTAGGGGTGTCGGCTGGTTCGAAACGACCTTCAAACCTTACGGGATTTCCGTCGTCGATAATCTAATCTATGTAACAGACTCCTTCGGAGGGCTCTTCCTTCTCAAATACAGAATGCCGTTTCTTCCCCAGAGGATGTGAGGAGAGAATCCAGAGAGAAAAGTTCTGTCCCTGTCGTCCTTGACACGATAAGCTGTGACAGATACAATTCGACATTGATGGCCTGAAATGTGCTGTCAATGTTTTATCGATCGACCTCAGGGAATACGAAGTCATGAAAAGGGATTTGCTGGAGCTCTCTGATCACGTGCACGGCCTCCTCATAATAGGAGGGGGTATTTACGGTGCCACCGCTGCATGGGAAGCCGCCTCGCGGGGTCTCTCGGTGGCCCTTG
>JBHIFB010000223.1:0-2807 GCA_046760905.1 Candidatus Glassiibacteriota bacterium | reverse complement strand
CTACATTTCTTTTCATCGAGGCTATCTATATGACGCTGAAAAACTGTGGTGATTGAGCTTGAAGATGATTGGGAACCGGGCTCGGTTGACAGCATTGCAGGCCCCCGAGTTCTTGAGCGAGTCGTGGGAGCATTTGGGTACCCATCTTGGCCGAGCAGGAAGGGGAAAGCCGCGCGCAGTTTGCGCGGAAGGGGCAGGATGTTTTCCCAGCCTGCGAGGCCACAGATGGGTAAATGCGTGAGCGTCGAGCGAAAGGACTCGGGGGCCTGCAGCTGGTGCTGGAGGAAGAATCGTTCAACCATAGAAGTATATATGTTTTTCAGCGTCATGCAGCAATTACCTTCATCATCGCGGGTGCAACCTTATTCTCGCATCGAGGGCCCAGCTACCCTCTCCCCTCTCCATGACCACGAGAGGGTTTATATCGAGCTCTGCAATATCCCTTATGACATCTATGAGTATACCCGTTCTGTATAATACATCGGTGATCGATTCAATATCCTTCACCTTCTCGCCGCGGGCGCCTAACAGAATCGGGAACGATTCGATCTCCTCCACCATTTTCCTAGCCTCTCGGACCGTCACGGGAGAGACCCTGAATGCCACATCCTTCAAAACCTCTACATAGATCCCGCCGAGACCGAACATCACCACGGGCCCGAAGGAGGCGTCTGTGCTCGCTCCCACGATGGTTTCGATCCCACCTGTTATCATCCGGTTTACGGAAATCCCCCTGATGACCGCCCGGGGGAATCTCCTCCGGCAGCTCGCCATTATTGACCTGTAGGCGTCTACCAAATCATCTGCACTCTCGAGCCCCACCTTCACTCCTCCCGCCTCCGTCTTGTGAACGATATCCGGGGAGATCACTTTCAGAACAACCGGGTAGCCAATTTCTTCTGCAGCATGCACGCACTCATCGATACTGTGCACGGCTCGCGATTCAGGCACCCGTATCCCGAGCAAATCCAGGATCTTTTTTGCCTCTATCTCCAGAAGCTGCCGGCGGTTCATACTCCTTGAGTGCTGGATGATGTCTTTTATAGCTGTGAAATCGACCTCCAGCGGCACGATACTTCCCTTCTCCTCACTGCCATATCTCCACCACCTGTATAGAGCATTCAGCGACGATACAGCGGCCTCGGGGTAGCCGTATGCCGGGACACTGGCCTCGTTGAGGAGCCCCGCGCATCGATCCATTTTCTCTCCCCCTATGAGGGCGAATGTCACGGGCTTGTGAGGGTGAGCTCGCACGGTCTCGATGATTTTTCTGGCGAGGGAATCTGGATCGGTGATTGCCATTTCGCAGAAGAGGGCTATAATCCCATGGATTCGTTCTTCTGTCAGGGCTTTCTCAAGAACTCTGATATGGTCATCTTCTCTACCCTGCCCTGTGATGTCGATGGGATTTTTCGTGCTGCCGAATGCAGGCACGAAAGAGCTGAAGGTATCTTCGAGGTAGGCCATGTTCTCAATGAGCCTCAGGCCATACTTTTCCGCCGCGTCTGTTGCCATCACGCCAACACCGCCGCCATTTGTGATTATCAAAACACCTTCCCCACGCGGGCATGGCTGTGTCGACAGGGTCCGGAGCCAGTCGAACGCTTCTCCCACATCACGAGCCCTGAGTACACCACTCTGGCGCATAGCCGAGTCGAACACGAGATCCGACCCTGCTAGAGAGCCGGTGTGGGAAGCAGCGGCTCTGGCCCCTTTAGCCGATCTTCCCGCCTTTATCATGACTACGGGCTTTTTCGTTATTATAGAATCGAGTGTCCTCAAAAGAGCCCTTCCTTCTTTTGTCCCTTCGAGGTAGATGAGGATGGCCTTCGTCCTGTCATCCGTTGAAACGTATTCGAGGAGGTCGACTTCTGTGATATCTGCTTTATTCCCGATGCTCACAACGCCCGATAGGCCAAGCTTCTCGACCACAGTCTTTCCCATGAGGGCCACGCCGAGTGCGCCCGACTGAGTGATCATGGTGATGGTTCCGGGGCGTATCTCGCGGGGGCCGAACGTGGCATTGAGCTTTGCGGCGGACGAGTAAATGCCGAATATGTTTGGCCCAAGTATCCTCATGCCGTAGGATGAGGCGATGGACACGAGCTGTCTCTCTTCTGCCAGGTTACCGACTTCGCCAAACCCAGCTGTGATAATTATCACAAACTTCACCCCTTTTCTGCCGCACTGGTGCAGGGTTTCAGTGACGACCTTACGGGGAAGCGCAAGTATTGCCATATCCACCGTCTCTTCTACTTCTTCCACCGAGGGGTAAGTCCTAAAGCCGAGTATTTCCCTGCTGGTCGGATTGACAGGGAATATTCCCCCCTCGTAACCCCCGTCGATTATGTTCTTTAGAATTATGTGGCCCAGCTTGTCCGGATTTGAGGAGGCACCCAGCACCGCAACCCCACGTGGCCTGAACAGGAGTTCGAGCTCGGCGGTTTTTGTGTCAACTGCAGTCTCTCCTTCTTTTGTAGTTCTCGGCATGTATGAATTCCCTCTTACCTTAGTAAGACCATCTTCCTTGTCAGCACCTGCTTCCCCGTGACAAGCCTGTACAGGTAGATGCCCGAATGGATCAATACCCCGTTGTCACATTTCCCATCCCAGGAGAGGCTATGTATCCCTGACATCATAGAGTACATAGACAACGCCGTGAAACTGGCCTCCTGCTCGAAAGAGAGGCCTCTGTCAAGAGAGCTTGCACAGTGGATCTGTAACCCGCTCCCATTGTACCGGGCCCAGGAGACATATAGGTTTCCGTCCGTCTCCTCGAGCGTACGGTCACAGGCGATGAGCTCCTT
>JBHIFB010000222.1:0-2829 GCA_046760905.1 Candidatus Glassiibacteriota bacterium | reverse complement strand
CCTGTTGACCATGCGCATTTTCTTGAGCTTCCCGGTCATTGCATCCATGTATTCGCCGGTCCAGTTGAATGTATTACTGCCCCCATCCCAGCTTCCCTCGCTTATCATCATCCCTGTGCTCATATTGTCGAACCAGGTCGAGACATATACCTTCTTGACGTTGTCATAGCCGGTGTATCCCAGCCCCTCGAACGGTTCGTCCATCCACTCCGACTTCACAATTTCCTTGAGGTAGCGACCGCCAAGGATCATCTCATACGTTGCAGAACCTGTGGACTCCATGGGCTCCGCCCCGGGTGCACTCCACCAGCGGGAGGTGAAGCTCCATGTACCCTCGAACCGGGCGAGACGCTGGTGATTCTCATTGGGCGTGGCAGCCTTCTGCCAGGCTTCCATCTCCGCCTTCGCCTCCGGCGACATCTCCTGCTTTTCCTGGGAGGTGGCCGGCGCAGTCCAAATCGTCAATGCAAACATGGCCACGATCACGAGCATGGCACTCATGTTTCTCATCGTGTCCCTCCTTTCTCAGGGTAATTCCCATCGGTTTGCGATTCATCCGAACGATGGGGCAATTGTACAGATCACCGAACTTAAAAAGATGGGGATCGTAGGAGTAGAAGATAGGATGGAAGTGACCGTTTGGCAAGTAAAAACTGATTACGGAAGTCTGTTATATAATCATGACATATACGTCTCCCACTTCCATTTTATCTCAATCTGTCAGCATTGTGCAAGTCAAAGCCAATCTGCTGAAAATATGTTTTCCGTTTGGGTTGACTGGATGATAAGAGTATGGTAGAATTCAGATAATATCGCATAAATTATTTTCTTCTTTGCTTCGGGAGGTCAACAATGATATTTCGACGACTTTTCCCGGTTACCGTTGGTTTTATGTTAATCCCATCAGTGGTGTTTTCAACCATCATCAATGTCCCGGGCGATCAACCCACGATATAGGCCCGGATCAATGCCGCTAGCCCCGGCGATACGGTTCTGGTCGCTCCCGGAGTCTACTACGAGAATGTGCTTATGGCAGAAGGGGTGAACCTTTTCGGCTCCGGGCCGGATCAGAAAGTAGTGGATGGCGGCGGCGTGTCTTACGAGGGTTATTCCGGACCACCCACCCCCTTCGATCCATATCCCGGTACCGGCGAGATTTCCGAAGACCCGTTATTCGTGGACCCTGCCTGAGAGGACTTCTCCCTGCTTTGGTACTCACCCTGCATCGATGCAGGTGATCCGACTTTTTTCCAACAAGTGCTCGTTGAAGAGGTCGCCCGTATCGTATTCCAGGGTAGGAGGGCAGCCTTCATATATCATGATGATCATGAAGAATCACATATTATCATTAACGCGATAATCAAAATGGCTAAGAAAGCTATCCATAATGTGGCATCCAGCACGAACTTTATCAGTTTTTCAAATGGTGTCATCATTGTACATCACTCGTGCAAGCCTGTTCTGTCACCTGAGAAGTATCAGTTGGATTGTGTATTTCTTTAGCACCGTGTCGAAAATTATCCGTGCAGAAGTTAAACCAGCCCTACAATTACTATAGCCGGCCTGTGTGTTTTAGTGAGATGCCCGTGTAGCAGGATGCTGGCGCCTTGGCCTGCTTGATTTATCTCGTTCGCTGCCAATCAGAATCGGCCATGTAGTGCTCCAGCGTTTTCCACAGGACCTCCAGGTTGCACCTCATCACAATAAGGTCCTGCTTCTCACCGTTTAGATCCTTCACGTACTCGGGCAGCAAAACCTCCTGCTGGAAGCCGAGTCTTTGGAAAATGCTGTGTGCCGCATGTTGAGGACGCATCATTTTCACGACGATTTCCTCAACCTTTTGCCGAGCCGCAAGTTTGTAAAGCTCTCGCGCCATTATCAAGCCGAGCCCCTTGCGCTGATACTGGCGAGCCACTATCAGCCTCAGTTCACCCACGTGTTCCTTCCAGCCGTGGCCTGCCAGCTCCAGCGCACCATCTGCAACGATCCGGTCCTGGGCTATCGCAACAAGTCTCTTCACCTTCCCCGTCTCTATTGCACGGATACGCTCTTTTACAACATCGCGCTTGGTAACATCCACTCTAAGATATGTTCTGTCCTCGGGGGGAAGTTCTTGGAAAAAGGCGACGGATCTATCGAGGTCATCCTGCCGCATCGGTCGGATAGTCACCTCGGTTCCATCCTTCAATTTAACCTTCCTTGCCATTGCCGTTCCTCCTGATATTCTATCTTATTAGGTTCATTGTAATATGTCAAGCCGGATGCGAGTCGTCATGGTTCAGTACTCTTGGAGTTTATCTCTGTAAGTACACAAGAACAAAATGCTCCTTGAGAAGTCCGTAAAGAGGTGAGCTCCGAGGACGCTGGGGCCGGTAGACAAATTGACTCGACAGCGATCTGTTTTCGACATCTCCGGAGATCCTGGGGATAAACAGCCTGTACGCCTTGACTGTTCTGACTTACGAGGAAGGCGAATAAAGACCTTGGTCGATTCTTATCTTGAGCCTGGTAATCAAGTGAAATATTGAAACGGGCTTAATGAGAGTGGGGAAAACCGTTCTTCGGGGATTTATCTTTGCACACTGAGGGTTGTATACCAGGCCTAAGCCAGAAAAATCGTCATCGTTAGATAGCATCATTTGGCCCGATTGTCTGGTGGCAGTGGGCGATGGAATCGGCTCCAAAAGGTTCAACAACCGAGCTTTCGGTAAGGATAAAAACCTTTTAGTGGTTTGGTATCGAGGATAGGTTTCGAATAAAGTTGTTAAAGTTCTGATCTGTCGGGAGGGAATATCCACTTCGTTTCACATTTTAGCATTCGTGCAAATC
>JBHIFB010000221.1:0-2905 GCA_046760905.1 Candidatus Glassiibacteriota bacterium | reverse complement strand
CAGGTGACGGTTCCGGGAAAATTAGGTGTGAGGTTCTGAGGTTTGCCGCCTTTTGAGCTTATGACGAAGAGACTGCCTGTGGATGGGTCGCTCATGTCCACCCCTGCGTTATAGCAGATGAATTTCCCATCGGGTGACCACATCGGCCGTCCGATCTTGGCCTTCGGGTCGTAAATGAGAGAGAGTTTTCCACGGTCCACATCCAGCACCATGAGCTTCTTGAACATGTACGAGTCATCGGTACGGGGAGTCTCAGCTGCGGTGAGGGCTATCCTCTCACCATCGGGGGATATCTCATAATCGAAGACTGTGACATCATCGCTGCATAGGAGTCTTTTTCCCTTCGTTACTCTATCGATCGACCAGAGCCGCCTGTGCAGGAAGGTGGAGTCGACCACTACCCAGTCTCTTCCCTTCTCATTCGCTTCCTTCTCTATGTCTGTGAGGGTGTCTTTTACAACGAAGGCGATTCTGTTTCCATCCGGGAACCAGCGATACGAGATGACGGGACTCTCCTCGTCCGTAATCCGCTCGCCCTCACCTCCATCCACCGGCATGACGATGATCTCCGCTTTCTCATCCTCCTCGCATCTCGATGTGAGGAAGGCGATGAAGCTCCCATCGGGAGACCAGCTGGGGGACCAGGATCTGCCGGGCCTGGTAGTGTACCTTCTCGCCTGCTTCGATGTGGTATCGACTATCCATATCTCAGAATGCTTTATGCCCGGCTCCTCATCTTCGCTTCGGTGCATGCTGAGTGAGTATGCCACCCTGCTTCCATTCGGCGAAATTGAGATGCCTGTAGGGATCTTCATATCTATGATCATCTCGGGTGAAATCGTTTTTTCTTCGGAGTGGGTTCCCGCAGCGAGGAGAAGGACCCCCGCGGTGACCAGGCTTAAGTGAAAGACGGCTTTCGAATAGATTCCCATGGCGGATTCCTTCTTAAAGAGTGTTGAATGAGCTCATAGCATAATGGATAATACAGATGTTGCTGGTGGGTGTCAAGCATTGACGATGAGACTGCTGAAAAAGTTTCCAATTAGTACAAGGGCTAATCAACCGAGTATTCGTTTCTTTAATACAATCTCTCTAATAAAAAATACTGAGCAACTGGAATTTTTCCCTGACAGATGGATGGGTTTTTGTTTAACTTATCGAGGGAGTTGGGAGTGTTGGTGGGTCGGTTGAAGACGGTGGATGCAACGCATGTGGAGGCAAACAGTGCGAAGCCTCTTATTGGTTCCATATCCCACAGAGGAGTTAAAAATACATACTACATAGTGATTGCAAAAGGATGGGATTAATTTTATATTGAGATTGTTATTATACAGAGATCGTCGTTATATTGCATTTTTGCCCATGATGAAGAGGGCATCGGGTAGCTAATCGGGGGCGGTTTTCAATTTCGAGTGAGGCTCATACCCATGACCGGCATCATACATGAATAGCACGGAACTCGATTCTAGAGCCGGGAAACGCTGGTACCGTTGGCTCGTCCTCTGTGCGATGAGCCTCGTCTGTTTTGCACAGTACTACATATACGACTCCATCACACCTCTTGCAACACTCATAAAGCAGGACCTGGGTTTTACAGGGAGTGAGTACGGCCTACTGTTCTCCGCCTATTCGGCAGCCAACGTGTTCCTATTCATGCTGATTCTGGCCGGGATCCTGGTGGACAGGCTTGGTCTCAAGCTCTCAGGGATCCTCTATGCCTTCCTATGCTTCGCCGGCGCTGCTATCACCGCGCTGGGGGCATTGGCTGAACTGCCTTCCATCCTTGGCCCTCTCTACCATTGGCTAGGCCATGCTTTCCTCCCCTCGTGGAGCCCGGAGCTTAAGATCATGCTGCTTGGACGAACGATCTACGGGGTCGGTGCCGAAGCCATCCTTGTAGTCAACAACAAGGTGCTGGCCCGCTGGTTCCTTGGCAAAGAGCTCGCTTTCGCATACGGTTTGAACCTGACGATCATGAGGCTGGGAACGTTTCTCGCATTGAATCTTCAGGCTCCCGTGGCCCAGAGCTGGGGACTTCAATCGGCCCTCTGGTTTGCAGCCGCTATAATGGCTCTTGGGTTTGGGACCTTCTTCATCTATCTACTGATCGAGAAGGTGGCCGGAGAAGGGGTGGGCAGGCAGGTGAGAGCTTCGGCGGATTCCTCGCCTGAGGAGACCTTTCATCTGAAGGAGGCCTTTTCCTTCGATGCCTCATTCTGGCTCATTACAATGCTGTGCGTCACATTTTACTCTGCCGTGTTCCCCTTCCAGGCTTATGCGCCGGACATCCTCGTTCAGAAATTCGGCTACAGCATCACAAGGGCTGGTACCTATACATCGGCGCTTATCCTCGGCACGATGATTTTCACGCCCATCCTCGGATGGTTTGTCGACCACTACGGCAAGCGCGCAACACTTATGATCTGGGGCTCTCTTCTTTTGATTCCCTGCCACCTCCTTCTGGGCATGACGCATTTTCCGCCTGTCGTGCCGATTTTCGTCGTGGGGATAGCCCTCTCGCTCGTACCCGCCGCACTCTGGGCGGCCATACCGATGATGGTCGAGGAGCGTCATCTGGGAACCGCATTCGGGGTCGTGGGATACGTGCAGAACGTGGGGCTCATGCTCTTCCCTTACCTGGCCGGCAGAATAGCAGACGCTTATACGACAGTCGAGACGGTCGGTGGCGAGCGGGTGTCGACCGTCGATTACACCATGACCATGATCATGTTCGCTGCCCTCGGAATAGTCGGCTTTTCCTTCGCTGTGGCGCTCAAGGCGACCGACCGACGCCGCAGGGATGGAGTGAGCATAGAGGAAGTCATACTTCATTAGTGTATTCTGTGTCAACTTAGTGCTGCGTTTCACAAATACGGTGACGTATCTTGGAAGTGAAACGCAGCAC
>JBHIFB010000220.1:0-2943 GCA_046760905.1 Candidatus Glassiibacteriota bacterium | reverse complement strand
TTCCCAGAGTGATAATATGTTACCGTAATTGCGAACGCGACCACTTAGAGCCCTTGAGCAAGTCGTGGGAGCATTGGGTCAATGCGAGGAGTCGAACCTATCGTACTTGACACGCATTTTCCGCAGGGATAGTTTAATCTAAGAGTAAGGTTCTGGTCATGAAAGAGAAAACACACCTGTCCCACAGATTCGGGAAATATACTTCCCTCGCTGTCACTGTCTTTCTCATCATCATAATTACATTTCTTCACTACGCTACCCCCACTCGGCTGCCGCTCAGGCACGACATCTATTACAGGATGTATTATATCCCCATCATCCTTTCGGCTTTCTCCTTCGGACTGCCGGGAGGTGTGATTTCGGCGGTGGTGATCAGTCTGCTCATTTTCCCTCACATTATAATAGACTGGGGTGGACTGATGCTGAAAAACCTGAACATGATCTTCGAGGTACTGCTCTATAACATCGTTGGCCTCCTCACCGGGTTTCTGGTCTCTTCCGATAGGAGGAAGAGGCGGGAGCTTGAGAAGGCTCACGGTCGCCTCGAGAGATCGCTGAAGGAGATCGAGCTCCGGGGAGAGAGGCTCATGCAGGTGGAAGAGAGCTTGAGAGCCCACGAAAAGCTAGCGCTCATGGGAGAAATGTCTGCCATCATGGCCCACGAGGTAAGAAATCCCCTCGGTTCGATACAGGGTGCGGCAGAGATCCTCTCAGACAGAGTGAAAAATGATAGTGAGGCCCAAAAGTATGCTTCTATCCTGATGAAGGAAGTAAAAAGACTCGATGATGTAGTGACCGGCCTCATCGCCTCGGCGAAACCCCGGGAGAGGGCAAGAGAACCGGTTGAGGTGAACAAGCTTCTCCGTGATGTTCTCTATCTGTATTCCCAATCTGCACGAAAGAAGGGAGTGCGGATTGATGGGCGACTCGAGGATGATCTGCCGCAGGTCCTCGCTGATGAGGATATGCTCAGACAGGTCTTTATAAACCTGTTTCTGAACGCCGTGGAGGCTGTAAACACAGGCGGGCTTATCACTGTGCATTCGAGGAAGCATTCCCAGGGGGCAGCAATATCAATCAGTGACACGGGAAGGGGGATATCCGATGAACAGAAGGGGAGGCTCTTCGATCTCTTTTTCACAACCAAGGAGGGGGGGACCGGGCTGGGGCTCTCAATATCGAAGAGAATAATTGAGGATCACGGTGGAAAGATCAGTGTAGAGAGTGCCGTCGGTAAAGGAACTGAAGTGCTGATCACACTGCCGGCATGGAAAGGAACCCAGGGCACGTGAATCCAAGAATAATACTCATAGATGATGACAGCAGTCTGAATCAGATACTCTCAGCTCATCTGAAGGAGGGTGGCTACGATGTGTTCTCATTTCTTGATCCGTATGAGGGTGTGAAATGGATGGAGGAGAGTGGATTTCACCTTGTGATCACAGACATGAAAATGGAGCCCCTCGATGGGCTGGCAGTTCTGGAGAGAGCAAAGCAGATAAAGCCGGATGTACCCGTCATCATGATCACCGGCCACGCTACCGTCAGGAATGCGGTGGATTCCATGAAAATGGGAGCATACGATTACATTACCAAGCCCTTCTCGAGGGATGAGTTTCTACATATCGTCAATAACGCAATCGACCACTACAGGCTCAAAGAGGAGAATCGTCAGCTCAAGCGAGACCTTTCGGGACGTTTCGATTTCAGCACAATCATAGGAAAAAGCAGTGCCATGGCCGGCGTATTCGATCTAATGGAGAAGGCGCTCGATTACGACGTCACAGTCCTGATCACAGGCGAAAGCGGCACGGGCAAAGAGCTCGTGGCCAGGGCGATCCATTATAATGGACCAAGAGGAGAAAAACCTTTCGTCGTCGTGAACTGCGCCTCCATACCGGATACGCTCATCGAATCCGAGCTCTTTGGCCATGTGAAAGGAGCGTTTACCGGGGCTGTGAGGGGTAGAGCAGGGAAGTTTGAGGCTGCAGATGGAGGCTCCATCTTCCTTGATGAGATAGGAGATCTCAAGCTCGATCTCCAGGCAAAGCTTCTCAGAGTATTACAGGAGGGTGAATTCGAGCGGGTTGGTGAAGGGATACCGGTGAAGGTCGATGTGAGGGTGATTGCAGCCACAAACAGGGACCTGGAGGAGATGGAAAGGCGAGGCGCTTTCAGGGAGGACCTTTACTACAGGGTTTCCGTGTTTCCCATAGACCTGCCTCCGCTGAGAGAGCGGAGGGAGGACATCCCGCTTTTGGCCGAGCACTTCACGCAGAAGTATGCTGCCGGTGGTTCAGTCCCGCAAATCGGCCAGGAAGTGTCACGGGCTCTTTACAATTACGATTGGCCCGGAAACGTGAGGGAGCTCGAGAACGTGATCGAAAGAGCTCTCGTCCTATCCAGGGGTGAAGAGATAAAGCCCGAGCACCTTCCAAGAAAACTCCTGGGCTCTAAACCCGCTGGCTCCGTACGGCTATCAATCCCTGATGATGGGATAAAACTGGATGAGCTCGAGAGGGAGCTTATCATCCAGGCACTCGATAAAGCGAAAGGAAACCGGTCACGCGCGGCCAGGTTTCTTGGTATTTCGCGGCCCACCCTCATCTATCGAATGGAAAAGCATGGGCTCAGCCTTGAGAGCGGTAAGACCGAGACCGGGCATGAGAGTTAACCTTACTTTTAGACTTAAGCTTATTTAATAGGTGGGGCTTAATACCTCATCTTCGAACACTGCATCCAATCAGTTTGCATCCCTAACCTATAACCACTTTATCCCGAGAAGGGGTAATACGAGATAAGAAGGCACAATCTATCTTTCTTATACTTAATTAATTAATATTGAATTTGGATTAAAATTTGTAAAATAAAGCCGGCCATAAAACAATTCTAGAGAATTCGTATGAACCCAGATGATTTATTGTCTTGATCCCTTCACTCTAA
>JBHIFB010000219.1:0-2964 GCA_046760905.1 Candidatus Glassiibacteriota bacterium | reverse complement strand
GAGGAAGCGACCAGGTAGGAGCTTCCGAAAAGGGCCTTGGGGGGCGCGAGCCCCTCTCTGTGACTTAGCTGCGCCTGGGCCGTTTTCACCCTCGTTCAACCAACCTGTCGTGTTATCCATACACAGAATGAACCAGGAGAACTCTCCACAGTCGTGACTATATTATCATCTCCCTTTATTCCAAGAGGAACTTCTCGAGAAAAAGAACGGTGGCATTCCTGTAGTAATCGCGGTTTCTTTTCTTCCGGAACCCGTGCCCCTCGTCTTTCGCAAGCAGATACCAGGCCTCACCGCCGTTTTCGCGGATAGCAGAAACGATTTGTTCCGATTCTCCAACCGGAACGCGCGGGTCGTTCAGGCCCTGTGCGATGAACATCGGCTTAGTAATCTCATGAGCGTGATTCGTAGGGGAGATGCTTTCCAGGAATTTGCGCATCCTGGGATCCCGCTCATCACCGTATTCCACTCGCCTCAGATCGCGTCGGTATTCCTTGGTATTCTCCAGGAAGGTGACAAAGTTACTGATGCCGACTATGTCGACTCCGCACTTGAAGCGGTCATTGTAGTGAAACATCGATGCAAGTACCATGTACCCGCCGTATGAACCGCCATATACAGCAACCCTCGAGGCGTCAAGCTCCGGCTGTTTCTCGATCCAATCGAGGAGGCTTCCGATGTCTTTTACGGAATCTTCCCGTTTGTACCCGTTATCGAGCTTTAAATAGCTCTTGCCGTACCCATCGGAACCTCTAACATTCGGAGCGAGTATGGCGATACCGAGTTCGTTCAACCAGTACTGGAACGTGGATGAAAAGTATGGCACATATTGACCTTCCGGTCCACCGTGAGCATATACAATCACCGGGTACGGTTTTTCCCCGTGAGGCGGTCTGTAGTAGAAGGCCGGTATCATACGAGGCTTCCCATCGACATCGTCAAAGGTCTCATAGTGTATCAATTCCGGTATCCTGAATGAATCGGTATTCAGGCCTCCGACCTCGCTGTATGTCCATCGGATGAGCGAATCATCCAGAAGATCCAATGCATACACATCGCCAGGAGTCTGCGGAGTGTTTATCACAAACGCAAGTCGGTTCCCCTCGGGATGGAACTTCAAACCGTAGATGAGCCCCATCGGAATTCCTTCTACCTGCCGATAGTTCCATGTCCCGGTGTCGAGTAGATAGAGCCTGTAAATCCCTCCCTCATTCGTCACAAACGCCAATCGTTTTCCATCAGGGGAGAGCTCGATCTCATCGACATCCCAGGGGATATCTTCAGTCAGATCCGTGAATTTTCTCTTCTTGAGATCATAGTAGGTAAGCCTCTGGAACTCACTCCCCTCGTCTGATGTAATGAAGACCCCCTTCCCATCCTTCGCCCAGACGGCGGCTCCATATGCAATCTTCTCCTCCGTCGGATTTATCTGTGTGAGTTCTCCCGATTGAACATCGAGCACATAGTAGTAAGTCTCATTAATAGAGATATATTTGTTGACCAGAAGTTGCTCATCATCCGGCGACCAGTCGGATGGGGTCCAGGTTCCCCCCTCTTCGAGTATGGGTTTTGCCTCATAAGGCTTCTCGAGATTTCCAAGGTAAAGGTCCCAGTCACGACCGTTTCTCCTTGTGCTGTAATAGACGAACTTATCCCCTCTGTTCGACCAGAGCACACTGCCATTTCGGGAGGAGCCGTCAGTTAGCATATCGAATTTACCGTTTGAGAGATCGAAAGAGAAAACCTGGTAGAACTCACTCCCGCCCACATCCTTTATGAAAAGGAAGCTGCGGCTTGTGGGATCCGGACACATTGCAGCACCGCTCACGGGTTCGTTGAAAAAGGTGATCTGGCGTCTTGCACCGCCAGGCTTTTCGATATAATGGATCTGGGAGGTCTCGCCGAAACGGGTGGAAATGAGCATTCCCTCGCCCGAAGGATCCCAGTCATAGAGGTAAGCAGACCTGACATTCTGGTACTGTAACATGCGATCTACGACCTGCTGGGGGATATCGGGGATTCCCTCGATTACGAGATTCCCCTCTTCCCTGCGCTCAACCTCGGTCGACCAGCCGTTATACGCCGTGGCGAACCACACGATGAGATAGACTGTGAAGCATAGCGTTTTTTTCACGTTTAAATCCTCCTTACTCACAATCTGTCATCATTCTAAGCACACATTTATCAGAAGCGATCAGCTTTGCCTTATTTTGCACCGAGTGCCACGCGAGTGAATCACTGCAGAAAATTACGGACCCCCCTCAGCACCTGTTGGGATTTTCTCGCCGAGCCCATAACGCGGAGAGGCTTCATACAGCTTCATCGCCTCGACGGCCAGCTTTTCAAGCTTGGCCGAACGCTTCTGGGGGGCGGGGTGTGTTGAGAGGAATTCCGGCGGCCGGCTGCCACCGGCTTTCTCATTCATCCTTTTCCAGAACCTGGGAGCCTCGCGCGGATCATAACCTGCTCTCGCCATGTATCTGATGCCGATCTTATCCGCTTCGCCCTCGTGGGTCCGGCTGTATGGGAGAAGCACGCCGACAGTGGTCCCGAGGCCGAGCCCCGCCATGATTATGCCCCGGTTCTCGTTGTTTCGCAGACCGAAGTTCGCTGCATTAAGGACAAGGCTGGCACCGAGCTGTTGAGAAAGGCGTTCCGCCCCATGCCGCGCTGTTGCATGAGCGACTTCATGGCCGAGCACGACTGCGAGGCCGGCTTCTGTCTCGGCAATGGGAAGTATGCCGGTGTAAACGGCAACCTTACCACCCGGCAAGGCGAAGGCGTTTACCGTCTTTGGATCATCGATGACGGTGAACTCCCACTCATAATCCGTCCTGTCGCTCGCCGCAGCGATCCGCCTGCCGACTTTCTCAACAATCCTGTTGATCCTCGCATCCTCGGATATCTTCTCATTCTCCTTCACTTCTTGATACGCATCCGCACCGAGTTTGTTCATCGTATTATCCC
>JBHIFB010000218.1:0-2967 GCA_046760905.1 Candidatus Glassiibacteriota bacterium | reverse complement strand
CTAGTATATTATTTAAGATATAAGGTTGGGATTGACAAGTGTAGAGTTGTTGGATGAGCTAAAAAAGAACCTGAGGGTGGTGATTCCCCCAGGTTCGGTGAGCAGCCGCTCTCTATGTGAAAGGGACTCAAAGGTCCCTGGAAAGCCTTACATGCTCTGTCCGATATAGCTCATGAAAACTGCGAGGGAGGCGGCATAGAGAGCCGCTATAAAAGACACAGCAGCCAGGGCCTTCCCGAAGTCAGTGAGCGCTATCGCTTTTGATCCAATCGATCTGGTTTTCATCTCATGCTCCTTTCTATTTCTATGGATTTTCAATTCTTCCTTCTTCCACTTTAGAATACGGGAATTTCGAATCAAAAGTTTCGAGTTTCGATATATGAGACACCAAAGGAGCAAAATCGTTAAATTCCCCCAGCTTCAGGGTTACATCAGGCACCCGGGTGAGATCATCCGAAGGCCTAACTCTTTATTACCCTCCCCTCGTATTCAGCATGAGCTCCCTTTATCAATCACTTCAGGTATCCATTATTGTGAAGATCCTATAATTCTTATTAATCTGATTCAGCCAGCTACTTTACAGACAAATACCTCTGGATCCCGCTCCTCATTGCGGCATAGAGAAATCCTTCTGCTCCGGCCGGCGGGATGGCCAGTTGATTCACGTAAAAAGTGCCCTGGTTGCTCAGCAGTTGAAACCATGTATCGCCCCCATCGAAGCTCCCCCATGCGCCCGTGTTGTAGTCTCCTCCGAACGCGACGGCAAGTGGCTCGTCTGCGGGGACGACGATGTCATTCGCCACAACGTCTGAAAGAATGATCTCCCATGTATCTCCCCCATCCGTACTACGGTAGAGGTACTCGTGGTAGGTGGGCCTGTTCTCGCCGGCATACACATGATCGCCGCCGGCCGCGACAGCCACGGAAACAAAACGACTCCCCCCCACTTCGAGAACAGCATTCCAGCTCTCGCCTCCGTTAGTGCTCTCGCAGACACCCGCTCCAGCATTCGCAGCGAACATGTGGAGAGGGTCGAGTGGGTCCATTGCTATATCCCGGACGCTAACTCCCGGCATTCCCTCACCTGAGAAAAACCATGAATCCCCTCCATCTGTGGATTTGTAAAGGCCATGATATTGCGTTCCCGCGAAGACGATGTTGGGATTCTCCGGGTTTATCGCAATACACCAGGTATTCGTGAAACCGCTTGTCACCTGTGTCCACGTATCTCCCTGATCCGTGCTACGGAATACTTCGCCCCGAGCTGCGTATACGATGTTCTCATCTGTCGGATGCGCACAGATTGAGGGCACCTCGCCCCGGGGGAATCCCGTAATGGTCAGCTCCCATGACTGACCCAGGTCGCGGCTCCTGTACAGCCCGGCACCCGATTCCACTCCGGTCCCGGCATAGAGAAGACTGCTCCCCACAGGACCGAATGCCAGGGATGCTGTGTGGATCGCCGGGAGGCCATCGACCCTTTGCTCCCAGTGCTGCCCGAAATCAGTGGTCGCGAATACGCCGGCAATTCCTGCGCCCACCATGATCGTCTCCGTCCCCGGCTCTGCGTGGGGATCAGCCGAGACGGGTCCGATATCGAAATCGCCATCCATCATCGGAAGAGCGGACCATGTGACCCCCCAGTCAGTCGAGCGATGGACCACCTCTCCTCCGGTGAAACCCTCGACGAGGTACCAGACGTTTTCGGCAGGGCCCGGAGAGAGGCCGACGGTATATCTGCCGGACATCTCGTTCGGCACTGGGTGCCACCTGTCCCCTCCGTGCAGGTGAACATAGAATCCTTCGACCGTGCATGCCGCGAGCACGTTCGGAAAGACGTACTCCATATCTGTGGTGGTGTAACCGAAATCCGGGAGGCCTGTGTCGTCGTATAACCAGGTCGCTCCCTGGTCCGTGCTGCGACACACGCGGACCCATGTCCCTCCGATGCCGTCTGACCATCCCGTGCGAGCCATAATGCTTCCGTCGATCGGGCTGGGACGAAGGATGGACCAATAATAGATGAAACCCCGCCCGTCGCCGCTTCCGGCGCTATATGTCACTGTCCAGGTCTTGCCGTGGTCCGTGCTGCGGTAGAAGTGTGCGGTCTGATTCATGTCGGGCAAGCCCGGGGTGCACATGTATACGAGTCCCGGCTGGGTCGGGTCGAACACATCTCCATCCACACACACCTCGAGGACCGTTTCCCAGGTCAGCCCATAATCGGAACTCCGCTTGAGATAGTGCTCATACCAACTGTCCGACGTCCCCACAAGGAGAACGTTCGGACGGAATGGATCGATCAGTATTCGGCCCCTTATATCATTTATGCCGGGGATCGGGTACCACCTCCGTCCTCCGTTCAGACTGATCCATAAGCCTCCTCTCTCCAGGTATACTAAGCCGCTCACGGTCGGATGATAGACAATCTGCGGCACACTCCCCCCCGGAGGTCCCAGTGCCTCCCAGGACATACTTCCTGTACCGATCTCACCGTCACTCAATACCGTTAATGAGAGGGTATCCCTGTCAGAGCAGAGAGCCAAGGTCGTGGCCAGAGCAAGCATCACGCCGGCTGCCACTGAGCAATTCAAAAGCAGTTTTCTCTTCATTATGTGTAGATACTATGTTATATTGCGAGCCTCCGAGAGATGAGATATACTCATTATGGAAACCTTAACCTAAGAGGAGGCTCGCCATGAGTAAAGTTTACTAGTTTCGAGAGGTTTTAGCAAGTGAGAAAGAGGTGCATGTGGGGATTGATGTTCACAAGTAGAGTTTTCACGTGACGGCTATCGCGGGTGGAGAGGAAGTATTTCATGGAGGCATGCCGAGCCGGTATGAGGTAGTGAGGAAGCTCCTGGATCGTTTCGAGGAATGCCGTGTGCAAGTAGCATATGAAGGGGGACCGAGCGGACCCGTAGGCAGCTGGTATGCCACAGAGCAGATGTAGCGAAGCAAGTGAAG
>JBHIFB010000217.1:0-2999 GCA_046760905.1 Candidatus Glassiibacteriota bacterium | reverse complement strand
GGAACATCCCCTTCCATATATAATGAGACGTCTTCCTTCGGTCTCACATTCATCTGCCAAACCTCACCACGGGTGCCGGGAGCCGGAGTTATATCGAAGCGGCGCACTTCTGCCCCTTTAACTTGCCCTTCCACTATCGCACGTCCAGTGTTATCAATCACTTTTACATTTACAGGTTCCTTCTTCCCACCGCTTCGGAGTATCAAAGAGAAGCTCTTTGCCAACTTCGGGACATAGAAGTACAGAGTAACATTTTGACGGATCAGGGAGAGAGCTTTTTCCGATGAAGCCTCCATTACTAGAAAAGGGCTCGATGTCTCAATTGTGCTGGACCCTGAGCCCGTGCTCCACTCGATGAGATACGTTCCTGTCTTTTCAGCTCGGATTATTACCTTCTTCGCTTGATTCAGATTCACTCTCCCCTGTTCAATCTGGCGGGAGTTTGGATCCTTCACCGAGTAGTGAGTCTCATCGGTATACGTCGCCACCTGCTTATTACTAATCGTGATTTCCGCTGTTTCTCCGGTGAGCAGGTAAAGAAGCGCTCGCCCATCACCACGCATACGCAAGGCAGTTTCGACAACTTCAAATGGTTCGGGGTTGTCAAATAGGGGATGCAGGGAAGGGATCACATTACAGACAAAAGTATTCATAACAGCAGCTTTATCGTGATCGTTGTATATGATGCGAAGAGGCACAGACACCAAACCTGCCTCCGCGTACACTGGCGCTTTCAGTATGAACCGGACAGTTTCATACCCTGGTTGATTCCCGGCGGCTGGAATGGTTGACTGAAGGACTGATGCCGGTTCCACCCGCCAGGCTTTAGGCTGTTCAAGCGAAATTGTAGTGTTTAGAGGCTTTCTTGTTACATTGCGGATTTTCAGTTCAATTTCAATTGCTTTTCCAGCGGCCACGACTCCTTTACGCTGAAGGAGATCAACAAGCAAAGGCATGTCCACAGGAATAGTGAGTTCATCAACAAGATTTTCTTTCCGGTCCTGATGTATCAATGTAACGCTGGCCCTCAAGGTTATGGCATGCTCGGATAAATCACGATCGAAAACAAGAAGATGATACTTACCCAGAGAAAGACTCTTGCTGAAACCGCCTATGCTCCCACTCTGCTGAATTTCCTTCTGATCGAGTTTGACCATCTTCCGGTGGAGATTTCCTAATATCTCCACCCTGGGATTCTCCCATGTCAAAGATTTGTGGCTTGTGCATTTAAGTTTCAGTTCGAGTGGCAGCGGATCATATGGAACAGCTCGAGCACACGGTTCTGTCTCAATACTCAACGATGCACCTAACTGGGCGGCTGTGCTATCGTCGCTGCCATCTATCTTTGTGAGCCAGATTGTCACCGCGGTTCGATTGGGACTAATCACCACACCACTGTTTTGGCGAATGACTCTCAGATCTCCTGCCGCAGTTCTTGCGACGACTTGATAATCTTCCACATTCTCTAATATGATCCTCTCCGGAGCTTTAATTGCAATGGACAGACTCTCATTACCAAACGAATTTATTTCCATTCGGACAGGTTTCTCTAACCTCGAGGGATGACGCTTCAACAGTACGTAATTACCACATCTTTTCAATGTTCTGACCGACAGCTCTCCATCGGACTCAATGACCAGCTCGGTATCTTTCCCATACCAGATAGTACCGGGTTCGACGTGGAACTTCTCAAACCGGCCCTCTCTATTTCTTTTCAAGAAGATAAATCGTTGTTGCTCAGCGTAGTTACAGGCAGGCTCTGTGACATATGGATTACTTGACAATTCGTATAACCGGACAGAGCGTGGAGGTAATTCAATGTCGAAATTCACTTCCTCACCAATGCTACGCGATTTTTCATGCTCATAGGGCCAGAGCCGATGCCAATATAATTCCCCCTGCATTCCATAATCTGTGGGTGCGAACGCGAAGTTCACCCTTTGTGACTGTCCTGTCCAATTTGTCAATACCAAACCGAGGGAGCCATCAGGTGATAGCCATAGGGAATGCTTTACAACAGGCATTTCCATATCCACGCTTTTCTTGCCGACATAATGTATCATTCTACCGGGCACACTCATTGTTGGTGCATGCTGCCACTGCCCATATAAGAGAAACTTTCGTCCCACACTGTCATAGCATCTGGCAAGCTCGCGCAGATATGCGGCTGATTCAGGTTTGTCATTGATCTCGGGTGGCTTCTGTTCAGAAAGTGTCAACATTGAGCCCGAGATAAAGTGTTCCGCAAGCAATGCACAGAATAAATCTGTGTCCATGCTGAGAGCGCAATCACTCCCATACTGAATCGCATAATCATGGTAAACGGCTGTGAACAGTGGAAGAAACTCAAGAGGCGGACGGTATTTCCCTCGAGTTACATCCAGGGTTAGAAATGCATCGAGCTTATCCAGATATATCTCACAAATCTCTTCCGCGGTAAAAATGGCTCCGGGCTTTTCTGCTCTTATTCGCTGACGAAGAGATTCTATCAACTGCCTGTTTCCCTGTCCCCAGTATGTACCGCCGTGAATCGTATGCCCATGCGAGGCATCGTAACAAGGCCTTACACCACCTGCAGAAAGTACATCGAGATACACGCCGTCAACGCCATAGTCCCAGACCAGCTTTCGAGTGAAATCGAATACTTTCTCCTGCCATGTTCTTGCAAAGGGACACATCCATGCGAAGGTATTCTCACGAATGGACCATTCATAGAGTCCGCCATCTTCGTCTTTGGCAGCCGCCTCCTCACCACCCTCCCGGCGCCAGCTCTCTGTGTCCATATCCCAGATCGAACCCTGAGTGTAGGGCACCACATGAGCACCTAATTGTTGCATATCGCGCACACCCTGTATGAAACCCGATTTGGCTGGTAAAAACTCGGGGTAGTTATCATCAAACTCGCTGATGCTGTAACGATAATAATGGACGGCCATGGGAACATGAAGGTATTGCTGATGATCCCACAACTCTCCCAACACCTTACCCGGTTCGCCATA
>JBHIFB010000216.1:0-3089 GCA_046760905.1 Candidatus Glassiibacteriota bacterium | reverse complement strand
AGAGTGATAATATGTTACCGTAATTGCGAACGCGACCACTAAGTTCCAGGAAAAATGGGGGAAGTCCTCTATCCAGCTATCTATTGACAGATTCGTTAATAGTATATTATACTTACACAAACACGCGCCCGACATTCGAATTCAAGGAACAGCCTGGTGAGTAGCAATAAACTACACGTCGAGGTTGTTGAGAGTCTTGAAGAACTTGAGCGGCACGCGGAGGCATGGAATAATCTCGCCCTCGCATCTCCCCAGAAACTTCCGATGCCCTCACATGCCTGGGTAAGCTCCTATTTCGAATACCAGATAGAGCCCGGAGAAACATGGCTTTGCCTTTTCGCTTACGAGAATGATAAGCTCATCGGGGTTCTTCCAGTTGTAAAGACACCACGTTCAATACTCGGGTTGAAGGAGCCCTGTTTACGGGTGCCTCACAACGAGGACACTTTTGGAGTCGATGTTCTTGCAAAGGCGGGAAGAGAGAAAAAACTGATCTCACTGTTCTGCCGGATTCTTGACCGGATCTACCCGTCGAGGTGCGTAATGGAATTCAAGCGATTGCCGGAGTCCTCTCCAACGCTATCGATGGAAGGAGAGAGGATGAAACATACCCTCGTTTTAAGTGATTTAAGCGGCTTCGGCTCTTATATCCCGGTTGTTGGTTCCTTCGAGGATTACCATGCTCGTCTCCAAGCTCGATTCAGGAGAAACCTCCGCCGCCTGGGGCGCAAATTCCAGAGGTTGGGAAACACGAGTGTTTCCTTTCACACAAACGGCCTGAATGCACATGAGCACCTCAAGAAGTTCATTGAAATCGAGGCCTCGGGGTGGAAGGGAAGGAGAGGAAGCGCCATTGCCTGTAAGCCTTCTGCTGTCTCCTTTTTCACAGCTTTGACACGGAAGCTCGCAGAGATCGGATGGCTCGAGTGGCATTTCCTACATGCCCAGGGAAGGGCTATAGCAGGCCAACTCGCTATCAAGGTTAACCGTTCGCTGATCATCTTCAAGATAGGATACGACGAGACATATGCACAGTTTTCGCCAGGCAGCATTCTCTTTGAAAAAATGATCGAGCGCGCCTTCGAAACAGGTGAGATAGATGAGATCAACTGCCTGTCAGAAGGGGCATGGATGCGGAACTGGGCTATGGAGAAAAAGGCATACTATGACATCTATTTCTTCCCGATGCGTCCGCTCCCTTTGCTGTTCTCTTTCATGCCTGCTAAGATGCGTGAGTTCGGTCGCCACGCACAGGGGATTCGTTCGTTTTCTCAATTCTTTCGTAACCTGAAAGAGAGATCCAGGCGCTAGGTATCCATATAAATCCACTTCTCTAAATCCACGCATTAACTTCCTGCCCCAATTAAAAATTCCAATATCCGGCAGGAATTATTATTTGACAAATTTCTCGGTCGATCCGAGCACTGGGCTTGGTTCTAGAGCAGGCTGGTGAGTGTCAGTCGACACGCAACTGAGCTGATGTATATTCGGGAAAGCGGTTTCCATCACTTCTTACTCTCAAGCGTTACTTCCATGGATGCCTTCCTCTTTCCCCTCGTCACGGTGACGCTGATTGTATCCCCGGGCCTGTGCTCGCTGAGGACTCCCATGAAGTCATAGATATTCCTCACCGCTTTCCCGTCCATTAACACTATTATGTCTCCCTTTCTAAGCCCCGCCCTTTCCGCCGGACTACCCTCCTTCGTCCCTATTATGGCAAATCCCTCTCCCTCGTAAGCGAAATCAGGGACCGTGCCCATGTACACGGACAGACCACTTCGCTCTCTGCCGCTCGTCTTCACCTCCGACTTCTTGAATGGCGGAGGTTCACCAGCATGGGCGATACCCTCTACTACCCTTTCGATGTAGGCGAGGATGACAGCCTCACCATCAGTGTTGATCCTTTCCCAGTCATCGCGTGGGGTGTTGTAATCATCGTGTGCACCGGTGAAGAAGAAAAGGACCGGGATCCCATCCTTATAGAAGGATGTATGATCGCTTCCGCCGAATCCGCCTGCGCTTTTTTTCAGATTGAGACCTATTCCCTCATTGGCTTCATCGAGAAGCCCTTCCCACAAAGGTGAGGTGTCGTAACCGCTCACGATTAGCGTGTTGTCCTGCATCCTCCCGATCATGTCCATGTTGACCATAGCTACCAATTGCTCATGGGGAACAGGCGGGTTCTTCGTGAAGTGCATTGAGCCGAGTGCACCGAGTTCTTCGGCATCGAAGGCGGCGAAGACGATGCTCCTTTCGGGACGAGTTCCGGACAATGCGGCGGCCAATTCAAGAAGGCCGACAACTCCCGATGCGTTATCATCGGCGCCGTTGTAAATGATTCGGCTCCCATCTTCCATGGATTCCATTCCGATATGGTCATAGTGTGCACCGATGACAATATGCTGATCCTTGAGAATGGGATCACTTCCGCGGAGTATCGCAACTACGTTCCTTCCGACTGCTCTCTTCTTTATCACTTCCGTCCTGAGTTCCACAGTCACATCCCTGAGAATGAAGGAGCTGGGCATTTGTGACTTTTCCATATGCTCTGCGATCGAATCGAGGGAGATCCCACTGCAATCCAGAAGCTGCTCTGCGAGATCCCATGTGACCTCAGCATATGCTATCCCCACATCCCCTGGGATTTGGTCATATTTCATTCTTCCCAGCGTAGCTTCTTTGTCTTTACCGCGTACAAGCAGGAGGCCTTCCGCCCCTGACTCCCTGGCGAGCATTGCCTTCTTCCTCAAAAGGAACTTCCCGCTTGCCGCCTCGGCCCCCTCGAGGTGTGGAGGAACATCATCCAGCACCATTGCGATTCTGCCTCCCAATTCAATTTGTCCGAAGTCATCATAACCCCTCTCTTCATTTCTCAGGCCGTATCCTGCAAAAACGACCTCTCCCTGAACAGTCGCATTCGCACTTGAGCTCAGGGGGGCGAATTTCTCCCCGGATGTCACCTCGATAATCTCATCCTTGCAAATCACCTTCAGGAAATTCGAACTGCCCACAACCGCGTCGCTGATGAAGGTGAATTCCTGGTAGAAGCTCCCTTCATCTCCTGCCGGCATCAACTCCAATGCCTCGAA
>JBHIFB010000215.1:0-3089 GCA_046760905.1 Candidatus Glassiibacteriota bacterium | reverse complement strand
GAGGTACTTATCCCAGATTTTGTTGAAGAGGGCTTATATACTGTTAAAGGACGAGTCGGCATCTACGGGGAGGCGATCTGGGATTCTGAGGTTTTCGATCTTCTGGTGGTTGATGGGACAAAGCACGAAAGGATCGCATTTCACTAACCCGATTCCCGCAAATGTGTCCTGAGATACGATATAATCTATTGTAATTTCGTCGAGTAGAGGTACTTTTATCGACGTCCCAAGCGGGGGTGACGGTATATTCCAGATCGATCCCGTGACCTGCTCGATCGTCTCCGGTACGTACTACAGCGTGAACTACGGTTTGACGCAGAGGGGGATCGGATATGATGCCTCGAGGCACGAGATCTGGGTAGGGAGCTGGAACGACTACTACATTAATCAGCACGATGCTAACCCACCTTATATCCAGATCTCATCGAACTACGTGGGTTTACCGATAGCTTCAATTGCGACTGTTTGCATTGTTTGCGACGGCCACCCGGATATTCAGCAGTCCACTTCTCATTTCTCTATTGCGCAAAGAAAACCTTACTTATATCTTCAGTATCCGATGTGAACCGACCCTACTCTCCCGGAGGTGACCATGTCATTCTATCTCTATATAATTCTAGCATATCTCCTTGTGCTCATGGGGTTTAACTTCTACCGCTCAAAGAAGGTCAAGAGCCAGGACGATTTCATGGTTGCTGGAAGACAGCTTTCGCTCACCGTCATGGTATTCACACTGATATGCACCTGGATAGGGTCGGGTACCTTCATCGCGGGTGCAGAATATGCAGCCCAGGCCGGCTTCTCGAGCCTATGGTTGCCGGCGGGCGCTTGGCTCGGCATCGTCTTCATCTACTTCCTTGCAAGTAAGATACGGACCTTCGGCCAGTACACGATCGGCGATATCCTCGAGGTGAGATACGGCCCCGCCGCAAGGGTGTGGGGAGCTGTAGCCCTCATCATCTCGTTTGTAGCCATCGTGAGCTACCAGTTCGTTGCCGGCGGTTTCATCCTGAACGTGGCCACCGATGGCGCAATCTCAGACAGCGTCGGGATCATCATCGCTGCTGTATTCGTCATCACTTTCACCGCCGCAGCGGGAATGGTTGCGGTTGCCTACACCGACCTCCCCAACGGCATCATCATCCTGCTCGCCTGTGTCGTCAGCCTGCCTTTCGTCTATCTGAAAGCCGGAGGGTTTGAAGGAGCCCATCAGATCCTGCCGCAGTCACACTTCACCGTTATAAGCGATGAGTTTGGAAGACACCCGGCCCTAAAGGCCGGTGGCTACTTCCTCGCCACAATGCTCCTGCTCATGGGAGTACAGAGCATGTACCAGAAGTTCTACAGCGCAAAGAGTCCGAGAGAGGCGAAGAATGCGGTCGTACTCTGGATCATCGGAACGATAATTGTGGAAGTCGTCGTGGTGGCAATAGCGGTCTTTGCCTACAGCATATTCTATGACAAGATAGATCTCTCTATACCAAAATCGGGCGGGAAGCTCGTGATAATGGCAGCCAGGTTCTCCGTTCCTCCTCTTGTCGGGGTTCTTCTGCTCGGAGCTGCATGTGCGGTGGTGATATCGACCGGGATGAACTATCTTCTGTCACCGACGACCAACATAATGCGCGACATCTACCAGCGGTTCATCAACCCAAAAGCACCGCAGAGCAAAATGGTCGCCCTGCAGAAGGTGATGGTGGTGTTGCTGGGGGCTCTGGCTTTCATTCTTGCAATGAACCTGAGATCCGTCCTCGAGATGAGTTACTTCGCCTACACGATATACGGGGTCGCTATCACCCCGGCACTGATCGCGGCACTTTCCTGGAAGAGGGCAACAAAGGCCGGCGGCCTCGCCTCCATCGTATCCGGATCGATCGTATGCATCACGTTGAAGGCTCTCACCTATATCCTGCCTCCCCAACAGGTGCCCGACGGTGATCCCTGGGGCATTCCGCTCATCTACCCTTCCCTGGTCATCTCAGTCGCTGCACTAGTGATCGTCAGCTATCTCACACCACGGCCGGATGAGGAATCGCTCGAGAAACTATTCACATGAGGCTGGCGAGATGCTCACTCGCCTGCTCTTCGGCAAGGTAGGAACTTCTCACAAGCGGTCCCGATGAAACACCTTTGAATCCTAGCGAGAGGGCAATCTGTCGCAGCTCCTCGAACTCTTTCGGTGTTACGAACCTCTCGATTGGGAGAGACTTTTTGTTGGGCCTCAGATACTGTCCTATGGTAAAAAGATCGACCCCTGCTTTTACAATATTTTCCATGGTATCGATGATCTCCTTTAGGCTTTCACCCAGGCCGACCATGATGCCGGATTTGGCCAGTATCGAGGGGTGGGTTAGTTTCGCACGCTCAAGTAAGGCGAGAGACCTTCCGAAGTCAGCTCCCGGTCTCACCCTCCCATAGAGCCTTGGAACGGTTTCCACATTATGCGCAAGGACGTCTGGGCCTGCCCTCAAAACGATATCCAGGGATTCACGGCTTCCCCTGAAATCTGGAACAAGGACCTCCACCTTACAGCCTGGAGCATCCTTCCTGATATGCCTTATCGTCGATGCGAAAGTGCCAGCCCCACCGTCTGAGAGATCATCGCGCGTGACCGAGGTGATGACCGCATACCTCAGCTTCATCCTTGCCACTGCGGATGCAATACGTTCGGGCTCGGTGCTGTCCAATCCCTTCGGTTTCCCCGTAGGCACCCCGCAGAACCTGCAGGCGCGGGTACAGGTGTCGCCGAGTATCATGAATGTGGCCGTCCTTCTTTCCCAGCAGGAACCGATATTCGGACACAGGGCGCTCTGACACACGGTGTGGAGTCTGAGCTCACCGATCAAGCCTTTGACTTCCCTGTAAGTCTCCCCACCTGGTGCTCTCACCTTAAACCACGAGGGGAGTCTTCCTCTTCTCTCCATGGGATCGGACCTCTTCCTGGCTATTTCGTCGACTTTTTGCAGTAATAGAATTTAGGTTTTAAAGAGAACCGGTCAAGCATGAGGACTTTCCCCATTTTTCCTGTAACTTAGAGTCCTTGAGCGAGTCGTGAGAGCATTTGGGTACCCATCCTGGTCGAGCAGGAA
>JBHIFB010000214.1:0-3125 GCA_046760905.1 Candidatus Glassiibacteriota bacterium | reverse complement strand
GAGGAGCGGCTAATGGAACTGCAACAGCAGGGCAAGGTGCTGGAAGCCGCCAGGGCCCATTCGGTAGTTAGCATAGTGACAGCGGATCATGGAACGGTGGAGAAGTGGAGATATCCGGATGGGGCCATCGATACGGGTCACACCGACAGCAGGGTGCCCTTTTTGGTCGTGGGGCCCGATGAAGGCGAGGCCTATCGCTTGAAGAAGGTGGGCTCACTGGTAGATGTAGCTCCGACAGCACTCCTCCTTCTGGGATTGCCCAAGCCTGATGCAATGGCAGGAGAGCCGCTTCTTGTGAAAGCCCCTGCAAGCGGCATAAAAAGGAGGCTGCTTTTTATGATCGTCGATGGATGGGGTCACAGGGAGGAATCGGATGGCAACCTCATCAAGAGTGCCAGCACACCTGTCATGGACGAGTTGATGTCGACAAATGACGTAGCCCTCCTCGAGGCCTCGGGCACAGCCGTGGGCATGCCTGAACAAACGGTGGGCAATTCAGAGGCGGGCCACCTGCATCTGGGTGCAGGGAGGACCATATTCTCCGACCGTCTGCGAATCGACAAATCGATTTCCGATGGTTCCTTTTTCGAAAATGAAGCCTTTCTCTGGGCGATGAGGGGGGCACGGGATGAGGGGAAGAATCTGCATCTATTGGGTATCGTTTCCTTTTACTCATCACACGGTTCGCTGGATCATCTCGTTGCGCTCATGAATCTTGCGAAGCGGGAGGGTGTTGAGAATCTCTACATTCACTCGATGCTTGGCAGGAGGGGTGAGAGGCCCGAGAGTGGAGCCAGATACATATCCGATGTCGAGGAGGAATGTAAGCGCATGAGGTTAGGGAAAGTAGTTGATGTCATCGGAAGGTTCTGGTCTCTAGACCGTGAAGAGAACTGGGACAGGATAGAGAAGACATACAGGCTCCTCGTCTACGGTGAGGGCAGAAAAGTCACAGACGGGTAAGGAGTATGCATTCTCAATCGAATATCTTGCCCGGGTTCATGATTGAATGCGGGTCGAATGTGCTTTTAATACCTCTCATGAGCTCGATCTGTCTTTCCCCGAGAAATGATGACAGGTAGTTTTTCTTAACGAGTCCTATGCCGTGCTCTCCCGAGATGGCACCTCCCCTCCTGCGTGCATCATCGTGGATTGCATCCCTCAGTTCCGGGTATTTCGTTCTCCATACATTCTCATCGAGCATGACCGGAGAACCGCTCTCGAACCTGGCGCCGGTTATGTGAGAGTGCAAGTTACCGTCTGCAGCGTGCCCGTAAGTGGATATCCACATGTCGTATTCCTCTGAGAGTTGGGTGACCCTTTCGACATGACCGGCCATCTCACTCCTCGGGAGTGATATGTCCAGGGTCTCCACTGTATATGGTTTGATCGACTCATACATCATGCTCCTCATGTGGAGCACTTCCCTCTGCTTTGCGGAAGAGTCCGCAACCAGGATGTCCAGTGCGCCATGCTCACTGCAGATCTCCGCTATGCTTCCTGCTTTTCTGTCTATCTCGCTCTCATTCAGCCCATCATTGATGGCCATCAGGAAAAAATCACCCTCTTTGCAGGGCCAGCTGAGGTTGAGGTTCTTCTCGAGTACGGTGATCGCTTTCCTCTCGAGCAGTTCGAGTGCCATTGGAATGATGCCCCGGTTCATGACATGCGGCACAGCCCCCAGAGCTTCCCGGGCGGATCGAAATGGTGCGATGAGAGTTTGAGTCACACCTGGCGGTGCCATGAGGGAGATGGTCGCCTTCGTGATGACGCCGAGGGTGCCCTCAGAACCGATCAGCAGGTGAAGTAGGCTGTAACCGGAAGAATTCTTGAGCATCTTTCCGCCTGTTCTCACAACATCGCCTCCTGCAAGAACGACTTCTACTTCCCTGACAAAGCTCCTCACAACACCGTATTTCACCGCCCTCGCACCGCCGGCATTCGTTGCAATCAGCCCACCGACCATGGCACTCTCATCACCGGGGTGGGGAGGGAAGAAGAGACCGGATTTCTCAGATTCGGCGTATAGATCAGTTAGCCTAACCCCTGCCTGGCAGGTGATGGTCATGTTCTCTGAATCGACCTCTTCTATAGCGTTCATACGCTCGAGTGAGAGCAGGATTCCGCCGAAAACCGGAACGCAGCCCCCGCAAAGCCCTGTGCCGCCACCTCTGGGAGTGACGGGGATCCTCTGCTCATCGGCAAAGCACAAAATTCCTGAGACGGCTTGAGTGCTCTCAGGCTTAACCACAACGGCCGGCATTTTCCGTATCTCATGCAGGGAGAATTCGTCGTGGGAATAATCTTCACTGATTTTATCGGCGACAAGGAGGTTCCCCTCGCCAACGATCTCGCTTAAGCGTGAGAGTATCCCTTCGTCTATCTTCCCATAATCCATCATAACCTGTTCCCGTGTGAGATATTCCAGTTTATTTGCTTTTTACTTTCTTCAATTATGCATATTATGTCGTGGAGGGTCAATAGGATCATTCCAGTCTGAGCTCCGGGATCGGTTGGGGATTCCAGAACATTTCCATCTAATACCTCGTACAATTACTATGAAAGAGGTCTTGATTTTTTAGAGAGGATTTTGACCGGCTACTGGAAAGATTTCAGTTGATTATTATCGTTACGCATCTCTCCTTTCCGGATTAAAGGGGTAGCGTACATTTAAATGTTTCTGAGTTCTAAGAGTCACAGGGAATTCGTTTGGACAACCGAAAGAGGTGGATCATGATTTCGAGGGAGAAGCTCCTCAAAACCCGCCGCTGTTTGTACTGGTTAGTCGGTTTCTGTGCATTTCTCTGGGTCCTGCTCAGATCCGGTACAAATCCGAAGCGGTTGTCTTATCCCTGCCAGCAGGCGGCATCATCAGTGGCGGTGGGCTGGCTGGTGGCGGTGATGGCGCTTTTAGGCGGCGGAATGCTCTACAGGAGAATCGCAAAGTGTGCGGCCGGGGCGTCATTGATTGTTGGACTCATATGGCTAATAGCTGCAATACCGCTCCTACCGGGAACCAGAAATGAAAAAACGGCATCGCTTCCCGTCTGGGAAGTCGATGACCCGATATCTACAGTGTTCGTCATGGATTCGATTCCGCCCACGGCCGGGTCACTTGCAGCCGG
>JBHIFB010000213.1:0-3139 GCA_046760905.1 Candidatus Glassiibacteriota bacterium | reverse complement strand
TCGACCAGGGAAAAAATTAGTCTCGACCGTATAAAAGCTTCTTTCATTTCCTGCCTTACGGTCTGAATGTCCGACTTCATGACAGATAAATCTGAACCCGTACTGACGGGCAAAAGCTTCCATTTCCGGTGAGATCACTGCGTTTTTTCCGCTACCACGCAAACGCGCCAGATTGGTGTTATCGATGATACATTCGCGAGCACTGTAACCGTAATAGCTCAGGGCTTCGTGCAGAAAACATTTCATTCTGAAACGGTTGAAGGAACGGTAAAATTTAAGATACCGCTGTTTGGAATAGCGGTAGTACAATATACTGGCAACCACACGGAGCCTGTGACCACCAAGAGAAAGATGATACACCGTCGTATCATGCTGCATCTCCTTGCCGGCTTCATCCGGTACGCGGGCGCAGCGTTCTGGCCTGCGGCCAGCGATATCCAGTTCACGCACGAGCCGCGTCAGCGTGGAATATCCAATTTCAGTCCCTTCCTCTTCCACAAGCTTTTCATGCACTCGCTGCACGTAACCATCACACTTGTGGTAAAGCTCTTCGAGTTTGTCCGGGTCAAGATGTATTTTATCCTTGCGCACTCTGTCCGGACAGCCTCCCTTCTGCCGGATGATCTCACGCACAGTCTTTCGGCTCACGCCGTAATCACGACTGATCTTGCGCAGACTCACTCCTTCCTCGTGCAACAGGAAGATCGCCTTTCTCTTTTCCTGATCGATCATATATCTCCTTCATGACTCGGGTAAACAGTGGCAAAATCCCCATGATGCCGCCTGCCAACAGGTTGGCCTGGGCATAAAAAGCATGGGTTTTAAACCGATGGTTATTGCGGTTGTTCACCAGACGCTGCATATACTTTTGTGTGATCTCCAGGTCCTTTAACATTCCGTATTCCGCCGTGTTACAGCCATCTGGCGGTAACGGTTCTCTACTAAGCGCCTCCAGACCCCAGCTTATATCTCCGTTCCTCAACTGCCGCCGGAACTCTTCTGATCCACGGAAATATCCGTTCGCCAGCTTCTCAATATCACGGGTGCTCAGTTTATGAGGACTCACCAACGAGACAAATTCATCTACATCCTTCCTCCTTACATCCTTTAGGCGCATAAACTGCCGCAAAGTGTACATGTACGAATACACAGGAAAAGATCCACTAAATACCTGTTCTCTTACATAGGGGCTCATCTCGCCAATCATTCCCATCCGTACACTGACCCAGGCAGAACTTCGCCCCAGATCATCCGCGATCTCTCTCACCGTCATGTTGTACTTCCTCTTCAACTCGTCAATCATCAGGGCCTGCTCCAGGATGGTCAGACTCCTCATGTTGGCTATCCGCAAAAGCTCTATGATACCACAGGCAATATCGGCTCCCAGAGACATATACGGGACTATCTGAATACCCAGTTTCCTGGCACACCGATACCGCTTAAATCCATTCAATAATACATGCCTCTCATCCACATCCACACCCTCGAGCGGATGCCGGATGCCATCTGACGCAATAGAACCAAGCAGTTTGGTCTCAGACCGCCTGTCTCTGAGACGATACCCCTCGTATCGTAAGTCCAAACGGGAAAGTTCCACCGTTCGTGTCATCTGTAGCACCTCATGGTGGGTCCTCTTCGTAATATGGATCAATATACACCCTCTTACCCCATATGAACATGCTGTGTTGTCTCATTTTCCTTTTTAGTACTTCCAGGATCTCTTCGACTGACACACTACGCCCTTCTAATAGACTCGCCACTGTTTGAAGGTAAGAGAGCATTTCCATCACAGATATATCCGTTTCAAAAGACTCTTCCCTCTCTTGTGGTCTCTCATCTGTTCTGATTCCACGTCCTCGCCGATTGTTGAGAAGCTTCTTCTTGAATTTACCCTCAGGTGTTTGATAGTACGCAACACTTCGTCTCGTGGATTCCTTCCTTTTATGGGCCTCCCGGCATCCGAAGGGACAACGTAAATCACTCCGCCCGGCATTCCTCGGATGTGTGAGAAAATAGATACCACAATGACAGCAACGCTTGAGATAGAGGCGTAGGCGGGGATGCTCCAGAAGACAAGAGTGAAGTAGCAAATAATATGCAAGTGCCAGGGATCGCACACCTTCCGCTTTGTACCAGCGAGGTACAAAGGTGAATCCTGGCTTAAGTTTTAGTAGAAAAAAAGGAGGTTTTCTGTTATATTACTAATGTTTGTTTGCATAACCCCATTTTACTGCTTCAAGCACTACTTGTCGAGAGGTAAAATGGGATTTTTATTTCTATCCGGTGTGGGGGAATTTATTGGAGCATATCCTGGGGAATTTATCTGAGCGCTATCGATTCTCGGGTTACTGCCTCGCTTATCAAAAAATTATCCAGTTGTTTTTCATCATTAGCAGAAAAAAACACACCATATATCTCCCAGACACGACCCGGATAATCATTTCTACCATCCAGCCAAGCAATCAGATAATCGTCATTTTCATTAAAACAAACATACGGATAAAAGCAGTCGCCATACAGATCATTACGAAGCTGTTCTTGAGGAATAAGGAGATCACCCGATGAGTTAAACTTAGCATGGTTTATCTCATAACTTCTATAAGCCCATGTAATGTAAATATCATCATTCGCATTGGTTGCGACAATGGGATATTGGTAGTTTGTATCTCCGATAGAATTAACCTGGAACTCTCGTACCTTGTAAATCCCTTGCGGTAAATCTTGACTTGAATACAAATTCACAGAAAGCATGAGTAAAGCTATTGCACAATAAATTCCTTTTTTCATCGTATCCTCCCTGCTAGGTTTAGTCGAAAAGTTAAAAGAATAACTCAGGAGTGTTGTTAATTACTGCTACTTTTGTGGCTGTATTACTGATTATGTAGATAGATTTATAGATAAGTGTTGACCATTCTGATTTATTATGTGTGCTGCAGCATCTTGAACCTTATACATCGAAGAGTTATCTTGTCTTTCTTACAATAGATATATGTTTTCTATCAAGAAATAATTCTCATTGTCAATCATCCCCTTACTGAGAAAACCAGAATAATAATGTAGTACCCTCCTTCTCAATGAGTGGATGAATGGAGTAGTTTTGTTTTCCAAGATTTATATTCATCTCACTACTGCCATTTTC
>JBHIFB010000212.1:0-3199 GCA_046760905.1 Candidatus Glassiibacteriota bacterium | reverse complement strand
CAACGATCGAAGAGAAAGGAGTAAACCATGTGGTTCGGGTTTCACATATCCATTGCCGGCGGCTTTTCAAAAGTGGTGGGACGGGCTGCGGCCCTCGGCTGCAACACCATTCAGGTCTTCTCTCGCAACCCCAGAGGCTGGAGGTACGGCCCGCTTGACCAGGACGATGTGGCCAGGTTTCGGAAGGATGTGGAAGGGGCGGGGATCGATCCGGTGATCGTTCACATGCCCTATCTGCCCAATCTGGCCCATTGCAGGGGGGAGCACTTCTCAAAGTCCCTCGATTCCCTGTGCGAGGATCTGAAGCGGTGCCAGGCCCTGGGGGCCCAATACCTGGTCACCCATGTGGGCAAGCGGATGGAATCAACGGAAGAGGAGGGTGTGCGCAGTGTCATCAGGGCCCTGAACACCGCCTTCAAAAGGGTCAAAAATGGTCTCCTCGTTCTCTTAGAGAACACGGCCGGCATGGGATCGGAGATCGGTTACACGTTCGATCATATTCAGGAGATCATCGCTAACGTCGCCGAGCCCGAACGGTTGGGCGTCTGTTTTGACACCGCCCACGGCTTTGAGGCCGGCTACGATGTGGCCACCAGGGCTGGCCTCGACCGAACGCTCAAAGAGTTCGATGAGAAGATTGGCCTGGATCGACTCCGCATCTTACACCTGAACGATTCAAAGACAGCCTCTGGCTCTCGAGTGGACCGCCACTGGCACATCGGTCAGGGCGAGATTGGACGGACAGGCTTCCGGCTCATCGTCAACCATCCCAAATTGAAGCATCTACCCGGCATCATGGAGACTCCGAAAAAGGACGAGGGCGATGATCGACGGAATATGGAAACGATCCGAAGTCTGGTTGGAAGATGATTAGAGCAAGTGAGTTGATAGCCTTCTTCATGACGAGACAAAAGGTTAAGATGATTGCTGCGGTGCTCATCCTATCTTGTTGTTTCTCTTCGACCGGGGCTGAGCAATACATTGTGACAAGATGGTCCCGGATGGGGAAAGAACGGTCCTGGTCATGCCCGACGGATACTTTTGTAAGCGAGGATGCGATCATACTCACCCTTCGGCTTCAGGAAAGCATGTTCTTAGATACAGCTCTGGCCTTCGAAATCGATACAGTCGTAGCTACTGCTCGATCACATTGTCCTGAGGTAGGAGGTATCTTTGCCTTTCCTGATTATATGTGTAATGAAATACTCTTACAGTCTGATGCTTCATGGACTTCAGCTTGGCTCAAAGGTGAACTGCTTACTGGTAACACTGAAGTTGATTCATTAGGAGCAAGATACAATCTCGTAGGAGCGGCTAAGGTTACCAGCAACATATTCAAACTGGAATTCCAGCAGGCCATGAATATGCGCTGGTTAGGTCTCCTTTACGAACAAATTGATGACATTATTTACGCAGGACCGAATCATATATGTTGTGACGGACCTGATATTGAGGCTTTCAAGAAGAAAGATACCTGGCATCTTGCTTTCTTAAACGCCTGGGGAGATTGTCCCGCGGGATGTATATACCGCTATTATTACTATATAACGGTTGATTCTCAATTCAACGTTTCTTTGATAGATGAAAGAGACCCTTCATGGGATATTCCTAAAATTTACACCTGGAACATTCCGCTATACTTTCCGGCAACGGTGTTTGACAGTGGGGATGAGCTCTTGGAGATTGCTCAATCGACGCAGGACTGGTGGGTCAGGCGACATGCCTTGGAAGTGTTAGGTCGTTTCTATATTTATGATAGAACTTGGATCTACATTGACAAACAAAACGAATCACTATTCAATGAGATCCGTGAGGATCTATTGTCTAAGCCCAACGAGGTTTTTGCAGTTCTCAATCCAGCGAAACACGATACTGATGAAAATATCAGGGAAGCAGCCCGATTTGCGATGAACCAAATGGATAGTCTCTATCAATATTTTCCTCTTCACGAAGGGGACCAATGGGTCTATGAATGCGACGGCAGTGATGGCTTTGAACGAAACGTCTTAAACGAATCAAAGTTATGGTCACACTTGGTCAGGCACGGTGAGTATTCCTACAGATATAAACAGGTTTTTCTATTTGACAGATATGAATATCAGCGAGCGTGGATGAGTAGAGACCGCGGGGGCCAGGTTTTTTTAAGGGTTGGAGAGTTTGAGCAGATGTGGATCGATTTTACCGCTGATGTTGGATCAAGTTGGGAGGTTGAGGATTTTGATGATCGAGATTCGCCTATTGTCGTAACTCTGCAGAGTATCACAGACACCGTATTTGTTCCTGCTGGTGCATTTGTCAACTGCTATAGATTCTATTTCGATCCAAGCTCTGACGATCCTCCCTGGGCGGAGTGGTATGCCAGAGGCGTGGGGCTTGTGAAGCGTTCTCAGTACGGCAGTGCGGTAACAGATTGTGAACTAATCGGTGCTGTGATCGATGGTGAGGCGATAGGAACTGACAAAGGCGATGTGAACGGAGATGGTCTGCTCGATATGCAGGACGTTATCTTCATAATCAATATCATCTTGGGCTTGGAAACAGCCAATGTCACACAAAGGTGGGCGGCAGATTATAATAGTGACACTACTATCAATATCCTGGATGTGGTAGCCCTGATCAATAGCATTTTGGGTATGTGATCGCACCGAGGAACTCTGGGGAGAATCAGAAATGGGGAAGAGTGGAAAAGCTCGGCTGTGGACGTTAACGCCCGAGTGCAATGACAACTTTTCATTGAAAGAATATGAAAACGAGAATTTTTACCGGTCCTCATGGTTTCGATGTCCCCACCGACTCTCAGAAAGGAGACCAAGGCAGATTATGCGTAAGAGGTAAAAGAGAAGATGTGGACGGAGTAGACTCTGATCTGACAGAAGCAGTGGGGAGGGATGGCCCTCCTCTATAGCCTGGTCCCATAACGGTGGGGGAGAGGACGGATGCCAATCCAGAAAGGGCCCCCCTTCAACGCCCTCGATCATCCGGTCGAGCCGGATGATGACCCTCCTCTTTCGTATCATTGCCCGAGCCCCCCTCCTGTCATTGCCCGACTCGATCGGGCAATCTAAAGCATACCAATTCATGAGATTCTCGGCTTCTTCAGCCTCAGCATGGGTTATGCCTAAGACATGAAGCGTGTCGCTCTCTAGGGCGGTCAGTCTCCTCCAGTTGGGAATGTCCACGTGTCATTCCGAGTCTCTGT
>JBHIFB010000211.1:0-3280 GCA_046760905.1 Candidatus Glassiibacteriota bacterium | reverse complement strand
TGCTGCGTTTCACTTCCAAGATACGTCACCGTATTTGTGAAACGCAGCACTTAGTTTTCACCCCGGTATATGGGAAGATACACCGTGAACGAACTACCCTTTCCTTCCTGACTATCGACCACGACTTCACCCCTGTGCGCATCTGCTATTCGCTTTACTATGGCAAGACCCAAGCCAAGCCCGTTTCCGGTGCCGGTGGCAGGGGCCTGATAGAATCTTTCGAAAATCCTGTCCAGCATCTTCTGAGGTATCCCTATCCCTTCATCCTTCACGCTTATGCCAATCATGTCCTCACCCTCTCGGTCTCTCTGGAGGTGGACACGCACTACACCCCTCTCATGGGAGAATTTTATAGCATTGTGAAGTAGATTCACGAGGAGTTGAGATAACCTCTTCTTATCGCCTTCGATATGTGGAGCCTCACCACCAACCTCGTTTTTGAGTTGTACTCTCCTTTCCCTGGCGATAGGTGAAGTCTCAAAGATTGTTTCATCGACCAGATTCCTCACATCGAGGCACTCCTTCTCCAGCTTGAGAGGTTTTGCCTCAAGCCTTACAAGTTCCAGCAGATCCTCGATCAGCAGTTCAAGCTTCTTCGCACTTATGAATAATACCTCGATAATTTCCTTCTGCTCATCTGTGATGTTGCCGAACGTCTTACCGAGGAGAGCTTCCGAACTCGCAAGGATCGGCGTGAGAGGTGTTCTCAATTCATGTGACAGATTCTCGAAGAATTCCGTTTTTGCTTTCGTGGCTGCCGAGAGCTCACTGAAAGCCTTCTCCAGCTCTTTGGAACTGTTGCTGAGCTTTTTTATGTTCCTCTCGAGCTCAGTGTTCAATTCCATTAGCTTTTCCCGATCCTCTTCCAACTCATTTTTCTGTGATCTAATCGCTTCCAGAATCAACATGTTGGCAAGGAACAAGGCAGCGAAAGGGGAAAGTGAAATAGAATTTTCAATATCCTTCTCGGTAAAAGGGATGCCCGACGGTCTGCCCATTATAAGCACCCCAGTGATCATCCCTCGTATGAAAAGCGGTATTGCGATTACTGAATACCCTGTGGGTTGCGCAACGTGGCCGGAACCGATCCCTTTTCCATCGAGGCAGATGCCGAGGCCGGTTTTTGCCACCTCCGCGGCAACTGTACTGGACCACTGAGGTTGCGATTTCAATTCCTCCGGCAGCTCGTGCTCCACGAGAAGATCCAGGCGACCCGTATTATTATCGATGGAATACAGCACGCCCCAGCTCGCTCTGTAGATATCTTTGAAAGCCCGGCACAATATTTCAGGTGATGGGTCTTCCCAACCCGGCGCTGAAAGAAGGCGCAGAAACTCCCCAACCTGGTGATAGTACTCATCGTATGGATTGTCCCATTTTCCGGAATTTGATTTCTCCTCATCCATGATCAATGATTCCTCTTCTCAACCCTTGAAGAACCATCCCTATAAGCTGGTAATCTGACTCTGAAAGATGATCCCTTACCAACCTGACTCTTGATTTCGATTTCACCATTATGAGCTTCCACTATCTTCTTCACTATCGCGAGCCCCAAACCAGCACCTTTGAACTTCCTCGTGGCGGATCCGTCCACCTGATAGAACCTATCAAATATCCTATCCAGTTTAGATTCTGGTATGCCGACCCCCGTATCGTTCACTTCGAGCTCTATCTTCATGCCATCGGAGCTGACATTCCTTGCCGCCACTATCACAGTTCCACCTTCTTCGGTGAACTTCACTGCATTCCGCAGGAGGTTGGTAAGCAGCTGAATGAGATGCCTCTCATCACCCAAGATGTGATCCAGGTCATCGCTTATCGACTCCCTGAGAAAGATCCCCTTCGCTTTGGCGATGGGGAAAATCTCCCTCATGCAGCTATCTATCAAATGCCTCGCGTCGAGTGGTTCCAGTGCGAATTCGAGTTTCCCATCTTCCATCCTTGACAGATACAACAGGTCCATTATCAGATCATTGAGCCTTTTTGCACTTTGATTTATCGATTGAAGCACTTCTTCCTGTCTTGGTTGGAGGCCCCCGAGTCTCCTCGAGAGCAGCATGTCTGAGTTTATGAGTATGGGAGCTATCGGGGTTTTCAACTCATGCGTAATGTTCTGGAGAAACTCAGCTTTGAATCTGTCCGCTTCCCTGAGTTCGGCATTAACCTTCTCAAGCTCTCTATTCGATTCTTCGAGCTTTCTCGCTACGGCTTCGATATCATCTTTGGAAGATCTCAATTTTTCATTGAGCATCTCGAGCTCCTCACTCTTCTGCTTGGCTTCGGCAAATAACCGCTGGTTTTCGATCACGACTGCAACCTGATTCGCAAATATTTCGAGAGTCTGAATCGTCTCGAGGGATGGACGGACACCATCCTGCGGGTCTTCTACGAGAAGGAAACCGACGACTCTTCCAAGCCTCGACTCGATCGGGACGAATAAAGATGCCCTTACATTAGTATCAGATTGTTCCTGAACACCCTCGGTCAGAAAAGCGTCATCGATCAAACGTGATGGCCGCAGGATGGGTTCGCGGGAATAGATGAGATAGGATCTTCCGACTCTGTTCTTCTCGTCCATTAATCTGTTGAAGGAATCCCAGGAAACCTCGGATCCTATTAGATTTCTGATGATCTCCTTGTTCTCGCTCGCAAGAGCTTTTATGAAAACCGTATCGGTATCACGTTCTATCATTCCGAGTGCGACCGTGCCGAATCCAGTCGAGAACCTCACTGACCAGACGATCTCTCTCAGAAGGTCGTCTAGAAAAACTTGGAGTCGAAATGAATTACTTGTAACAAGTATCTGCTTCAAACGCTGGGTTTTTCTCTCTATCTCCCTGGTTAGATTGCATGTATGAGCACTCAGCGCTATATGTTCTGAGAGCATGTTCATCTTCTCGAGATCCTTAGGCGAAAACGCACCCGGTCGCATATCGAAGAGACCTACCGTACCTATCACTTTGTCTCTGACCAAGAGTGGAGATATCAAAGCAGAATAAAAACCCTCACCGGCCAGCTCCGCCTGAATCCCCTCACTGTCTCTCGACATGTCTGTTATGAGTAGGGGGGTCCTCGTCAGGACGACTTTCGTGTGCGGAGTATCATCTCTGACCGAGACTCTTTCCTTGTTGATTCTATCTCCGCTTCTCTCGTCATTAAAGTAACCTGCAAGTTCATCACCCGATTCACTCATGAACAGAAGAGACATCCTCTGATGCGGAATGACCCTCTTCAGAGCCCTGGCAAGATTGAGAAAGTATATGTTGTCTTCCGAAGATGT
>JBHIFB010000210.1:0-3292 GCA_046760905.1 Candidatus Glassiibacteriota bacterium | reverse complement strand
GGATGGGTACCCAAATGCTCTCACGACTCGCTCAAGGACTCGGAGCCCTGTAATAGTATTGGCTAAGACCGGTGCCCAACCTTTATCTGACTCGCATCATGGACACTGCCCTGATCTTAAGAAAGCTTCCCAAATGCTCCTACGACTCCAGCAACGAAGAAGGAATCTGGTCCTTCTTTGCCAATGGTAGGTTGACGCAGGATCACAAACAGGTACATTATAATTAGATAAATCACTTTACTACTCCCGTATGATAGAGTTTCTTATGAGATCATCCAGGGCTATTCGTTTTTCCGCTCTTATTACCATCGCATCATCCATACTCTTTCTCTCTATCCCGTGTTCTGCCAATGCGGCGACGGGAGGGAAGCTGTCTCCGGCCGATGTCATGATACGGGTGCACGATGCAAACGGTGTCTCCCTTGGTATATCAAACACAGGACAGATCGGCTTTGATATTTTTAACGGCAACGGATTAGGCTTTTGGCCGAGACAAACCATGAATAACTACATCTTCGGCACAGGTCTCTGGATAGGAGGCCTTGCCGACCTGGACGCTGATGGTATTAGAGATACTGTGGTCGTGTACGGGTACAATCCACTGGACGGGGGTACAGAACACGGGGAGGGCCGTGTCGGCCAGGACCCGGCAGACCCGCTGGCCAGGGTGTTCAGCTCAACCGTACTCGAAGATTTATTAGAGTGGCCTGATGAGTTCAGAGATCCGATAGGAGATCCAATTGTATACTCGTTCCAGGATTTCGTGACGATATACAATGACATTGGTGGAACACCCGATTTCGAAGCTGGAAGGTGCGGCGTAGAGGTTAGGCAGCGGAGCATGGCTTTTATCGGGGGATTGGCCTACAACACGATCCTCCTCTTATTCGAGCTCACCAACAGGTCGGACTCACTTCCGGATGGACCCTACACCCTGGAAGAAGCTTACATAGGCTTTGTGAGCGACATGGACATAGGTGATACGTTTGCTGATGACATGACATCAGTGCTCGATTCCGTTGAAGTTTACGGGAGAGGTCTGGTTACGCTAAACACCGCTGTTGCCTGGGACAGCAATTTCGTTGAGTCTAATTTCGACAGGACACCGGGATTTGTTGGAACTTTCTTCCTGCAGCCTCCGGGTGATGCGTGGGATGGGCTTGATAACGACGGCGATGGTTTAGTGGACGAATCCCCCTTTAACGGCATAGACGATGACCTGGACGGAGTAGCCGATGACATACCGGATGAGGTGGATGCTGTGGGTGATTTTCATTACACGGTGATGTCGAATCGTTTTACCGGTCCGCCTCCGAACGACCCCCAGTCAGACACAGAAGCCTACAGGATGATGAGGTGCCTGACGGATGAGGCCTGCGGGGAATGGGACTTTGCCACAGATATCAGATACCTGATCTCAATCGGCCCATTCGACCTGCCACCGGGGGAGAGTCAGATTGCAGGCGTTGCGATCGTCTTTGAGAATGCTGTGGGTAATCCCGACCATATCGACCTCTACGGTGATCCGCCGAGGCCGGACCCGGAGGATTCGGTATTCACTGAGTTCATTGCGACGATCCAGAGCGTCAAAACTCTCTATGAATCCGGTTTCGAATACGACTACGATGTGTTCGAGATCCTGGGCACAACTGATCTGGATGATACGAACGATCCGCTAGGTCCCTACCAGGTATACACCAACATAATAGACAGCGTACCGCTGGCAAGGGTGACGCTTCACTACAGCGTCGATGGTAGCCCTTTCGAGGAATCGCTGATGGAACACGAACTTGTAAACCTTTACGGAGGCGACATACCGGATCAGCCGTTCTGGTCCACGGTTACTTACTATATACAGGCGGTCGACTCGGCCTTCCAGACCCTGAGGGATCCCGAGGATGCCCCGATTACAACGTATGAGTTCTCCGTGCTCGATGTACCCGATTTCAGCCGGGTTCCGTGCGAAATGTGCGGACTTGCCTGGTCACAGGCGCTTTCTGACTTCGACACAGATGGTCTTATCGACATCTTCATGCTGACCTCAAAAGGTCCCATCCTTTATCGAAACACCGGGGATTTCATTTTCGAGGATATCACAAGCGGTTCCGGCATCGAGGCGCCCGCAACTGATGGCGGGGCTTGTTGGGGGGATTACGACAACGATGGGTACCCGGATCTTTTCATCGGTTCATACACGATCGATGGCTCTCACCTACTTTACCGCAATATGGGTGGCGGCACGTTCGAGAACGTGACGGAACTTGCCGGAGTGGCTGATACAGTTTTGACCTCCGGCGGTGTGTGGGGAGATGTAGATGGAGATGGTCTGCTCGACCTGATCACCACACAGTATGGAATGGATAGGCTGTATGTGAATCAGGGTGATGGCACCCTCGAGGACAGGGCAGGGCAATGGGGGATAGCTGAAGATGAGAACGACAAAGCCGCCGCCTTCCTCGACATGGACGGAGACGGTGACCAGGATCTTCTTCTAACGGGTGGCGTGGAGAATTTCCTGTATGAGAATCGCGGGGAAGGCGGATTCGTTAATGTGATAGAAGCCTCCGGCATAGATCATGTTCCCTGGAACAGCATCGCTGTAGGCGACTACGATGGTGATGGAGATGTGGATCTTCTTCTTGCGGGGGCCTCTATCAACCTCTATGAGAACTCGACCGGTGCAGGTTTCTTTGTCGATGTTACAGATGAGAAGGGGCTAACAGGTCTCCCTGTTGATGCCTCCTGGGCGGATATAAATGCGGATGGACACCCGGATATCGTTACCTCAACACCATCTGTCTTCGTGCAGAGACCGGCAGGAACTTTCCAGAACCTCACAGAGCTATCGGGAATATCCCCCGGAGAGGGCTCCAGGAATGTCGCCCTACCGTTCGATGCAGATGGTGATGGTCTCTGCGATCTTGTGATCAACGATTTCTGGGAGAATGGGGGCTATGGAGGGTATTTTCCGAATCACTGGCTCAAGCTGTTGCTTTTGGGAACAGTTTCCAACAGGTCCACGATAGGGGCCGTGGCAATGGTTTATTCTGGCGATACCCGCTCCACCGGATACGTGAGTGGAGGTGATGGGAGATCACAGGACTCGCCCTTACTCTATTTCGGTCTCGACACTCTCACGGTGATAGACTCGCTCGTTATCGGATGGCCGTCGGGGATCACCCAGAGGCTGGGGGAGGTTTCAGTTGATCAGTACCTGGTCGTGGTCGAGGATTCTACTCTGGGAGTAGAAGGGGGAGACGTCGGCAATTCGGTGCTTCCCCTGGCTCTGTCA
>JBHIFB010000209.1:0-3304 GCA_046760905.1 Candidatus Glassiibacteriota bacterium | reverse complement strand
AGGATCAGGGGAGTGTTCATTTTGTGAGTCAGGCGGATTGGGAACCGGTCTTAGCGAAACGAGCGTCGTGAATATGGCAATTAATTAAATTGACTTCATTGTACCCGGTCTCCTGAATGTAATAACGAGCGAGTGAGCTTATTCTTAAGATCAGGGCAGTGTCCATGATGCGAGTCAGATAAAGGTTGGGCACCGGTCTTGGCTAATGAAGCGTCCCGAAGGGCGATTTGCGCATGTCTGAGGGGCGCTAGCCCCGAGTTCGCAAATCGAGCGAGTTAGCCTTAGACCGGTCAACCTGTTCTGTCGAGCAGAATGGACGCTGCCCTGATAAACCCGCCTGCTAGACCATAGATGGGTAAATGCGAAGCGTTGAATTCAAGGGCTCTAAGCTCCAGAAGCATTGATTTGGCATAGATATCTGCGAAACAACAACTTTGCTGCATGGCTCGAAGTCATTTATGGATACGGAATCGTAAGAGAGGGTCCTTGTTTGAAACAAATTGGACGATTAAAATATATAATAGTGTAAAGGAGAACTTGAATCTCCTTGCACTTTACTGCTGATTCTCAGGGGAGGTGAACGAAATGTCTGGAAAAAGCTTTATCCTACAATTCGTCATCTCGATCCTTTTGCCTTCGATACTGTTTTCCCAGGACTTATGTGACCCGGACAGCATAGCTGCAGAGGTCTCCGCTGATTCCGTGCTTGTCTACCACTTTGATGCAGAATACAATTGCTGCCCGCACCTCGATTTTCTCATCGAGCAGGAAGATACGATCATCCATATCGAGGAGAGGGACACCTTACCTATATGCGAATGCGACTGTTGTTTCGATCTCACAATTGTACTTAAGGGATTAGCCAGCGGCACTTACAGGATAAAGGTGTGGGACTGGGGCAGGAATGAGCTTTACGGGGAAACAAGAATCACCATTGGGGGGAGTGGCCAGGGGGCTTATCTCGCCGGTTTCGACAGAACGGAGTGTAAGACGGGAGGAATCGAAGAGGAGCCAGAGAAAATACCGGGCTCACATATCGAACTTATGCAGAATAATCCCAATCCCTTCAACCCTCATACTGAATTGGTGGTAATCGTTCCTTACGGTAGTGAACAGGATTTAATCCTCCGAATCTATGACAGTCGGGGCCGAGTAGTGAGTGTGCTGTATGAAGGGGCTATCAGTCCGGGGAGGCACGTCTTCGCATGGGACGGGAGGGACAAATCCGGCAGGAAGTTACCATCAGGCGTTTATTTCTCGGTGGTGGAGACTCCCTCATCGAGGGCAGTCAGGAAGATGGTGATGATGAAATGAGATTGATTGCATCTCTTCCTTCGCACAGGAAATTTCCATGATCCAGCGGCTGGATCATCGCAGGGACTCTACTACCTCGAAGCCAAAATAATCCCAGTCGATAAGCGTATATGGAGGCAATCCGACTGCAGCCATATACAAATAGATTCCGAGAGGAGCGCTATATGGCACAGGATGGCTGAGAGATACCTCAACCATCTCGAAGGACTGGAGTGTTAACGGCACAGGTCCTATAACCGGATATGGATCGCCAGCCGGGAAGATTACACCGGTCAGACCCCACACTGCCTGGGTATCGGGTGTACTATTTGCGAGAGCAATCGAAAATTCGAGATTGCTCCCACGGGGTACCGTCGTCACGAAGGGAACAAGATCGATCCTTACGACCGGCGGAGTTATCTGCTCGTAAACATAAACCCGATCATCCCCCATAGAGGAGAAGACGATATCGGGTCTCTCGTCACCATCCACAAGCCCGAGGAACAGTCCCCTTATAGAGCCGTTGCATGTGATCGGCTCCTCAAGGAGCAACTGATAGCTCTTTTCATCGAAACCATAGAGCCTTAGCTCACCGCCGTATGATCCTGCCACGATAGCCGGATATGGGCTTCCCATCACCGGACCCACAGCTGTAGTGAGGACGGTCCCGTCGAAGAAGACGGGACTTTGATAGACTGAGGTATACTCATCGTCTGTAGTGGCTTCAAAAATGTAAAGTGTGCCACCTCCGGTATCCGATGACCCCATGACCAGCTCGTTCAATCCATCACCGTCGATATCCTCGACCGTTGGTGAGAGCGGAAGTCCCGTGACACCAGGTTCCATCATCTTGTGCTCATATGTCTCCAGTTCTGGATTATACTCGAGCCTTCGCAGATACATGGGAAAGCCACCCCAACCACCAAATCCCAGTACGATCTCCTGATTACCATCGTTATCACTGTCGCCAATCGCTATGTCAACAAGATAGCTCACCGTCTCATATTCGTACACCCTTGTGTAGGTATTCTGGCCGGGAGGGCCGGTCTGCTCGTAAACGAGTACCATACTCCCGTCTGCAACACTCCCCAGGCCAACAATTATCTCCCAGACATCATCATCGTCTGTGTCAGCCACAAGGACTTTGTCCATCGAGGGGCCTCCGAGGGGATCGTACTCAGAGATGTCAATATCACGTTGCACGAAGCTATCGTTATCGACTGCTTCATATAGAAGCACCTCGTTGAAGAGACTCGTCTCCCCTGCTATTATCTCACCCTGGCCATCGCGATCAGAATCGCCGCCGGTGACTGTAACGAAAGCACCTGTCGGCGTTGGCTGCCCGCTCATCCAGATCAGCTCGAATTCATTGTCCGCCGAGTTCTCGAACAGGTACAACTCCCTCTGGGGAGAGATAGCCATTGATACTATGCCCATCAGGTTGTCCCCGTCGAAGTCATAGACAGCCATCTGCCATACGTTATTGAGATAGTCCCCCGAGTCCCACATCTGCTCGAACTCCAGAGGAAATCTTGTATCTGCCTCGCCGAGAGGGTTATTACCGCTCTCTTTCATGAGCTTTGAGCTTCTGGGCCCGGAGGTGTGATCGATGATACCGTCCCAATCATCATCGGCGGCTGCATATTGGCTTTCCGCCACTCCGTCTCCATCCAGGTCAACCCATCGGACTGTTTCCGTCGGAGTCGATCCTCCCGAGGCTGATGTGACCGATCCTGCTGACAGAATAAATGGAAATATTATCACCATGATTAACTTCTTGATCATTATCGCAACCCTTCCGTTTGCGTCGTCCATGATTATCTCCTCTTTGAGCGGCATGCCTCTGGCCTGGAATTGATATCCGAGAAATTTTCGATTAGGTGCAATTCTTTCCTTAAATTCAAGGCCCTGATGTGATTATAGCATGAGTATTGAAGCATGTCAACCGGAAGCAGCTATGTGGAGTTTCCCCAGTTTTTCTGGAACTTAGTGGTCGCGTTCGCAATTACGG
>JBHIFB010000208.1:0-3310 GCA_046760905.1 Candidatus Glassiibacteriota bacterium | reverse complement strand
CTCTCATCAGCTCGTTCATGGTATATCAAGCAGAGAGTACAAGGAATCTGGAAGAAAGTTTCTTGGTGGATTCTCGTGCAGCGCTGAATCTTAATCCCGGTATAGATGAGTACGGGATTCCGGCGGTGTATCCTCCGTATGATCTCGTTTGCACGGTCACGGGGGACAACGATGTCGAAATGAACTGGCAGAATGCGGAAATCTATGATGCATAGAGATAGATCCCGGATGAGACCACCTCCCTTCGATCGTTCCGGCCGTCCCAGTGTATCCGGTGATTCCCCGGTTCGAGCTCAGAGTCGATCAAACTCCTGACATGTCTGCCGCGCACGTCGTAAATGGTAAGGCTCACGTGCTCTTTGATGCCGGCTGCGCCGAAGATGGCAAAGCTTATCGTCGTCGATGGGTTGAACGGATTGGTAAAGTTCTGACTCAGACTGTAGGTACACGGGGGTCTTGTGATATCGGACCCTTCCCCCACTATACCGGTAACCCTACCCTGGAAGAGTTGAATCCCCGGGTTTCCTGTTCCATACCCCGAGACGATGAAAGAAGCATCCTGGGAGATAGCAACGCACATAGCAGAGATTAAATATGGATGATAGGGATCCGGGATTGGGCCAGGTTCAGAGTGCTCCCAGAGAAGATTTCCGTTTGAAGGGACTTGTCTCATAGCAGAGGTAATCACCGTTGTGAGAAAATCTCACCAGTAACGTTCCCCCTAAATCAAAGAGATGAACCTCAGTCGAATAAGTATGTACATCCCATGGATCTGGATGCTTTCCCATACCCACGGCAAGACGGCTCCAATCCTCCGATGGTACTATTTTCCATACACCGGGATACCCGAGCGGGTAATACCAGGTTGGTTGAAAATCCGCAGCTACATCCAGAGGTGTGAGATAGACATCGCGAAAAATCTCAAGGGAATCTTCCGGTGGTACAATTGAATCCTCATAGAAACTTTGATAACCCGCACAGTGGACTTCCAGGAAGTAACCGCTCCATGGAACATTGTATTGCTGGGCGATACTTCTCAAGGTATCGTAAGGAACAACCATCAACTCATAGAAGCCTGATCACATGAGGCGAGCCTGTTCCGGCCGGGATCCTGCCCAAATGAAGACATGCACATCTGTGAGGGGGACACCCGTATTCTCATCGTAGACTCCTATCCTGATTGGAAACGTAAACCCAGGATTAAGGACGCCGACATGGGTCACATCGATGATGGCGTCCACGCCGGAGGAAGAATCGCTCGCTGCATAGATATGGAAATTCGCTGTGATAGTCTGATCGCTACCTCCCAGATGTTGGGCAACTAGAGCCAATGGCCTTTCACTTTCGCCGGGCTCGAGGTAGAGATACAACGGGCTGTGAAAATACCATCCTTCCGAGGGCTCAACCTGCACCTCGAACATGATCTGTTCAACCTGACTCCCTGTATTCCTCACCGTAGCTCATACCTGACATGATCTGTGAAAAGTCTCGCATAGTTCGCCAAATCACTCGGGCGATATACCAAAAGTCTCCTCGCCTACTTCTCGCATTCTCTCTCCACTGCTTGCATGTAAGACATCAACAACAAGATCAAAGTCCTATAAAAAAGCCTATGGCTATTGTGATATGAATTAATTCAAATTGAAAATCTACAGCGTGTATAGGCTCAGGGACTCAGTAATCGGATGAACAACAATTATAATTCTACAGTTGATATTATGAAAGCGCTGCATCCCCGTCCGTTACTTATTACTTTATAACTGGACTAGTAGGAAGGAGGTGCAGCTATGCAGTACATTGCATTTGACTCTCACAAGCATTACACATTAATATCTGTAGAGAGACCGACAGGAGGCCTGGTGTGTGAAAGAGGGATAGATCATGAGAGAGGAGCCATCCGGAAGTTTCTTCAGGCATTCGATCTGGGCTCACCTGTGGCTGTAGAGACAATCGGGAACTGGTACTGGATCGTGGATGAGACCTGAGAGGCAGGGATGGTTCCCAAGCTTGTGCATGCCCGAAGGGCTAAGCTTATGATGGGCCATTACAACAAGAACGACAAACTCGATGCAAGAGGAATGAATCTCTTCGAGAGGAACGGGACACTACCAATGGTGTGGATACCTCCTCAGGAGATTCGGGACTTAAGGGATCTTCCCAGAACCCGGATGGTGCTCACGAGAGAGCGGACGCAGCTTAAGAACCGCATTCATTCTACTCTGTCCAAGTATGCTATAAGCATTCAGGGGGTTAGTGATGTGTTTGGTGTGAAGGGTCGGAGGCTTATTGATAACCGGCTTTCGCTTCTGCCACCGCACACGCGATTTGCAGTCCAGAGGCTTCTCACACAACTGGATTCACTCGCAGAGCACATCAGAGAATTTGAGCATCGGATGAGAGAGACCTTCGAAGAGACGCCGGAGCTAGAACGTGCTATAACTCTTCCCGGGGTGGGCCCCCTTCTGGGGACTGTTATCATCCTTGAAGTAGGAGATATGAGTCGTTTTCCTAGTGCAGATAATTTTGCTTCCTATGCAGGTACAGTACCCAGGGAGCGTTCAAGCGGTGGCAAGTTACGATTTGGAAGATTACGACCTGATGTGAACCGATACTTGAAATGGGCCTACGTCGAGGCGGCGAACGTTATTTGTCTCAAGCGTCGCTTGTGGAGGGGACGCCATGTGTGTGAGCTTTATGAGAGGATAGCGAGAAGGAGGGGGCACCAGAAGGCCATCGGTGCCGTAGCTCGGCACCTGGCCGAGGCCACCTGGTGGGTCTTGACCAGGCGTGAGGAGTATAAGGAACCCAACTTGGCTAAGAACCGTTTTGTCCACGGCAGGATAAGCGCGAGTTTGTCATAAGCCCTTTGAGGCTTGTCAGTTGATTGCGACATCCTGCCGGGACATCATCATGCTGCAATGACAGCGAAGAATTGACTCCGACGAAACGGTAGTGGATGGAAAAGGACCAAGGACAGCATAAGTTGAAGGGAAAGGAGAACTTAGGTAGATTCTTCACAAGGAGGAGCTATAAGTAAAAATTGTGTATGAAAAATAAGTACGGATAACGTCACGGAATTTATTCTTGACAAAAGCGCTTTCAGAATTGACAAAAATTATAGAATTTAGTTATAATATTGTAAAAATATGAAGAAATAATCATCCCATTAAAATCCATCCTAGAACGAGGTACTTAACATGAGAAAATCAATCATCATCTCAGCACTTACGATTCTTCTTTCTGTATTCATTATTCCAACCCAACGTCAAAATCAGACATTTGGGCAAACCCGTCATATCGTAGCCTACTT
>JBHIFB010000207.1:0-3314 GCA_046760905.1 Candidatus Glassiibacteriota bacterium | reverse complement strand
AGACCGGTGCCCAACCTTTATCTGACTCGCATCATGGACACTGCCCTGATCTTAAAAAAGCTTCCGCAAATGCTCTCACGACTCGCTTAAGGGCTCCAAGTTCCAGAAAAACTGGGTAAGCCCGTAATTCAAAATGCTTGACAATATGGTTAAAGCATTTAATGTTATATGACTAATATTAAATATATATCAATTATTCTCACCGGGCAGCTAGCATGGACAGGAAGATAAAAATCCGTCTTGCGATCATCATTATAACGATCGTCGTCGCTGTTTGGTATCTATGGCCCTCCGTACAGATGTTCTCCATGACTCCTGATGAGAGAGAAAATCTGAAAGAGAATGACCCGATAGAATTCACTGGACTTATGGAGAAGTCTCTCAAGCTCGGTCTTGACCTTCAGGGTGGTATGCATCTAGTCCTTGAACTCGACACGAAAGGGATGGAATTCACCTCGGAGGAGGCGAAAGATGCAATTAAAAGAGCCCTGGAAATAATAAGGAACAGGGTTGATCAATTTGGCGTGAGCGAACCGCTGATACAGCTGGTTGGAGATGAGAGAATCATTGTAGAGCTTCCGGGGATAAAAGATGAGGAACGTGCGAAATCTCTCGTGAAGTCCACTGCATTTTTGGAATTCAAGATAGTAGAAAGTGGGCCGAGGCTGGGTCAGTTCATCGCAAGGATAGATAGCTCAATCACGGCGTTGGAAAAGGGGGAAGCCGTCGAAGAGCCTGTTTTAGAGGATACTCTTGCCGGTCGTGACATCTTTGCTCCGGCCAAGGAAGAGTTTGAAACCGACGAAAGGCCCTTTTCGAGCCTGCTTAGATCTCTCGGTTCTGATATCATCGTCTTGAAGGAGGACATTCCACTAATAGAGAAGTACCTGAATGAGAAGGAGGTTAAGGAAGCCATTCCAAAGACATACAGGTTCCAGTGGGGCGATGCTGTTACTGTTCCCGACGGCAGAGAATACAGAGAACTCTTCCTCCTGAGGGATAAAGCTGAGATGACCGGTGAGGTCATAGCCGATGCTCGGGCTACAATCGGCGGTGGTTATGATCCGAATATCGCGAATCAACCGATCGTGCAACTCGAAATGACACGTTCAGGGGCAAGGCTTTTCGAGAAGGTCACGGGGGCTCATATCGAGGAGAGACTCGCCATTGTCCTCGATGGAATCGTTAAGACGGCTCCGGTAATACGTTCGAAGATATCCGGGGGCTCCGCTGTCATCGAGGGTATTCCCACTATCGAGGAGGCCAGGGACATAGCAATAGTGCTGAGAGCCGGTGCTCTTCCCGCACCTCTTGAGATTATCGAGGAGCGAACGGTCGGCCCGTCCCTAGGGCATGATTCGATAGAGAAGGGGAAGAAGGCTGGCTTAATCGGCCTGATTGCAGTTATGGTGTTCATGCTGGTCTACTACAAATTTGCAGGTATTCTGGCCACTCTCGCACTCATATTGAACATCGTCTTTGTGCTCGCAGCTCTTGCTGGATTCAGGGCGACGCTTACGCTGCCGGGGATAGCTGGTCTCATCCTCACCATCGGTATGGCCGTGGATGCGAATGTTCTCATCTATGAGAGGATACGCGAAGAGCTCGAAACCGGCAAGACCGTGAGAGCCTCCATAGATGCTGGATACGACAGGGCATTCAAAACCATACTCGATGCAAATATCACCACCATAATCACAGCCATCGTCCTGCTTCAATTCGGAACTGGGCCTGTGAAGGGTTTCGCCGTTACACTTACGATAGGCATAATCGCCAGCATGTTTACTGCCATCTACGTGACACGTACTATCTTCCATATTTACACAGGCGGCAGAAGGCTTGTGCGACTGAGTATCTGAAGATGGGTGAAAGATGAGATTATTAAAAGAGACAGATTTTCAATTCATTGGCTGGAGACGTAAGGCGTTTCTGCTTTCAAGTCTTATGATCGCTCTGGCAATTATCTCACTCATCATCAGGGGAGGACCGAAATACAGCATTGATTTCACGGGCGGAACGCTGGTTCAGCTCAAATTCGAGAAGCCGATTAGCATAGAAGAGGCTCGTCAGGCTCTTACCGACGTCGTTGGATTGACCCGTTACGACCTCCAGAGTTTCGGTGGGGAGAATCGAGTGATTTTCAGAACGGCTGAGCTGGAAGAGAGAGAGCTTGAGATAGCACTTGAGGAGAAGCTAAGAAGTGTTTTTCCTGACAACCACTTCGAGAGGGAGAGAACCGAATCAGTGGGGCCTAAGATCGGGGAGGAACTCAAGGAAAAAGCAGTGCTGGCAGTTGCGTATTCCCTGATCGGTATTTTGGTTTATATCACCATAAGATTCGAGTTCAGATTCGGCATCGCAGCGGTTATTGCCCTTTTCCATGATGTCCTGATTACGCTAGGTGCTTTCTCGTGGAGTGGAAGGGAGCTATCTCTGGCCGTTATCGCGGCTTTTCTCACAATCGTGGGATATTCTCTGAATGATACCATTGTGATATTTGACAGGATCAGAGAGGGGCTGGCTCTTTGGAGGAAAGAGTCTTACGAGAAAGTGCTCAACCGAAGCATCAACCAGACCCTTTCGAGAACGGTGATCACTTCTGGAACTACTCTATTTGTCATCTTCTGCCTCTTCGTACTCGGTGGTGAAGTACTCAGCGACTTTGCTTTTGCACTTCTCATAGGGGTCATTACGGGAACCTACTCCTCAATATTCGTCGCCTCTCCCGTACTAGTGGAATGGTATCTCTCATCATCTGAGAAGAAAGGTAGATGAAGGGACCACTCCCCCCTCTCATAGATTCTCATTGTCATCTTACCGAGCCGATTTATTCTGGTAAGGAGGAGGAATACTTAGATAGGGCCTATCAGGCAGGGGTCAAGGGGGTTGTATCAGTGGGAATCGACATAGAAACGAGCAGGAAAGCGATTGAGCAGGCTGAGAGGTTCCCGGATGTTTATGCAACGATTGGTTTGCACCCTCATAATGCGAGCACGATCGATGTGAAAGCCCTGGATGAGCTGGGAGAGCTGGTCAGTCATGAGAAGGTTGTGGCAGTTGGAGAGACAGGGCTCGATTATCATTACGATCTCTCACCGAGGGACTTGCAGAGAAAGGCCTTCGCCGCCCAAGTCATTCTTGCGCGGAAAGCCCATCGTCCACTCGTGGTGCATTCGAGAGAGGCAGTAGGTGATTGCCTGGAGGTGATCGCAGGTTACGGTGGAGGTGAGGTGAAGGGTGTATTCCACTGCTTCTCGGGAACCGAATCGGAGGCATTCGATATTCTAAAATTGGGGTTTTATCTCTCCTTCGCC
>JBHIFB010000206.1:0-3346 GCA_046760905.1 Candidatus Glassiibacteriota bacterium | reverse complement strand
TCCAGGTCCCCCACTGATCCCCGGATACCTCAATTGCACCTCCTGTGACGGGAAACATCAAAGAAAAAACTACCATGATAAAGATTAAAATGCGCATAATGCTCACCTCCTGAGGCATCATCTTAAATGTATTGTAATCAGTCCTCTTTAAACAGGAAACAGGCATCCATTCCACCTATGGTCAATGTATCTCCTACAGATGTACTGTCGTTATAGCCGCCTTCTCATACGAATACCACGAGCTCCTCGAGCGGTTTTCTTTTCGTATCTCTTGTTCCATCATCAGGATAGCCAAGGGGAGTGATAACAACCGGTTCCAGCTCATCACCTGCGCCCAGAATCTCTCTCAGCCTGTCCGGCTTAAACGCTGCAACCCAGCAAGTGCCCAGCCCCTCGTTCGCCGCCGCAAGGATCAAATGATCCATCGCGATTGTAACATCGACCTCTCCATATTTCTTACCATCATATCTTGTCCATGCCTTCCCCTGGTTGACGAAGCCGCATAGTATGACCGGTGCTGTGTAGAACCATTCCTTGTCGTAAACCTCCCTCATCCTCAAGCGGGTTTCTTCGTCTCTAACCACGTAGAAGACGAAAGGCTGGCGGTTTGCAGCACTAGGAGCGATCCTCATCGCCTCGAGTATCTTCTGGAGCTTCTCATCTTCCACAGGCTTTTTCTTGTATTTGCGAACACTCCTGCGTTTGAAAATGAGCTCTGAAAATTCCATATCATCCTCCCATCCTGTTTGAGGTTTTTTAAAATTAATAAAATAATAAAATAAGAGCTATGATACCCGGGCGTCAATGAATAGATTTAAAATTGCCGTTATCCTCGTTCCTGCTTGACTTGTGCAATGGGGGCCAGTAGAATTATATTATACGGAGCTTAAAAGTTGTGATGCATATGTCCTAGGAGGAGTAATGACGAGGAAAATATTCTACGGCGTGGCTTCTGTGATTTTCTCTATGGCCATATCGTCGGGCTCCTGTAGCAAGGAGAAACCGCTCTACGAGGGTCCCCATCTGAGCTTCGAGATCGATAAGGTTGATTTCGGTGAGATGGAACAGCAATCGGAAGCTAACAAAGAGGTTGTTTTCAAAAATACCGGGAACGCGACACTCGAGATAAAGGATGTACAATCATCATGCGGATGCACCGCCGCAATACCCACCGACAGAACGATAGAGCCGGGGGAGAAGGGGATACTGAATGTGAGTTTCAAATCTGGGAAATCCGTCGGTGATGTCGAGAAGGTGATTACAGTGGTCACCAATGATTCGATAAATCCCAGGACGAGGCTACCTGTTAAGGCTTTTGTTAAGACAGATATCAAACTGGAACCTCGCTCGATCGATTTCGGTGAGGTGCAGCTCGGCAAATCCAAAACGGCTGAAGCCAGACTCATGAGCCAGAACAGAAAACCATTCGAGATTCTTTTTGTCGAGGTCGATTCCAGCCAGTTTGATTATTCGATAAAGCCGGTGGAAGAGGATGGAAATCCAGGATATATCTTCGAACTCACCCTCAAACCAACTCGAAAGCCGCAGAGTTTTTATAAAGTTGTGAATCTGAGAACCGATAATACGAGGCTGCCCGTCTTCAGGCTTCCCGTGGTCGCGAAGATTCTTGGAAACATGAGGATAGAGCCGAGGACTGTACTGCTGCGGGGAGTGATGGGTGGAGAAGAACAGAGTGCCAAGGTTACAATCGAGACCCTGGGGGATGCACGTGTGAAGCTTCTCGGAACCGAGACCACGAAAGGAATCGTCAGTGTAAATACAAGGACCCTCGAGGAGGAAGCGAGCTACGAGATAACAGTGAGCTACACACCCGATAAGCCGGGCCGACAGAAGGACTACCTTGTCGTTTCAACCGATGATGAGTTCGAGCCAGAGGTTAGGATACCGATTACAATTTTCACCGCGAAACAGGAGATAACTGCCAGCAAAGGAGTGCCATCAAAGGGGAGTGTCAAATGAGAGGAGAGGGAAAATTTCAGCATGCATGCTTCGAATCGTTTCTCGGAGAAGGCTTCGTGGCGGCCCATGATGGTAAACTTTACAGAATAGAGTTCGGTGTCTCAGAAGATGAATTCCTTGCCGAACTCAGACAAAGGTATGGCATAGAGAGCAGCCGAGCCCAGGATGAACTCAAGGACATTCTGCAGCAGATTGAGGAGTACTTCGCCGGAGAAAGGAGGAACTTCGAGATAGAGATCTCACTGCGTGAAGGGACAAGCTTCGAGAGAAAGATCTGGAAACATATTGCTGAGATACCATGGGGCGAAACCAGAAGCTATGCTGAGCTTGCCAGAGCCGCAGGTGCGCCAGGTGCTGCCCGGGCCGTCGGAAGAGCCATGGGGAAAAATCCACTTCCCATAGTTCTGCCGTGTCATAGAGTGGTGAGATCCGATGGAACCCCGGGAGGCTTCGGCTTGGGCCCCCGAGCCAAACGTTCGCTTCTCGAGCTGGAAGGTATCACGGCGTAAGCCCGAGGAACGCCCCCATTCTCGCTTCATCTTTCCGTCTGTGCGAATAGTAATAATTAGGATTACATACAGTGCACTTCTCTATGAATTCACACCTGCTTTCTCTTATACCGCACTGATCAAGCTGATCTCTGATGATGGCCCAGAGGTCAACTCTCTTTTCCTCCCTTATAAATGCGTGAAACCTGCCGGGAAGCTCTTCTTCCGGGTTGGTGAATGAAGCACAGCAAGGGCCCAGGGATGGCCCAACTGAGACGAGGAGCCGGGATGGATCTGAGCCGAAATCTTGCCCCATCGCGGAAACGGCGGAATGTATAATACCAGAGGCCAATCCCTTCCATCCTGCATGAATGAGTGCGATGGCCCTTCTTACCGGGTCGAAGAGGAAAACAGCCGCGCAATCGGCTACCCTCACCAAAAGAAGGAGCCCAGGTGTGTCCGTAATAAGGGCATCGGCCCTCTCGTAAGGAGGATGAGAATGATCACAAACCCTTTTCACCGTGCTGCCGTGGACCTGTCTAAGCTGTGCAATCCTGGAGAATCCGAGTTCATCGGCCATCTGGCTCCACTCCGTTTTCACATCCCTGCCCCGCACGGAGATCGCTGCGGTCACAGGATGATTCTTGAATATGCTAAAGGTGAGCCAGTTCACAATAGGCATTATTAATGACAGTGTGAATTTGGAAAAGATGCATATTAGAGGCACACAATCATACTAAAAGGATCTGCTCAAGCAGTCAATACATCAAAAGGGACACGCCGCTATTCTGAGGACTTTCCACAAAAATTTAAACTTACTTTATGTAGTAGTTTAAATACCAAAAGTCTTAGTGCTGCGTTTCACAAATACGGTGACG
>JBHIFB010000205.1:0-3353 GCA_046760905.1 Candidatus Glassiibacteriota bacterium | reverse complement strand
ATCCCTGATAAATTAGTCCGCAAGATCTGTCATTGTCTTTCGGTTCCAGAGATAGGTAAAGAATAAGAGCCTGTCTAACACGCCGTTCAAGCTGACGATCCGCCTGTCACGGCCTTTGCACATGTTACACCCGTGAGGCGCTTATTCCTCTCCCCAGCAAAGGCCGCGCCAGTGCGCCTCGCAGCTTATCGCCAGGATGATGGCGCCGAGATGATAAGAACTTCGATTCTGCTTCTGCTTGTAATGGCTATCGTCACACCTGCCTACGCCTCGGAGGGTGATACCACCTGGGTCCGCACCTTCGACCACGATTTTTACAATTGGGCAACAGCCCATATCGATACATTCACATTTCCGGATACGACCGTGCACTTCAAGAAGGTCCTCCTGTTCTATACGATTGGTTGCCCTTCGGAACCGGGCGACTGCGATCCCTGGGATCGTCTGGGATATCTGCAGGTCTTGCATAATACAGGTGAAATGGACTCGCTAGGACAGCCGATTCTCGAGCCCTTCGAGATAGCCCGTGTAATAACTCCTTACGACATCACCGGTGGGAATCGACCTGATTCGTGTGCCTGGGAATTCGACGTGACTCATTACATGTCACTTCTTCACGGTGCCGTTGTACTGAGTAACTACATCGAATCATGGACCGGAGATGAACGGGGTTGGCTGGTGACCATCGATTTCGCCTTCATCGAAGGTGATAGGCGGTATGAGCCTTACAGAGTCGTCAATCTCTGGCAGGACTACTACGTGCTATATGGAAACCCAGCAGAACCGATCGAGGACATACTGGACACAATGACAGTCGACATCGATGAGGAGGTGGCAGTGCTGGGTCTGCGTGTCATCGCCACGGGCCACGGACAGGGGAACACCAACAACTGTGCCGAGTTCTGCTCCAGGGAACACACTATATATGTCAATGGCGATGAGTACTCCCACTTCCTGTGGCGTGATGACTGCTCTCAAAATCCCTGTCACCCGCAGGGAGGCAACTGGCAGTTCCCGAGAGCAGGTTGGTGCCCGGGTAGCTCTGTTATCCCGTGGGATCTCAACATCACGGCATCAGTCATCCCCGGTGAACCTGCAACATTCGATTACGATGTGGAGGTTTACGAAAACCTCTGCCGGCCGAGTAACCCGGACTGCGTCGATGGTGAAACCTGTCCGGACTGCGATTACAACTCCACCAGTCACACGCCGCCTCGCTATTCCATCCAGGCCCAGCTCATTTTCTATCGGGAGGCAGGTACTGTTGGAATCGATGACGGCTTTCAGGGTGAGGATCAGAGAAGATTGCATGAGTCCATCAAACTCTACCAGAATTATCCAAACCCTTTCAATCCAACAACAACGATCTCTTTTGATCTTCCAGAGAATTCAGGCGGCAGGCAACATGTCAGCCTTGCCATTTACAGTATGCGAGGGAAACTCGTGAAGAGCCTGTTAGATGCTGAGCTTGAGCCAGGGAATCACGTAGTCATCTGGGATGGTACAAACGAGCTCGGGGAGCGTGTTTCATCGGGTATATACATCTCTTCGTTGAAAGCAGGGAAACTCGTTACCGCTCGAAAGATCATAGTGTTAAAATGAGAAGCGGTTTTTAATTATTTTCCTGAAAGGCAGTTTCCAAAACGACTGGGATTCCCCTGGATACGAATCCTCCTGAAAGGTTCATTTCAACTGTGCGGTTCTCGGCAACATTAAATTGCGAGTTAATTGCTCTCTATGGCAGTGATTCGAAGAGGTCTCTAACCCTGGCAATATTCATGTGATAGCCCTTAATCCAATTGATGAGTATTTTGAGCAACCTACGGGGCCGCAGGTAGAACCGTTTATATATGTCTCGCAGAATATCTTCCAGTTCACCCGGTAAGAAATTGTCGACCCGGAATACTCCGTGGGTTCCATCATACTTCGCCCAGTCGGTCTCGTAAATTCTTTTCTTGATCTTCTCAAAAAGGCTCGTGCCGGGATAGGGTGTCATGATGCTGAACTGAACCACGTAAGGATTGAGCTCAAGCGCATAATTGAGAGTTTTTCTGATATCCTCGTGCGTCTCGTTAACATCCCCGATAATGAAGGAGGCGTGTGTGTCTATGCCATGCTTTTTTAGTAGACGTACCGCCTCTTTACCAAGTTCTACCGATGACTCCTTGTGATAGCCTTCCAGGGATCTCTGTGAGCCGCTTTCAAGCCCAAGGAAAACGGTGTCGCATCCTGACGCTGCCATTCTTTCGACCAGCCGCTCATTTCTGGCTATGAGATCTGTTCGTGACATGCACCACCATCTGATATCCAGTTTCCTTTCAATGATCTCAGTGCATATCGCATTCACTCTTTTGACGTTGAGTGTGAAATTGTCATCAACAAGACAGAAGGCGGTGAACGGGTAATCCTCCATGATGGATTCCATCTCATCCACAATGTGCGCAGGCCTCCTTGCCCGCCAGGTTCTTCCGGTGAGCTTGTTCGCAGAGCAGAAGGAGCAATCATACGGGCAGCCGCGGCTTGTTAGAATCGAGGTCATCGGCCGTCCGGCGAGGGTGAGGCCTTTGTATCTTTTGAGATCTATCAGATCTCTCGCCGGATAGGGCATTTCGTCCAGATCATCTATGAAATCCCGGGAGGGCGAGCGAACCACCTCCCCCTCTTCGTTTAGCCAGGAGATTCCGCGGACTTTCTCCATATCATGCCCATCGTCCTCCTGCAGGGCTGTAACCAGTTCGAGGAATGTCGCTTCTCCCTCGCCCCTCACGATGTAATCGACACACCCCGTGTAAAGCAGTTCTTCATCAAGGAATGTGGGATGCACGCCTCCCAGCACCACTATCTTCCCGGCCTCCTTGGCAATTTTTGCGAATTCCATCGCCTCGTTGATGCGAGGCGTATCGCTAGAGATTCCTACGATATCAAAGTCGCGGTAATCGACAGCGGAATCCTCACCTGCAACATTCATATCTATTATATGTACTTCATGGCCGTGCTCCTTCAATACGGAAGCGCAATACATCACTCCAAGCGGCGGCATGAGGAGGCCCATTCTGTGATAGAGGCCTGGCATTGGTGGGTTTATGAGGAGAACATTCATTACCGGACACCTCACAGATTCGAGAAATAATTCTAACCTATAAACACCTGCCGGTCAAGACTGAAGTCTGCTGTCTCGATTATATGATCTCCCACAGAATTTCGAGTAGAATGCACTACAATCACAGGACGTTGCCCGAAGATTTCACGCCATTCTGTGTAATTCTTTTGCCCGATCAGACAGAATCGCCAGGGGGAAAGCTAAGTGCTGCGTTTCACAAATACGGTGACGTATCTTGGAAGTGAAACGCAGC
>JBHIFB010000204.1:0-3390 GCA_046760905.1 Candidatus Glassiibacteriota bacterium | reverse complement strand
ATCTGTCAATGCGAAGCGTCGAATGTAAGGGCTCTAGGCTCCAGAAACATTGAACCTAAGGCTTTTGGTATTTAAATGGTTAAAGGAAGTAAGTTTAAATTTTTGGGGAAAGTCCTCTGAATGGTAAGCGGCAGGTGAAATTCACGGTTGTTGAGTCTCATCATGAAGATTACCATCGGATCCACCCGTGATCATAAAGATCATATCATTGTCTGAGGACCATACTATCGAATTCCGCCGGACAGGGCAATAGGTCCCCTGTCCATTATCGGCAGGCGTGTACTCGCTCGGCAAGAAGTTATACAAACCAACGTTCACATAAAATCGATAGATTCCCACTTCGAAACTCTCGGGAATCGTAAATGTGACTGTACGCTCTTTAGCGTATCCAGCAGGGATTTCGAACTCGACCGGATTACGAATGCCACCGATCAGCTCTGGGTCAATGATATCTTCCCTGCCCTTGCCCTTCAGAGTGAGCCAGAGTGATCCATGGACTATGCTGTCCTGAGGATTTGATATCCCTACGACGAAGGAAGCTTCATCACCAGGCTGATAGAGTGAACGAGTCTTGTTCACATACACTTGAAGCAGCTGAACCTGGTTCAGGAGCACGGAAAGTTCATCCGATCCCCGGTTCGCAGATACGAGGTCGCAGTGCCCATCCTCATTGAAATCGGCTGCATCGAGCGATCGGGGAGAAGACAGAAGAGCCCTCCTTATCGTATGATCTGAGAAGCCTCCATTCCCATTGCCCAAGAATACCTGGAACTGGTTACTCCGGGACATCGATACTACCGCATCGAGATTTCCGTCTTCATTAAAATCCCAGGTGCTAATGGCATGGGGATCGAAAATTTCGGTTTCGAAGCTTCTGGTGAAATTGACGCTTCCATCACCCAGAAGGACAAGGAATGAATGCTTGGTTCCGACTGCTATGTCGTCATGTTGGTCATCGTTGAAGTCGTCAACTTTCACCACATACGCATCATAATCAACCCAAATACTGTCTTCTTCATAGAAAGATCCAGAACCATCGCCACAAAGTATCACCACCACGTTGTAGGCCATGGTGGCAACGGCAAGGTCGAGGTGGTCATCTTCATTGAAATCGCCAACCTCAATCTCCTTCGTGCCTCCGTATAAATCGTAGTCCCCATATGAATAAAAGGCTCCCTGACCATCGTTGAGCATCACACTGACTTCACCGGCAGCCCAGTGATTGAGGGCAATGTCCGGATAATTATCCTCATTGAAATCACCGGTCGTAACATATTCAGGATACATTTCTGTCTCGTATACACCCGATTCCTCGAAGTGACCCTGTCCGTTTCCAAGCAGCACTGAAACACTGGATGAAACCATGGTAACCGCACAGATGTCCTGGTGATCGTCCCCGTTAAAATCATCGACAGCGATGTCAAGGATCATGGAGCCGGTGACCGGGAAGTGTGTTTGAAGCGGGAAGGATCCGTGACCATTTCCGAGCATTATTGTGACGTAGGATTCACCCCGAAATTCATTGCTTATGGCCACGTCGACGTGACCATCCTCGTTGAAGTCGCCTGTCTTCGCGGAATAAGGTGTTTCTAGGACTGGATTTGTAAACTGGGCGAAATCGGCATGCTGTTTGAGCGGAAAAATATTGCTTACACAAACTGCAGCTAATAGAATTAAAATTCCGAGGGAGCGGTATATTATCAAGGCTGCACCAAAGGTTATTTCAAACACACATTCTTTATGCGTATGTTCCTTCTTCTCAAAGCGCCCATATTGTACTATAAATCCGTTTTTTTGTCAAGTTTCCCGAGTCACCTATTTCAGGCTTACTGGACATTTCAACATTACAGAAAATGAAGGTTGAGGAGATTCGAGATGGCACACATAACAAAATCATTGACGAAAAGGCCGCATTGATTTTTATTATAAGCGGTCTGAAGAACCGTTTCGACGTTTATCACGTATGAGAAACATCACTCTCATAGTATATGCTTTAATTCTAGTACTCCCGGTACTCGTCCCCATCAAAAGTCATGCCGGCACGACTGGTAAGATAACGGGGATCGTCAAGGATGCTACAACGGGTGATCCTATCCCTGGCGCCAGCGTTTACATAGAAGACACATCGTACGGCACCCTGACAGGGGATGATGGAAGCTATATCATTCTGAACGTTCCAGCGGGGCTCAAGACGGTCATCGCCTCCATCATTGGTCACAGGACAGTTAGCATAGAAGAGGTGAGAGTAATGGCCGATCTCACTACGAGGGTGGATTTCGAACTCCCAACCGAGGTACTCGAACTCCCAGGAATGACCGTCCTCGCCGAGAGGCCAATAGTACAGAAGGATCTGACTTCCAGCATGAAGATAATTTCGCAGAAAGAGATCGAATCCCTTCCCGTACTCGACCTCGAAGACGTTCTGAAGATACAGCCAGGCTTCTCTGTCGATGCAGCAAATGAGATACATGTGAGAGGTGGCAGGTCGAACGAGCTCAATTACTACATCGACGGTTTCCTCGTGGAGGATCCACTCTTCGGTGGATTCGGCGCGACGGTGAACAACGATGCGATAGAGGAACTGGAGGTGTTAAGCGGCACATTCAACGCTGAGTATGGAGACGCCCTCTCCGGCGTTGTGAATATCATTACGAGAGAGGGTAGCAGTGAGCTCTCAGGCATGATCGAATATGAAAGCGCCATGTTGAATGAAGGTCCATACAGGCGGAAGGATTGGGCAGGCCAAAGCATCGACAGCCAGCGGGATGAGGTAACAGGGGAATCGCTCTATGAGCCTGTCGACGTTTTCGACCTGGACTTTGCCCCCGCGTATCCGGGTATCGTGTCAGCATACCTCTCAGGAGGTGTTCCCGGGATCGAGTCGAATTTCTTCCTTTCATTCAGGTCCACGAACGAAAACAGCTGGCTTCCCTTCGGCTACGATCTCGAAGACGATTTCCAGTGGAAAATGACTACAAGGCCGGTAAAGGAGATCAAGGTAACGGTTACGGGCCAGCACACAAGGGAAGACAGACTGAATTACTCCCACGCATGGAAGTACAGACCTCTCAACAAGGCCTCATCCCATAATACATCGAACCGGGTGGGGATAAGCCTGACACATTCACTCAGCGAGAGACTCTACTATACAGTTCTGGCTTCGGGAACCAGGCTGGGTTTCGACACGAATGTCGCTGGCAAGACCCCGGACCAATACGAAGAGTGGGGATCAGATCCTTCGCTGAGCTTCATCGTGAAGGGGGATGATAGTATTTTCAGGACAGGTAGAACAAAGACATGGTATACCAGGGGCGATGTCACCTACCAATGGACGGAGAAGCACAACATTAAAAGCGGTGTCGAATCCAAAATACACAGGATAGAGCTTTT
>JBHIFB010000203.1:0-3523 GCA_046760905.1 Candidatus Glassiibacteriota bacterium | reverse complement strand
TATGGTCTCGCAGGCGGGGAAGAAAGCTTGCCCCTTCCGCGCAAACTGCGCGCGGCTTTCCCCTTCCTGCTCGACCAAGATGGGTACCCAAATGCTCCCACGACTCGCTCAAGGACTCGAAGCCCTGTAATAGTATTGGCTAAGACCGGTGCCCAATCCGCCTGACTCACAAAATGAACACTCCCCTGATACTTAAAAATGCGGTTTTCCCCTTCCTGCTCGCATAAGATGGGTACCCCAATGCTCTCGCGACTCACTAAAGGGCTCCAAGTTCCAGAAAAACTGGGGAAACTAAACTTTCCATTCTTGTTGTATTTACAACGGAAAAATAGCTATTATTTATTTATACGCCGAATCCTGGCAGGTTTTAGTGAAATCTAGTCGAGGTTTCCGGTCAATGGACAGATACTCCAGACAAAGCCTCCTGAGAGTAATAGGGAGTCGCGGTCAGAAAAAGATAGATAATGCCCGCATCGCTGTGGTCGGGCTTGGCGCCCTCGGATCAGCAGCCGCCCAGTGCCTCGCCAGGGCCGGTGTGGGAGAGATGATCCTCATCGACAGGGACATACTGGAGCTCTCCAACCTTCAGAGACAGCTGCTCTACGATGAGAGTGACGTCGACAAGGAGCTGCCGAAGGCAGTCGCAGCCAAACAGAGACTGTCAGAGATCAACTCGGCCATTAGTCTTCATGATCATGCGGAGAGCCTCCATGCCGGAAACATAAGGATTCTTCTCGAAGGAGTCCAGCTTATAATTGATGGGACAGATAATGTCGAGACCCGTTACCTCTTGAACGACTACTCCGTGAGTAACGATATTCCCTGGATTTACGGGGGTGCGATAGGAACTAACGGGACAGGTTTATTCGTCGTCCCCGGCGAAGGGCCGTGCCTCAGATGCATCTTCCCTGACCCACCGGATGCAGAGAAGCTCGGGACATGCGACACGGTTGGTGTGCTTGGGACGGTTCCTGTGATCATTGGAGCCTGGCAGGCTAGCATGGCGATTCGTTTCATCGTCGGAGGTAGGGAAGGTCTCGGGGAAAGGATTTTCATGGTGGATCTCTGGGAGCATGGCTTCCAGGAACCGGTAGTGAAGAGAAGAAAGGAATGCCCGGCCTGCGGCAAGGGTGATTTTCCATTCCTCCGTCTCCGGAGAGGCACGGTCGCCGTGAGTCTCTGTGGCAGGGGCGCATACCAGGTGAATACAGCTGAGTGTAAGACCATAAAACTGGAGGAAATATCAAAGAGACTCAATGGTCTCGGTGAAGTCGATCTGGGACCCTACTATCTGCGATTCTCTGACGGCAGGGCTCAGATGTTTCTGTTCCGTAGCGGAGAAGCCCAGATCAGGGGAGTCGGAAGTGAAAACGAGGCTCTGAGTTTTTATGCCAGGTATGTTGGCTTGTGACGGGAGGGGGATTGCCTGGTATTTCGAGCAGATCCGAAGCTTCTGGATATTGAAATCGGGAGAAGGTTTATTATAATTTTTTTATCCCCATAAATGAGGACTTTGCCTGGAGATGACGTATAGAGATGTCTGAGATGATCGAAGTAATGCATAGGGTGAACAGAAGGGGATACTATCTGAACCATCTGTCGCTTCCCCTTAAGATAGGTGACTGCATCGTTGTCGAGGATCAGAGGGGGGTTGAAGTGGGGAGGGTGCATTCGAAGGGGCTGATTGCGCAGATAAGACAGGAGAAGTGGAAAATTCCTGTTGGGAGAGTTCTGCGCATCGCCAACAAGGATGACTGGAACAAATACAAGGCACGTACAGCCAGGGAAGAGGAGGCCATGAGCATCTGCCAGGAGAAGATCAGAGTGCACGATCTAGACATGGAGCTCATAGATGTTGAGTATTTCGATAATGATAACAAGGTGTGCTTCAACTTCACGTCCAACGACAGGGTCGATTTCAGACAGCTGGTGAAGGATCTCGCGGCTATATTTAAAATGCGTATAGAGCTCAAACAGATCGGTGTAAGGGACAAGGCCAAACTCCATGGCGGATTTGGCCGGTGTGGAAGGACCATGTGCTGCAGCACCTTCCTCAAGGAGTTCGAACCTGTCACATTGAGAGCTGCGAAGGATCAAGACCTTTCGCTCAATCCCGCTAACATTTCGGGTTGCTGTGGCCGGTTGATGTGCTGTCTCATGTACGAGAGGGAATTCTACCTGGAGTGCAAAGGATGCTTCCCGACTGTTGGAAGGAAGCTGCTTACGAAGAAGGGCAATGAGAAGGTGAAAAGTGTTGATTTTTTCAGACAAAGAGTAGAACTTGTTGACGAAGATGGGAACTCACGTAAGATCTCGATCGGGGATCTGAGCAGAGAACTGAAGGAGGTGGAGTAAATTGAGGCGTTACATCATGAGAGGGAACGATGATACCATCTGGGATATGCCGTTAGAAAATGGAGGAAGGATCATGTTCGGTATCTACAAAATCGATGAGAGCTTCGAAGAGGATTATGATGAAGATATCGATTTCGATGATGAGGACCTTGAAGACCTGGAGGAGTTCGAAGACGATGAGGATTTCCTTGAGGATGACGAGGAGGAATTTTAATGCAGCCAAACAGAGATGACGAAAAGGCCCAGGAAAAATTTTTCATAACCACCGCTATTGACTATGTTAACAGTCCACCTCACCTGGGCACTGCCTACGAAAAGATAATCGCTGATGTAATAGCACGATACAAAAAACTCGCCGGATATGATACCCAGTTCTTGATGGGTAACGATGAACACAGTCTGAATGTTGAGAGGAAGGCCAGGGAGCTGGGTATGAACCCGCTTGACTATTGCGATAAGATGGCAATAGCATTCGAAGGGACATGGCAGAAACTCAACATCTCTTACGATGATTTCATAAGAACTACGGAGGCAAGGCATATTGCATCAGTTCAGGAACTGCTAACGAGGATTTATGATAAGGGGGATATCTACAAAGGAACTTACGAAGGATGGTATTGTGTGTCATGTGAGAGTTTCTACGATGAAACCGATCTCGATGATGGACTCTGTCCGAACCACAAATTGAAAGCAGAGTGGATAAAGGAGGAAAATTACTTTTTCAGGCTGACCGATTATTGCCGGCCGCTTCTTGAGCATATCGAGAAGAATCCCGATTTCATCATTCCCGAGCCCAGGAGAAACGAGATCGTCAGCATTCTAAAGGATGGCTTGAAGGACATCAGCATTTCCAGGTCGAGTACCCGCTGGGGAATTCCGCTTCCATTCGATGAGAGATGTGTAGTGTATGTGTGGTTCGATGCCCTCATCAACTACATCTCAGGAATAGGTTTCTCCAACAATGAGAAAAAGTTCAAGAGATACTGGCCCGCCGATATACACCTCATAGGAAAGGACATCACCCGCTTCCACTGCATAATATGGCCTGCAATGCTCATGTCGGCCGGGATAGAGCTGCCCAGGACGATCTTCGGTCATGGTTTCATCAGCATCGAAGGCGAGAAGATGAGCAAGACCATGGGCAATATCCTCGATCCTCTCAATGTTT
>JBHIFB010000202.1:0-3671 GCA_046760905.1 Candidatus Glassiibacteriota bacterium | reverse complement strand
GGAACAGGCGTGGTGCCCGAGTGCAGGAGACTCTGAAGCATTCGAGGCATCCTTTATGACCCAGGGCACAGGCCATAAACCTTTTGCCGACGCCTGTAGGATCTATGATCAAGACATTGAGATGATCTCGGATCCACTGACTCGATGAGGCGAGCTGTTTCGCAAGGGCCCTGGCCATCCCATCCAGTTTGAGCTCCTTGAGTCGTTCCACAGTGAGTGATGTCAACATCGTCTTTGCTCCTCACTCGGTTCCCGGTTTGCCGTACCCAGCTCCGCTTCCCGCAGGACTGGCATCGGTTGAGGCAGATGGTGCATAGGACACCATCCTCTTCATGGGGAGGTTCTGACGGCAGATCGAACCGCTCCCTGCTCTGACTGTGAGCCTGCCGAATAAAAGGGCCGACCTTATCGAGGTCCCTCCGGAGACAGTCGACGCAGACCCTCAGCACTTCCGAAATCAACGCAGATCGCTGGCCGCAGAGGGCACACCGTGCCTGTGACCGAGTGCTTTTCCGATAGAAAGGCAAGAAAAAAAGCCGCCGAGCCCAAGCAAAACTCGGCGACTTTCTGAGCTCCGGCATGAAGTGGATTGCCGATCACTTCACCAGCAGCATACGCTTCGTCCCCTGAAATTGCCCGGCCTTGATCCGATAGAAGTAGACTCCGCTGGCAACCTTCATACCTCTGCTATCCTTACCGTTCCAGCTTACGGTGTAATAACCCGCTGTTTTTCAACTCATCCACCAAAGTTACCACTTCCCGACCCAGTACGTCATACACTTTGAGAATAACATGATAGTCAGAGTAACCGTCGGTTAGTGGCAACTCATAACCGATCTGAGTCTCGGGGTTAAATGGATTGGGGTAATTATGAGAGAGCAAAAACTGGATCGGAATTGGCTTGATGTCCGCGGCCAACTTTGACGACTGTTCGCGACCCTTAGAAGATACCTTGTCGGAGAAGAGGGAAGTTTGACCAGCGTCATCCACAGCCTTTATTTTCCAGTAGCCCGTGTATGGGCCATTGGGGTCGGGATCGAATCCACTATCGCAGTAATAGGTGTTGGAGGTCGTGTCGATCATCTCCAGGGCGTTTGGTTGTACTTGCTGTACTTGATCTTGCGCCAGACTTCGTAGTAGTCGATGTCGTTCTCAGGGTTTGCGTCCCAGGTGAGATATGCACCGCATGCGCTATCTGCTACTGACGGTTTTGCGGGTTTGGATGGAGGGAAATCAACAATGGCCATATAGACATCAGCATCATCGTCCAGCTTTTGCGTCCAACAAGGATACGCAAAGCCAAGAGAGGAAGCAATGCCTATGTAGTCATAATAACCTGCGCCACTGAGCTTACAGTCTGACGTTATGGCCAAGGTATCCAAGCTGGACATAGTAGTCCCATGGGCAAGATACAAATCTGCACAGGACCCACTACAATGCAGGTTGGTGACAAAGGCAAGGCAAATCTTCCCAAGCGGAGTAACGGTTAACCACGGGAAAAATTCCTTCGAAGAGTTGTAAGCTACAGCCGAGGAGGCGCCGCTCCAACTGTCTCCACCGTCGGTTGAACGCACGTAGTAGATGTCGTAGTCCTCCTCGTCATTTGACTTATGTTGCGTATATGCAACATAGATGTAATCATCACCAGCTTTACTGGTGTCCACAGCTATAGTTGGAAGGGCCGCAATCCGAAGGCCGCACCCGCCAAGAGGCTCAAACCACAATCCATCATCGACGTCAGCAAGCTCCTTGATCGAACCTTGCACAAAGAAAGTGTCGCCCACCTCCCATTTATTGAAGCACACGTCTACGGTTTCAACATCCGCTTGTGCATCGATTCGTGCCCAAGTCAGATAAACATCGGAGCTCTCACCAACTGCTGGCACCGCACCAATTGGTGCAACGAAATCACCGCCGGGGGGATCGTCGACTATTTTAGGATTCGAAAAACTGGAACCACCGTCGGTTGAATATGAGAATTTTGGAGTGAACCCAATGTCAGTCTTCTTAGTCCAAGCCACATAGATGTATCCATCCCTGACGTTATCGTCGTTGTTATCGACAGCCATATAAGGTTTGTCTCCCCCCGAGGCAACATATGTTGGATCAAGCCAACTCCCTTGCACTCTTTTTGAAACGTAAATGCTTGAATCTAATCTGATATAAGCATAGTATGCATTTCTGTCCTCATCAAAACCGCAAGATGGATCAACGCCCGTAAAAGAGAAATATCCGGTGTCGGGCCACGTATTACCTCCGTCTGTCGAAAAAGCGTATCCAAGGTGACGAACTCCACCCTTCAGATAGACGAACGCAGCCATAAGGTGTTCACTGTCGGTTGGATCAACGGCAATTGCCGTCTCTCCCGAATGAACTCCATCATTGGCTTTAACGGCATTAACTTCTTTGATTTGGGAGTGACAGACGTGGGCCACTCCAGGGCTTGCCAGGAGCAAGCACAACGCAGAGAAGATGTTTATCGTTTCATGGTTTCTCTCCTTCCAAATCTGAAGAAAATATGTTGACTTTCCATCAGAATACGACTAGATTGACACAGAAAGTTGCACGGGATGGAGACCGGTTTGTGTAATTTTTGGATATGGAGTGTTTCGTTTCAGTAAAGCAAATCATTGAGAAAAGTATGAAAAGAAATCTATTCATATTTCTTATCCTTGCCCTCGCCGTGCTGGCGAAAAGCCTTTCAGCCCAGGAGGCAATCGTAACCCTGACTCCTGGCTCTGGGTTCCCAGGAAGCAAAGGGAGCATAGTCCGTATTGAGTTGGATAACGATCAAGTTGTATCAGGTTTTGAGACACATATCCATTTCGATCCGAACGTATTGTCGGTTTGCGATGAAGATTCATTTGAATGCTCCCACTGTGGCCCGTGCTGTGTGTGCCAGACGTCCAGGACTCGCTGGGGCCTTTTCGCTTATAGCGCCCCAGCAGGTGCTGGGTCTTTGGTAGTGGTAAGGTACACTGAAATGTATGTTATTGATCCTGGCACTGGTTCGATAGTCGACATCAAGTTTGATGTGGCTGACACTGCCCGTCTCGCCGAGTACGATATCACTTTAGGAAGTATTTGGCTATGGACCCCCGCCGCTACTGAAATTCCATACAATCCGGTGAACGGTGTATTTTCTGTGGTCCATAAAGGAGATGTGAACGGCGACGGTAACGTCAATGTATTAGATCTCGTTATAACAATACTCATCATTTTAGACAAATACCAGGGTACCCCGGGAGAATTATCTGTCGCCGACTGCATCGATGACAGCCAAGTCGATGTCCGGGATGTGCTTTGCATCGTTGAAATAATCATTGGTTTTTAAATGCTTGCGCAGGTAGAGGATTTTAGCCCAAATTATGCCTAAGAGGCAAAAGAGAACATGAAGTTCTCATTAGAATTCTGATTCATCTGCCATTGCCCAACCACCTCCTGTCATTGCCCGACTCGATCCTCCGATCAAGTCGGAGGGTGCAACCCAGAGACGTGCCTGCTATGTCGCCAACCCCTGGATCATCCGGTCGAGCCGGATGATGACATGGGGAAGGCGGATCATCCGGTCGAGCCGGATGATGACAACCCTTTCTCCCATTGCCTGACAATCCCGCTGTCATTGCCCGACCACCCACACTGTCATTGCCCGACTCGATCGGGCAATCCAG
>JBHIFB010000201.1:0-3674 GCA_046760905.1 Candidatus Glassiibacteriota bacterium | reverse complement strand
TCGCTTCCCAGAGTGATAATATGTTACCGTAATTGCGAACGCGACCACTAAGTTACAAAATGCGTGGCAATCTACAATTTTTTGTTTGCATTTCAACTTAAGATATGGTAGAATTATAAAAGTCCACTCCGGTGGGACTGCTTCATAATTTCCACATATTTGAGGATTCAGATCGTTTTTTCACTCCTGGCCCTTGGCAGCATTTTCTGGTTCCGTTGATAAGCATCAAATAGTATCATACCTTCCGCGAAAGAATGGATGGCGAGATGAGACGAGGGGAGAATCCCAACGAAAGACTCAAAAGAATCTGTCGCCTGTGTCAAAGGATATCACTATTTATAGACTATGATCAATTCGTTGAGGAAATCCTGCTCTCTGCGCTCGGCGTTACACTAATGGAAAAAGCCTCGCAGATCACCTTTGATCAAGAGTCCTCCCAATATGAGGTAAAAGCGACTTACCCGCCGGGAGAATCTTTCACCAGATTCGTTGAATCTGTTGTCAAAGAAACCGTATCGACCAACAGCGTCATAATCCGGGAAACATGCAAGGAAGAAGAGAGGCGCCCAAAGGAGTCAGATGGTATCCTAGAAACCGCACCTAATGCTATAGTCTCGGTCCCGGTGAAAATCGGGGAGGTAACTGAAGGAGTGCTGTATCTTGAGAGCAGTGAGCAAACGCGAAGATTTGATGAGGATGACATCCTGTTTCTGGAAACACTTGGGAATCTCCTTGGGATAACACTGGAATACAGCCAGATTGAGCATATAAGAGACAGTCGAATGCAATCAGGGCGATTCGACCCCGGGGAAAATGTCCGTTATGGCATCTACGGGAAAAGCTCGGCATTAAGAAAAATCTTCCAGATGATGGTACCGCTCATGAGCGATAACAGTACGGTGCTGATCACCGGGGAATCGGGAACAGGCAAGGAACTCATCGCAAGAGCAATACATTACTATGGAGAACGAAAGAACAGACCCTTCATTGCGGTGAATTGTGGTGCTCTGCCGGAATCTCTCCTGGAAAGCGAGCTCTTCGGGTATATGAAGGGCGCCTTTACAGGAGCAGTAAGAGACAAGATTGGAATCTTCAAAGCTGCCCAGGGAGGAACGCTGTTTCTGGATGAGATTGACAGTTTAAGTCCTACGATGCAGGTAAAATTATATCGTGCCCTGCAGGAAAAAGAGATACGACCCGTCGGCGGCATCAAATCGGAGAAGGTCGATGTAAGGATAATATGCGCAGCAAATGTTGATTTAAACCAGATGGCAGACAAACGCCTCTTTCGGAAAGAGCTCCTGTACAGGATAAATATTATCACGATAAAGGTGCCACCTCTCAGAGACAGGAAGGAGGACATTCCAATACTGGCTCAGCACTTCCTGAAAAAGTATTCGTCTGAGAAAAAGAAATACATCTCCGGCTTCGAGCCCGAGGTAATGGAAGCTTTTCTGTCTTATGACTGGCGGGATAACAACGTGAGGGAACTGGAGAATGGGGTGGAACGTTTGGTCGTTCTGACAAAGAGAGGTCAGAAAATTACAGGACGCTTCATCTCTGAGAAATTGAAACGGGCATCGAAACGATCAGAAGATGTGTTCGAATCTCCCTTTTTCCCGAAAACAGAAAAAGGATTCATGAAATACCACGCAATGGAGAAGAGATATATCGAGGAGGTGCTGAAGTTCACGAAAGGAAATAAGGCGGAGGCAGCGAAAATCCTCGGCATTCCACGCTCTACTCTAAGAAGCAAGATGAAGAAACTGGCAATCGAGGCATGATGGTGCTATATCACCGTGGCTAATTTTGAAAACACATTCCTATTTCCTTCTAACATACCCGATTAAATCAACCTCTAGCGAAATATCACCGGCGTGACACGAGATGGATCAGCCGATATCCATCACGCATTTTTCTCCCTCTTTCCCTAATCCATTTAACTCCAATGAAATAGCTCATTGGAAGCAGGTGAATCTCAGCCTTGGCACGCTCAATGCTATCAACTGAAAAATGCAAAGGAACTTGTGTTCTATCTGGAAATTGTCACCAGCGGCTTTATCATCATCTATTATAAAGACGCATACCTTTTTATCTTGACCACAATTCTCACGATGATCGATACCTTTTCAAGAGCCCCTGTCCATATACGAGTAAATATTCCAAAAGAAGTCGGCGCAGTCCTGAAGGTAGTGCTGACAATCTATGATTTGGACGGACACCTTATCAGAAGCCTGCTGGCAACGAAGCTGGGACCCGGTACTCACATAGTTAACTGGGATGGTTGTAACGATGCTGGACGTCCGGTTCCTCCAGGCATGTATTTCTACTATCTCATCGCTGGAAACTACCATGCCATAAATAAAGTCACATTGAACGATAACATTGATTCAAGGAAGCAATCGGGTATCAAACTGTAATTTCGAGATTGAGGATAAAAATAACCGAATTGTAGGTAAGAATTCTGGTCATTGAGCGGTGATATTTCGCCAATGTACCGCTTGTATTTGATATTGCTATTCCTTTCCATAGTAATTTCTTAGATTCTGAAGCGGCGATATATCGTCACTAGTACCCGGTTAGAAATCGGGCAGTCTTCGAAATGGCCGACAGATGGACTCTCATAACCGACTCGTTTATAATAGGTTACATGTAGTAAAGCGGTTTTCCAAAGGATGGCACATTCTATGCTACTGCACAAATGGAGAAAAGTAAAATTTGAAACATAACTTTTCTGTTATGATATAGAAAGGAGGTGAATGGTATTTATTCTCTTCAAACCAGGGAGTATCTGTAACGAAAGGAGGCGATATACCGAAATAGAAGAATCTTCCTCCGGATTATGCTTCAAAACGGTGCAAATCTTTGAATGTACAACGATCGCGAAAGAGTGAAGTATTAGACTTCTCAACTTTAGGGAGGAGGTTATGAATCGTAAAATACTATTTACTATCCTCGCCTTGGGACTGATAGGTTTCATCGCCCTTTCCTCCGAAACCTACTCCTCCAAGGAAAGTCCTCTCCGTCAGCACGTGCTCGCGCAACCCACACTGTCTCAGGATGCTTTCTCCCTGAACCCGCAGGATGAGGGAGTACAAGGTCCTCAACCACCGAGTCCCCTCCATGTTGATTGCCCTATCGAAACCGATGATTGCGGCAGTGTCACACCTTCCCTTGGGAGCGCCTGGATCGCGGATGGGGCCTGGAACTACCAGGATGAGACCCTATTTTTCGTCGATGTTCCGTCATACAGCCAGGGAGTTTTCCAGGTGGATCCTGTGACATGCGACATAATCTCGGGGACCTATTATTCCGTCGGGACAGGCGTCAGCGACCGTGGCATCGCTTACAACGAGGCTACACACGAGATCTGGGTCGGTGGATGGAACACACTTTCAATCGATCGAAGGGATGCGACCCCGCCTTACGCGCTCATCTCAAACCATCCGCTTGCAGTCGCAGTTGCCGGGATGGCCATCGACCAGGCAAACCAGAGGCTCTGGGTGATCGAAAATGCAGATCCCGATATGTTCCATGTTTATGAGATCAGCACCGGAACACCCATCTTCTTACAGAGCTTCGAGGTTCCCTGGCAGGATACACACGATGGGTGGTCTGCTGCGGGACTAGCCTACGACGACGGTGTGGACACTGGCCAGTTGATCGCTGTTAAC
>JBHIFB010000200.1:0-3675 GCA_046760905.1 Candidatus Glassiibacteriota bacterium | reverse complement strand
TCAGGCGTATCAAGCAAAGAACCAAGGTAGAAAATAGAGAAGCACAATCTGCATAGAGAGGTCTCTGAAAAAGTCTCTCGGAGCGGAGTGGGTGAGCGAACAGAGACTCTTTCGGAGATCTCCTAAAAACAACTTGACATTGCGCGAACACTCATATAGTATAAAATAACTTACGGCTATATCTTTTTAGTAAAATGCTGCCGGAATCAATAAAAGACTGGTATATAAACCTTACAGATCCACTTACGGGCTTTTTTACCAGACATCGCGTTCACCCCAACGTGCTCACAACGATTGGTTTTCTGTTGTCCTGTCTGGCAGCGTTCGTTATTTCCAGGGGGAGCATCAGGATGGGTGGCTTTTTAATACTGCTTGCAGGTACTTTTGATGTGTTTGATGGCGGCGTTGCAAGGGCATCGGGAATGAGTTCGCAGTTTGGCTCTTTTTTTGACTCGAGCCTCGACAGGTATGCCGAGATCGTATTATCCCTCGGTATTCTCATATACTTTCTGAACAAATCGGACATGATCATTGCCTGTGCCATTGTTCTGGCTCTGGGTGGCGGACTCATGGTGAGTTACGCGAGGGCGAGGGCGGAGGCACTCGGCATAGAGTGCAAAGTCGGCTTCTTCCAGAGGCCTGAACGGATACTCTCGATCGGCCTCGGAGCTTTGCTTGGCGAAGGCGTATTGAAGATCGTCCTCTGGATACTCGTCCTTCTTTCTAATTTTACGGCGGTTCAACGAATGATACATGTATACAACATGACAAGAGGGGAATCAGGTGGAAGCGGGAAGCGCCTATCTTGACTATTTTGGCTTCAGTGAAGACCCTTTCAGCCTTACCCCCAATCCAGCTTACTTCTACCTCACAAGGGAACACGAGCTTGCCCTGGTAGAACTGGAGAGAGGTGTGAGTGAGAGGAAAGGATTGGTGCTTCTGGTCGGTGAAATGGGGACCGGGAAGACGATTCTCCTCAGAACCCTGGAGAAGAAGCTCCCTGAGAGAGTGCTCACATCTTACCAGCTCAACCCATCGATTGGTTTCGTTTCCATTGTGAAGATGATGCTAAGGGATTTCGGATTGCCCCATGAAATGGACTCGAAAGCCGAGCTTATATCCATGTGCCATGAGAAGTTCAGTGAGCTCGGTGATCAGGGGACTCATGGAGTGCTGATACTCGATGAGGCTCAGGGTCTGAGTGAGGAGGTTCTCGAAGACATCCGCATACTATCCAACATCGAAGATGAGAAGGGAAAGCTTCTCAGCATAATCCTCTCGGGACAGCCCGAGCTCGCGGATAGAATATCAGCCAGTTCCTTGAGATCATTGAAACACAGGATCGGCGTACGGATTTACCTCAAGCCCATGGACTCGGATGAGATATCTCTTTACATCGAGCACCGCCTCAAGGTGGCGGGCTGGCGTGAAGAAGAGTCGCCCTTTACAAAGGATTCGCTCAAATGGATCACGTTCTCATCGAACGGAAATCCTCGCCTGATCAATGTGATCGCAGATAACGCCCTTCACAGAGCACTTAGAGAGAAAGTACGCACGGTTGATAAGGAGCTCATCAAGAAAACCATATCCGGTCTCGAAGGGAGGGAGGCTCTCAGAAAACCTGAATCGAGGAAATTCTCTCTGCGCCGGCTCAGTCCGGTATCGATTGCTCTCATCATTTTCCTCGTCGTTCTCTCAATCTTCATCGTGAAGAGAATCAGGGAAAGGATGAGAATGAGGACCGCCGGCAGGCCGGAGACGAGTGCCCTTTTAGATACGATCGGCCTTGTTTCAGAGCCTCCAGAAACTCCCCTCAGGGAAACTTCTCCTATCATCCGGGAAGAGACTCCTTCACAAATTGCAATCGGGGAGGAGGCCGGTGGAGAAGCCGGGACATCTAGGGATGAGAGGGGAGAGGACACGACTGTTGGAAGTGGTCTGCATGATGTTGAAGTGATGCTGGATAGCGTGAGCCCGATTGAAGCCGGCACGTCGTATGTTGAGCCAGAGGGCCTTCTGGATGATGCTTCCGTCACCGTGGGTGAGGAAGAGATAGGAAAAAGCGGTGTCAAAGGATGGCAAATAGTGGTTCAGGATAATGAGTACCTCTATCTGATCATAAAACGGGAATATGGTTCTATGGACTGGAAAACACTCAAAGCGGTGCTGGAGGTAAACAGCGATATCGAAGATCCCGATTATATCTATCCGGGGCAGAAGATTTTCCTGCCGGAGATCACCGAAATCGAGTGAGCGTATAATGTGGCCTATGCCCCGGATGGAAATCTAGCTGCAAAGGAGTTAGTCGGTATGTGCATCGATTCTAAGATGGTATTTAGAAAGGGGACTTAAAATGAGCAAGGTTCGAGTTGGAATAATAGGAGTTGGAAATTGTGCATCATCCCTGGTCCAAGGAGTTCAGTATTACAGAGACGCTCGGGATGATGAGTTGATTCCCGGGATCATGCATGCCAATCTGGGGGGCTATCATATCAGGGATATTGAATTCAGTTCGGCGATAGATATAGACAAGAATAAAGTGGGCAAAGATCTCTCGGAAGCCATCTTCACCTGGCCCAATAATACATATAAATTTTCAGATGTTCAGAAACTGGGAGTGAAAGTAGAGAGGGGTATGACCCATGACGGATTGGGGCATTACCTTTCGAAGATAATTGAGAAAGCGCCCGGTCCCACTGCTGATATCGTATCGCTCCTAAAGGACACGAGGACGGATGTCGTGGTCAGCTACCTACCAGTAGGGAGTGAAGAAGCTACAAAGTGGTATGTCGAACAGATCCTCGAAGCAGGGTGCGGTTTTATTAACTGCATACCCGTGTTTATCGCGCGTGAGGCATACTGGCAGGGACGCTTCGAGCAGAAAAACCTTCCGATGTTAGGGGATGATATTAAATCCCAGGTCGGAGCAACTATTGTGCATAGAGTCCTAACCCGGCTCATGAGAGACAGGGGTGTGAAGCTGGAAAGGACTTCCCAGCTCAATGTAGGGGGGAATACCGATTTTTTGAACATGCTGGAGAGATCAAGGCTTGAATCGAAGAAGATCAGCAAAACCAACGCAGTAACCTCTCAGCTCGATTACGAAATCGGAGAAGGCAACGTTCACATCGGCCCCAGTGATTACGTGGAATGGTTGACCGACAGAAAATGGGCATATATAAGATCCGAGGGAAAGACATTTGGTGATGTACCTCTAAACATTGAGCTGAAGCTCGAGGTGTGGGACTCCCCCAATTCTGCGGGAGTCGTCATCGATGCAGTCAGGTGTTGTAAGCTCGCTATGGATAACGGTCTCAAGGGAACCATAAAGGGCCCCTCAGCGTATTTTATGAAATCCCCCCCTGTCCAGTATACCGATGAGAAGGCAAGGGAGTTGACGGAGAAGTTCATCAGGGATATGGTTAAGGCAAAGAAGCAGGGGAAGAAAAGAAAAATATCAGTCGTGAAATGAATCGACAGCCGCTTCCCAACAGTTCCCTTGAAAGATAGCAGCTCCCTGGTCTCGCTCTCTTTAAATCAGATGTCTGTTGGAACGGACACACTGTGGCACCTTGCAGATCCGAGACTCCTATGGACGGTCTCCTTATCACTTTCGAAGGCACAGAAGGCTGCGGCAAGAGCACACAGGCCGCACTATTTTTGGGCTGGCTGAAG
>JBHIFB010000199.1:0-3723 GCA_046760905.1 Candidatus Glassiibacteriota bacterium | reverse complement strand
GTTTTTAAGTTTTCAAGGAAAGGAGAAGCAGACAGTCATGAAAATATTTCAACAGGCTCTAAGCAAGGCGAAAGAGGAAGGTAAAATAGATTCAAAGATAATACCGTGGGAAGAATCCATATCGGAGGCTGAAGATACTGTAGATTTAAAAAAGGAAGCCAGTAATATTCCTTTCCAGCTATCTAAGTTCTCCAATGAAGTGCTAAATGACTTTCAAAGAGTCATTGAGAATATACGCTCTCTGGTCACTAAGAAAGACTCGCGTGTCATAGGAATTGCAGGTGTTGTACCAGAGCAGGGAAGTTCAACTGTAACGGCCTTGCTTTCACTTATAACCGCGGGAAAAGAAGATGGCTACTTCGAATCGATCCTGTCAGAGGAGACTGGTACCATTCAGAAAAAAGGAAACGTCAGCAGTCATAATCACAGGGTCTTATTGATAGATACGCAGGTTAGAAACCCCTCTCTTCACAGGATGTTTGAGATAGAGGTAGAAGGGGGCTTAAGTGAACTGCTTTATAACGAGCTTCCTCTCGATGATGTGGTAAGAGAGATCGAATCTTCATACTTACAGCTTATTACATCAGGAGAGAAAAACGATTTTCGTTACACGCAGGCTCACCTGGATAAGCTGAAAAGCATCGTGGATAGTGTGAAGAGCCGGTATGAATTTGTATTCCTTGATATTCCACCGATTCTAAGCTTTGCGGAAGGAATCGCAATAAGCAGGCTATGTGATGGAGTCATACTGGTTGTGAGTGCCGGTAAAACTCGATTGGAAGTCATCCAGGAGGCAAAGAGATCTCTTGAGATGGCAAATATACCATTACTGGGGGCAGTTCTGAACAGACGTAAATACTATATTCCTGAGTGGATATATAAAAGGTTATGATGGGGGACAGGAGCAATTTCCTGAAGGCAGGAACCTTCGGAATGAAACTTTAAATTGGGTATGAAGCTGCTAAGTAAAATCAAATCACTACGCAGGATGAATTGTTCGTCATTAATCAATAGCAGTAAAGGTTGGTGCAGGGGTGAAGAGTCTTCTAAAATAGTAAGAAGGGAGATCAACAGGAGTGAAAGGACAGGATCACCGCTCTCATTCATTTTCCTGAATCTTTCAAACAGTAAAAACAATGAGATTTCAAAAAGTGATTACCACAGTTTCCTGAAGGAGCTGATTCATATCATATCAGAGAACACAAGGGATTATGACGTGAAATTTCTCAGAAATCAATACAGGATCGTGATCCTTCTGGCAGATACTGCTTCCGGGGGTGCGAAAGCCTTTATTGATAAATTATCAAAGAAAATTTACGATCATTTTGAAAGCTTAAACCGGGTAGAATACCTGAATATCATTCAAGCTCTATCTGTTTGCACGTATCCGTCAGGAAAATCCAAGGACACGGAAATATTCACCGCTTCACCCATCATAAAGAAGTATGTAACCTTTAAGAAAAAATGAAAAAACGAAATTTCGACATGATTATAAGTGAAAAATCTTACATTGACCTCGATTGGCGTAAAATACCGGTATCCGGTGAAGCGAACGAGCTAACCAGTTTTCTGGGAAATTTGATTTATGAAAGTAGGCCCCTGGTCTCAAGAATTGGGAAGCGCTTTGTTGATATAGCCGGTGCGAGTATCGGAATAATTCTTACCTTACCGCTTATGCTTATTATAGCTATAGCGATAAAACTGACATCAAAAGGGCCGGTCATTTTCAGGCAAAAGAGGATGGGACATTTAGGACGGAAGTTCACTTTTTTAAAATTCAGGACAATGAGAATTGATGGTGATGATAGTATTCACAAGGAATATGTAAGAAAGCTAATCAGGGGTGAAAAAGACGGGATAAACATGGGCAAGGAAGGGGAACCGCTATATAAGCTCAGCAAAGATTACAGGGTTACAAGATTGGGTCATATTCTTCGTATAACAAGTCTCGATGAGCTGCCGCAATTTTTCAATGTCCTCGCAGGGAGCATGAGCTTGGTCGGGCCAAGACCACCGATTACATATGAAGTCGAATCATATAAAAACTGGCACTGGCGGCGAATGATCGAAGCGAAACCGGGGATCACAGGGATATGGCAGGTTTCCGGCAGAAGCAGAACAACTTACGATGACATGGTCCGGCTCGATTTAAACTATGCTCGTAATCAATCGATTCTGTTGGATCTAAAAATAATAGCGAAAACTTTTAGCGCAGTGCTTAATATGGACGGTGCACTGTAGGAGGAGGGAGTCATGGTCAGGATTGGTGTCATTGGATGCGGCTACTGGGGGCCTAACCTGATACGTAATTTCAAGGGCCTGCCGGATTGCGAGATGGTTATCTGCTGTGACAAAGATGAAAAAAAGCTAAAACGAATGGAGTCACTATATGGTGGTATCCAGACCACAACCGATTATCGGGATCTGCTCGTCAATGACGTTGTGGATGCCGTAGCTATAGCAACGCCTGTATGGACACACTATCCTCTGACTGATAATTGCCTGAATGCCGGTAAACACGTTTTAGTAGAAAAACCTTTTGCCAGCTCTTCAAGGGAATGTATCAGCTTGATTAATATCGCAAAAAAAGTGGGCAAAGTGCTCATGGTAGGTCACACGTTCGAATACACGGCATCTGTTAACAAGATCAAAGAAATCGTTCAAGGTGGTGAGCTGGGGGAGATTCTCTACATCAGCAGCACGCGTGTGAATCTGGGCCTGTTCCAGAAGGACATAAACGTGATCTGGGACCTTGCTCCTCACGACATCTCAATCATCCTGTATGTGCTTGAGAAAGAGCCGATCCTTGTAAGCGCCCAGGGGAGAGATCACTTCAAAAAAGGAATAGAGGATGTGGCCCTAACGACTCTGAACTTCGACAACGGAACGATCGCCTTTCTCCACAACAGCTGGCTGGATCCGAACAAGATACGCCGCATGGTATTCGTGGGGAGCAAGAAAATGCTCCTTTACGATGACGTGAGCCCGAATGAGAAGATTAAGATTTATGACAAAGGCGTTGAGGTGCCAAAGTACTACGATACCTTTGCGGAGTTTCAATTTGCCTACCGTTACGGTGACATTCACATACCGCTGGTTGATGATTATGAGCCGCTAAAGGAGGAGTGCAGTCACTTCATAGAATGCATTAAAGATGGTAAAGAACCTCGTAGCGACGGTTACAGCGGGCTCAGGGTCGTAGAAATTATGGAAGCTGCGAATGAATCGATCAGAAACAACGGTTATGCGACCCCGATAAGTGCAGTTAATAACAGAATAGGCGTGAGTACGTATGGTGTATAAAAACATCGCGGAAGATGTGAAGTTGGGGAAAAACGTTAAAATATTCAGCCCGGTCAATCTTTACGGCTGTGAGATCGGAGACAATTCAAAAATAGGAGTTTTTGTAGAGGTTCAGAAAAACGCACGTGTGGGCAAAAACTGTAAGATTTCCAGTCACACATTCATATGTGAAGGAGTTACCATCGAAGATGATTGTTTCATCGGGCACAATGTTACGTTTATCAACGATGCCTATCCTAGGGCCACAACAGGAAATGGCGGGATGCAAACGGATGATGACTGGAAGTGCATACCGACAACTGTAAAGAGAGGGGCTTCGATCGGCTCGAGTGCCACAATTCTATGTGGGATTACAATCGGGGAGAAGTCCATCGTAGGAGCAGGCAGTGTTGTGACGAAGGATGTCCCTCCGGGGACAAT
>JBHIFB010000198.1:0-3765 GCA_046760905.1 Candidatus Glassiibacteriota bacterium | reverse complement strand
TGGTCGCTTCCCAGAGTGATAATATGTTACCGTAATTGCGAACGCGACCACTAAGCTTATAACTCCGGGTGGAGACTGTCAATACCGCTAAAAGTGGGAGATGGAGCGAATCGCATCAGAAACCGTGCGGCTATGAGAAAAGTTCTCGCTAATCTGAAAAGGGCACTGGTTGTAAACCCAGTGCCCCTCTCACAAGGGTTTGAAGCCTCTACTTAACAAGAATCATTTTCCTCGTGGATACGAAAGAACCAGAGACGATCCGGTAGAAGTATATTCCTGAGGAAACCTCTCTTCCTTCACCGTTTTTCCCATCCCAGCTTACCTGATACCTTCCCGGTGTGAGCTCCCCGTCGACAAGGTTCCTCACCAGTCTGCCCCTCACGTCGAATATCGAGAGAGTCGTATATACCTCTGATGCCTCCTCGTCATCACCTGGTATCTCGAAGGTGATCATCGTCAACGGGTTGAACGGATTCGGATAGTTCTGGGACAGAGAATAAGTAAGCGGTAGCCTTGAAACATCCTCACCCTCAACCGAAACAGGCTCGCCAAAGAATTCCATCACAGCGGCCGCCATCTCCCGGGCCTCTGCGGAATTCATGAAATACGCGGGGAAGTCGGTGATCACCAGCCCGAAACCGAATAAATCGTTCGCTACTCCCACCGGCAAGCCGTGAAAAGGTGAACCGGCACTGTCCGATGAGACATAGGAATAGATCACTGCAGTAGCTTCGACTGGTGAGAATATCAAATCAGTTGAGAAAAGAGCTCCCAGCGGCACCTTCTCCGAGTCTATATATACGCTGGGAAACCCTGGTTGGATACCCTCTGCGCCGATGAAATCGGTGTCACCGTTGCTCGTCGTTCTCGCTGAATCTATCACCATGTAATGTCGTATGAACTCACCCTCATCGAAAACATAAAGCGGTCCAGATTCATCCGTGAGCGCCTCCATAAGCATCCAACCCGAAAGCCACAGGTTTCCGCCACTGTCAAGGAACTTCTTCATCGTAGTTGTATCGGATGCCATCGATTGACCGAGGCGGACATCGCTGTGCCAGACAACTGTTGAGTAGATTCCAATGTCATAGTCCATGATAGCACGCTCATTCTCGAGACTGTCGCTCATGTCCCATACCGCCTGGAGATTGTAATCCGAGAGCAGGTCTTCGTAGAAATCATCAACCTCCTCATCAGTCGGGGAGTATGGCTGCCCAGTCCCGTCATTCGTGTGATCCACAACCAGAATGCCCAAATCATGCGTGGCCAGCCTGCCAAAAACCTCATCCGAGGGATCGCTCTCATTCGGCGGAACCTGAGTATCCACGGCAGTGACGTAATAGGAATAAAGGATGTGAGGCTCCGCTGTGTCGTCGGTAAAAATTGTTACCGGATCCGGGACGAATCCGAGGAGAGTCGGTGGTGGACCATCAGGCACCCGCCTGTAAACATTGTAGCCCGCGATGTCGAGCTCGCCCTGGTTGGGCTCCCACTCCAGGACTACAGAGTCCTGGTAAGAAGCTGAGTTAAGACCAGTGGGAGGGAGCGGCCTTCCGCCGACCTGTATCTCTTTCTCTTCGGAGAGGAAGCTCTCATAGCCATCACCGTCGAAAGCTGAAAGGGCGATGTAGAAAGTAGTTCCCTCTTCGAGATTCTTGAGGGTGTCGCCCACGGTGGATACGGTCTTCAAGCTGTCGTAAGTCCCGGACTGGGTACCGTAATAGATGTTGTACCCTGTGACATCCATCTCGGGATTTGGATTCCAGTCCACGAAGACGGACCTTCCGTCACCGACATTTACAACTGTCAGTCCCGTAGGTATCTGCGGAGTGTTTGCGATATGGATTATCGATGCGACTGTCATCTCGGCTACATCTGTGAGATAGGGGATGTTTATGTTGTCCACCGTATCCGTGCACCTGTGCCAGTTAGGGCTGAAATCGCCTTCCTGGCTATAGACGTACAAATACCCGAACTCGTGGAACCAGTAGTGGTCGCTTCCTGCGGATACACCGTATGAGATGAATGGAATGAGATCGGTATAGGTGGAGGCCATCGTGGAGAGGACCTGAGCATACGGATTACTCGGGGAAGCCGTGTTTATCTCGAAGTCCCAGTATGAATCGGAGTTCGCAACCATGTCATAATTGAACATGAGGACTATGTCCATGCCCTGGTTGTAAGCCTCTTGGGCAAAATGGTGGCTTCCATAAAGTCCCTGCTCCTCCGCGGCGAAGGGGACGAAGATGAGGGTCACGTCGGTATCGATACCGACAAGGATCCTCGCTGCCTCCATCGTGACGACCGTGCCGCTGCCGTCATCGTCAGCTCCAGGGGCGAGGGTGTCGGGATCACAGTTTGAGTCATACGTCACCGAATCGTAATGACCTCCGATCACCAGAACTTTGTCAGGGGCTTGCGTCCCCAGTTTCGCGGCAACGACATTACGCTGGATCGGGCCCGGGAAAGAAAGGGAGTCAAAGTACACATTGGTGTATCCGAATTCGATGAATTTGTCGTATATATACTGGGAAGCGGCATATACCGAATCTGAGTATGAATATCTCGTCTGAAACGCTACTAGCCTGTTGATGTAATCGGTTATCGTTGAGTCCGAAACCTGCTCTACCGCATAACTCTCGGGACCATACCACACTTCCGGCATCTTTCCGGCCACCCCGGCCCTTCTCTCGACGAGAGGGATCTCGGTATCATGAATGCGGGCCACCCTTAACCCCAATTCCAGGAGATCGCCCACATATTCGTCAGCACCCTTCACTATCACACCCTCGGGAACTCTGGCGAGTTCTAGAAACGAGGGTGGGATGCTGGAAACTGATTCGCCCCTGGGGCCGCTCACAAGGTAATATACTCCGCTCCATGCAGCGTCATCGATCACCTTCGCCTCGAAACCCGCTTGTCTGATGAGGTCGATGGCCCCGGTAGGAGAACTTGCAAGCACCCATCCTTCCCCCTTGAGGTGAGGCTTTACGTCGTATTCCTTCAGGCTTGCGAAGCTCTGCCCGTCAGTTTTGTGAATGAGTACAAGATTCTCGCCGCCTCCTCCGAAACCCACAAGAAACGGGATAGCGATGGCAAGTGCAATGAGTGTGACTCTGGATTTCATCGAGACCTCCTTGGAAGGATGAAAGCTGCACTGTTCCAGAGTTATATTACTGGTTCAGAACACGAATTGTTTCACGAATTAGATTCACATCAAGATAATACCGAGTCCCTCTGGTGTCAACTTGTGTGTATACTGAGTTTCCTTGTTTTTCAGTACCAGGTAAGTGTTCCTTTAGCAAGTCTTATAAAAGAATCTGAAATCCCCGGGGAAAGGACTTATATTTAAAGACACCATTAGAAGAGTGGCAGCAGGCTTCCATGTCGGCAAAATGAAACTTGCTATTACATGGCAGAACTTAAAAGATATCTTTCAATTTTTTTGGAAATACGAAATGCCGGGGGACGGAGTTGAACCGCCGACACGGGGATTTTCAGTCCCCTGCTCTACCGCCTGAGCTACCCCGGCTTATAGAAAGGAGCCTCGTTTATTACTTAAATCTAGATGATATAAATGAACCAGACAATAGATTTCTATAGTGTGACTATTATATTATACAATCTAAGATTGTCAAGTTTTTTATCACTATTACATTTTTAAATATTTGCCTCTCTTCTCAAGCGGAATTTACACACAACTTAAAAGTTTCCCGAGCTCGAGTCACTCAAGTCTTGCTACTTTTACGAATTGATAAAGAGCTA
>JBHIFB010000197.1:0-3868 GCA_046760905.1 Candidatus Glassiibacteriota bacterium | reverse complement strand
GTGCTGGAAATCGGGCCGACAACGGTGAGGCTTGGATGGACCTCACCGGGTGATGATAGCTTGCTCGGGATTGCTTCAGAGTATGATATCAGATACGACACCTTGGCTATTACAGATGGCAACTTCTTATCCGCGGTCGATGCAACGAGTGAGCCGGAGCCGGCTCCTTCAGGAAGCCAGGAGGAATTTATTGTGAGCGGCCTTACGCCAGGGAGAAGATACTATTTTGCATTAAAGTCATTTGATGAAGTGCCGAACGAATCCCCAATTTCAAATGTTCCCGAGGCAATCACCACTGAGGATCCTAATGTCTTCGTGGATGATTTCAACAGAGAATATATCGGCAACAGGTGGGTTGCTAACGATGAGGTTATGATAGAGGAGAATGAGCTGGCATATAATTACAACAGTGAAATGTTGCCCTGGTCCATAAGAGCGATATATGGTTATGCATGGAACCCCGGTTCAGTAATGCTGCGTTATGGAAAGAATAATTCTCAGGTGGAGAACGGATCTGTGGGTATCTTGCTCATGATGAATTCATTGAGCTTGACTGATACGAGAGGATATATGATCAGGTATTTCTACTCTGAATATCATTTATATGAGTATGACAATTCGATGTTGGTGGAGATAGGTACTCCAATCCCGGAGCCGAATCCACCCAGTGCCGGTGATTTGCTTAGAGTGGTGCAATACAGTGCAGGAAATGAGAACCGCTTCGATATCTATCACGATGAAATTCTCAAGGGCACCCTCGTTGATCCTGATGGCCTATTCAACCCGCCGACATATTATGTCGGTGTTGTCTTCGAGAATGAGGTTTCATCCAGGGTATCCGAGATCGATAATTTTACAGTCGCCGACGCAACCGGTAACAGTGCCCCGTCAATATTCTCACTGATTTGGCCAAGTAATGGCGATACCCTTGGCGAAGATATAATAGATTTCATCTGGCATGAATCTATTGACGATGATCCCCATTCCAAGGTGGAGTATGAATTTTACTTGGATGTGGACAGTCTTTTCCCTGAAGGTGCTCGTGCTAAAGACCTTGTCGATACCGTTTATACGTTTACCGAACCTCTTGCCAACGGAAACGTTTACTACTGGAAGGTAGTGGCGCATGATGAGTTCGAAGACAGCACTCAATCGCAAAAGATCTTTTCAATTTATTTCGATAACGGTAGTGGAATCTATTGGGATCAACCATTTGCTTCAGGACTCCCAAGAATCGCAAACCTATTGCAGAATTTCCCAAATCCTTTTAATCCCGTGACGGTCATTAAATACGATGTACCGCTTGGTAGCAATGGAGACGCTGAGGAAGAAATTCCTGTGACGTTACGTGTTTACGACAGCAGGGGCAAACTTGTAAAAACCCTGAAAAAAGGATCCGACAGACCTGGCAGATACAGTGTTGCTTGGGGTGGGAAGGATGAGAGGGGCCGTGTGGTCGCCTCTGGAGTTTATATCTATTCGATTCTTATCGGTGAAAAACGTCTCACTAGAAAGATGTTGCTATTGAGATAAGAATGAATCTAAATCTTATCACCTACCGCTAATCGTGTATTAATTTCTCAGAAACTTCACCGCTTTCAGGTTCCGACGAATTTCTGAAGTAATCGACTCTCAAACCCTGCTTGAAATAGAGGTAAGCTCCTATAAATGAGGGTGAAATCAATACAAGAAAGCTGAGAATGGATATGGAGAAAGCGACCTCACTTCGAACCCCTGCGAAGGAGAAGAAATAAACGAAGGCTGTTTCACGCAATCCTATGCCAGAAATCGATATCGGCAACATTGATATAAGAGCAATAATAGGTCCGAACGTCATGAAATAAGTGAAAGAGATTTCCTGCGAGAGGGAAAGAGATGCAAGGTACATGATGATGAATATCATGGATTGAGTGACGAAGCAACCCAGAATTATGATCAGCATCTTCGACTTATGAGACCAGAAGAAGGGAAACGCCATAACGAATCTGGAGAAGCTATTAACACCATGTTTGAAAAACCTGCCTACGAATTCTACAAGAATTGAAACGACCTTTCCATTAACCAGCAAAGAGAGAGCTATGAAATACAGAAGGCTTAATCCCAGAATCAGATAAAGAAGATGCTTCGAAATGTACTGATGAACGAAGATCAATCCGATTGGACCTATTATAAAAATTGGCAAAGACGAAGCTATCATGAGAGCGAAGACGGACGCAACAGCATCGACACTTTTTGGTGTGCCCCTGCTCACACCATAGATCTTTATCAGGTCAGAACCCATGGTAGAGGGGAGGAATCTGCCAATGAAAAGGCTGATAAAGTTCAATGTTAAGATTGACCTGAACGGGATACCCACATCCTGGACGGTGAGCAGAACCTGCCACAAGTATGATCTTATATACTGCTGGAATATTGGAATTAGCGCGGTAAAGGCTAGAATGGTAAAATTAACATTTGAGAAAACGCCTTCGATCCCTTCCCAATCGAATTGCCGGAAGAGATAGAAAAGCAGACCCGTTGTAACAGTAGCCCTTATCACTGTCATGAGGATCCTGTGACTCGATTTAGTTTGTTCCTTTTCCGATTCCATTGACGATTTCCAGAAAATGATCAACCTTATTCAATCAAAGCTCATATCAATCCTCGAGAAAGGGCTTGGCAATCTTCCAGTAGATTGTATAAAAAGAGTTCAACAATAATGATATGGAAAGTAGTAGCTTGTTAGATTTGAGGAAATCCGGGGCGTAGACTTCTCCCACATCAAGAGTGGATCTATCACTCCTCTTCCTCTTCATTTGCACACGGCCTCTCATCTCAAGGATATTCCTGAAACTTGAGATAAGTTCAATAGCCGCATTAAAATATACTTTAATCGAACCTTTTATAAGCAGAAAAGCCATGCTTGTGAGTTCATATACTATAAGAGCCGGTATTAGCAGAATAATAGTTCTGGTTGAATATGTAATAAGAATGAATCTCCACCTATTATAAATATGTGCAAAGGCTCGTTCTGTTGTTCTCTCCTTTGCAACATGATAGCCGATTGCATCCGTTATATGATAACATCCAAATCCGGAAATAAATATTCTCCTGAAATATTCCCCATCATCGCCCCATCCGAAGTGGTACGCTTCGTCGAACCCACCGATCTCATCGACGCATCTCTTGTCAAGTAAGAATATGCCACCTCCGCCAGTGTGTTCGGGCTCTCTGTGACTATTATTGACTATACTATCCCTTCTCGGGGCTATTGACTGAGCGGTATAGTGGATTCTCTGTCCATCAGTGTATATCCTTTCGGCTTCACCGGCATACATGAGGCGAGGTGTCAGAATAACCGCGTCTTCCAATTCCCTCCAGGACTCAACGAGCCGGGTCAAGCAATTCTTTTCAAGTCGTATATCGTTATCGAGGAACATAACGAGATCGGTGTCTGAGGCTCTGAGACCGGCGTTCCTGACCAGGCTGGTTCTCTTGGTATTGGCCCCCATCTCAATTATCAGGACATCTTTGAAATTCCGCCTTATTATGTCTAGACTGAGATCTTCGGAACCGTCATCAACAACGACAACCTTGAAATTCGGGTATTGGAGTGAGAATATTGAATCGAGGGTCTCTTCGATCACATCTTGTCCATTATAATTTACGACAATTATGGTCACCGGTGGCCATGACTCTGATGTTGGAGTAACATCAACATCTCGCGGCATTTCTGAGCCCCTTCTTTATTAGAGGAAGTTGTCAGGGGATAAGTATACTAATAAATGAGCAATATTCATTCCAGCCCGAGGTTTAACCCGGGCCACGAGATTTTCCTAACCTCACATTACTTCGATTCTTCCTCGGACCGTCTGCTTCTTGAAACCTA
>JBHIFB010000196.1:0-3912 GCA_046760905.1 Candidatus Glassiibacteriota bacterium | reverse complement strand
ATAAGTGTAACAACTATGCGATTTCTTACAGATTAACTCTTTACCCATACCAAGGGCACAATCATCCAGCTTGCTGAGAAGTGCCAGCCGGGGCAATTGCCAGTCAGCCCCGTAGCGAGGGAGCGGGAGGGAGTAGTAAGCCTCTTGACAATGTCGTCGTCCACTCAATAGTTATTAAGTGATAAACTCTCCAGCACATGAAGGAAGGCTATTGAAATGAAAAAGACATTCCTCGTGGCGCTCGCCACCATAGGCTGGTTTCTCCTCGCCCCCGCGGGTGCTCAGAACCTACAGGCCTATCAGGTGCGCGGGGTTGTGAGAATCTGCGACACAGGCGATATTGCGAAGTGGGGAGCAAACATCCCATGCGTCTACTGCCCCTTTACTGCTAAGCTGAGGCTGACGACCTCTCCCTACACTCAATATACAACAACTAGCCCTGTTTGTCCTCCAGGAGCTGATGCAGACATCATCTGGAATGGCATTCCCGCAGGTACCTATACGGTCAAGGCCCAGAGTCAATGCATCGGCGATCATTCTTACTCCACACCCAGTGATTGCATTTTTACCATCACAGTCACCGACCATGACCTGAACTTCGTAGACCCAAAAGTACGGTACACTCCATGTACATCTGGTCCCGAACTACCTTGATGCGCAGGCCTGCTCTCGGCCTCGGAGGCCTTCTTGGCCTCCTGGGCCTTTTGTTTGCGGCGAGCGCCATCTCAGGGCCCATCCTCAGGCCAGGATGGCCCCGTTACATCTTCGATACAACGCAATTATTCTTCTACGGCCCCCACGCGGCAGCCGCTGACCTGGATGGAGACGGAATCGCCGAACTTTGCGTCGGCGCCGGGAATAAGGTGTACCTGATGGGCATCGATGGCGAGCCGCTTCCTGGCTGGCCGAAAGTGAACCCCAACAGTTCCTCATCCTTCCGGCTGCCTGCTCTGGGAGACATCGATGGCGACGGGCGCGGGGATGTGGTTACCTGGTCGCGAGGCGCTCCTCCCGTGTATCTCTATGCATGGAACATCGAGGGTGAGGCGCTGCCCGGCTTTCCCATCGCGTTTCCGGGGGAGGTGATCGGGGGAGGCGGAGCCGGACCGACACTGTTCGACATTGATGGTGATGGGATCCTGGACATTATCCACTCATCGGAAGGTTACTGGCCGGAACCGGGGAGTCTCGTCGTGCGCCGGGGAGATGGATCCATTCTGCCCGGATGGCCCCAGGAGATCGACACGCTGAGCTGGAGTGGATACTACGGCGCGGGCGACATCGATGGCGATCTCTTCCCTGAGATCATTACAGGCCCCCGCTCCCCGAGCAGGCTCTTCGCTTTCCACAATGATGGAACATTCGTGGAGGGATGGCCCGTTCTGTACGATCCGGGGATGGAGACCGGAGGCCCGGCGGCTCTCGCGGATTTCGATGGCGACGGAGATGCGGAGATCGCAATGAGCCAGTCCAGGATATATCCTCAGTTTGCACGTTTCTTTCTCTGGAATGGTGATGGCATGAACCTCTGGCCTCCGGCATTCGAATTCGAGGAGTCGGCTGTATACACCAATCCCGCAATCGCCGATCTCGATTCCGAGGGGAAACCGGAGATCGTGCATCCTCTCCTCACCCGCGTATGGGCCTTCGGTGCGGACGCGGACACTGTTCCCGGCTTCCCGCTGGAGCTGGAGTACGGGATGGGTATCTACGGAGCTTCACCGATCACAGGAGACATCGACGGTGATCTCGAAATGGAAATTCTCCTGTCGGTGAACCGGGCGGATTCCATGCCTCCCGACACAGTCTACACGGGGTATCTCTACGGTTATAACATGGACGGAACCCAGGCCAAGGGATTCCCGCTTCGCGTCCAGGGAATCGCGTGGGATTCCGATCCGGTCCTCATTGACGCTGATTCAGATGGGACACTCGATCTTTTCGTCTTCAGCACATGGTCCGAAAGATTTGCACGGGGATGGGCGTACCTCTTCACGCTCGAGGGGGCGGTCCATCCGGAGCTCGTCGAGTGGGGCCAGGCTGGACATGATGCACAGCACACGAGCAACTACGATTTTCGGCCGCCAGTGGGTATCGCAGAGGAAACTCAAGGTGGATTCAATCATCATGCAATAACAACACTTCTACAAAACTTCCCGAATCCTTTCAATCCGAATACTACGATCTCATTTGATGTTCAGAGTGATAAAGAGATCACACAGACAGTGAACCTCACTATTTACGATATACGTGGGCGAAGAGTGAAAGTATTGATAGATAGAGGACTTGAGGCTGGCAGACACCGGGTGATCTGGGACGGGAAAGATGAAAAAGGAATTGAAGTCGCTTCAGGAATATATTTCTACCAGGTTAAAGCAGGGGGGTATATATATACAAGGAAAATGACATTGATGAGATAAGCCACTGGATGAGCACCCAATAGCAGGTAAGGGATCTCCACTTCCATCCGATAACTCATTGTCCTTCATGGCGCCTGTACCCTACCAGCGAGTTCAGGGTGTCGAATCTGAGACACAACTTATAATATAACATATTATTACGGAAGAGGTTATATTATCCTCTGTGAAGTCGTGCTTACAAGAGTTCATGGAGGATTAAAATGACCCAGATTGTCGAGATTCCACTTCCAAAAACTGGCCTCGGTATATAAAATCATCCATTCTTCACGCCATATCGATTGCCTCGACAGTGTTCACATCCGTTTGTGGGTGGGCAGCCAAGAGAGCTGATAAGCTGTTTCGACTGCGAGCTGAGCTTGAGCAAGTTCTATCGTCGCCCTGGAGGTCGGTCGATTCTTCGAGGTGCACGGGGGGCAGGCGAAAGCTCTCGGACAGCTACTCGGGCTCAAGATCTACCGCGGCAGCCGTGGATGCGTCTGCCGATGGACTCGCTTTCCCGTGAGCCGGCTTGGCTGGTTTCTGGCGCGTGCCCGCGAGGCCGGCATCGAAAAAATCGTCCTCTAATCGTCAAAAAATAATATCTTTCCTTATAAGGAATCCTGATAAAGAATTTTACGACCGTGAGATTTCAAAACTTACCGGAGTCAGCAGAGCTGGGACAAATTTCGCTCTCAGAGATCTATCTACCAGGGGTATCATTGAAAGGGAGAAAAAGGGCAGGATGTATTTCTATAAGGCATCATCCGATGATATTACCATCAAGTATTTAAAAATTCTTCAAAACCTTCTTACCATACGACCATTCATTGAGAAACTAAAGAAAAAATCGCAGAAGATTATTCTCTATGGAAGTGCAGCAAAAGGAGAAAATCTTACTGAAAGTGATATTGATCTTTTCATTATGTCAAGATTACCTGATGAGGTTGAAAAATTAATGTATAAAAGCAAATTAAGAGAAAAAATTCAGTGTGTTGTAAATACACCCACTAACTATGTTAAAATGAAAAAAAACAATCCAGCTTTCTACAGTGAGGTTGAGAAAGGAATTTTATTGTGGGAGGCAAGGTGAATCTGGAATTTGAGAAAGCACTTCAGAAGAAACGAATAGTAAAATTCCCTGCCGGAAAGAAACAGGTAAAAAGAAAAATGGAAGCAGCTGAAGAGGATCTACGGGAGGCTCGTGACTGAACCTACCCCCAAAGTCAAGACAAAAATTGATATGAATTAAGGTGTATTTTTTGTTGATCCTGCACTTGGTCCTGTCTTTCTCTTTCGTTGTAGATCTCCTCCGGGGTAGAATACCCGAGGGAGGAGTGGAGCCTTTCGGTGTTGTAGAACGTGAAATAGTTCGTTAAGCCATAACGAGCTTCCTTCTCCGTCTGGTAATGATTCAGATAGTCGAGTAGCGCGGGGGAATCGCACCCCCACGCCCTCCGAGGTAGGGTCGAGGACTGGCGCGGTACTCTCTGAGCCCGTTTCCAACCCCCGCCTC
>JBHIFB010000195.1:0-4139 GCA_046760905.1 Candidatus Glassiibacteriota bacterium | reverse complement strand
TGCCCCATTTCATTTCTTCAGGGGAAAATACCCATTCTTTTCCCAGAGAGAGAAGGTTGGCTCTCGTACCCTCTTTCATCAGCTTATGGAAATTAGGTAGTATCCCGTCGTCTATTAGAGGCTGGATGACATCCCAGTCGGCACCATCGAGGGCAATGAACACAATCTTCCCATGAGTGTGTGATTCCTCTCCACCAGAGCATGAAAAGAAAAACGTGCATATCGATGCAAGAAACAGCATGATAAAACAGTACATCGTACTCCCTATTCGGACCAGAGAATTGTTTTCTAAAGCACTTTCACAAATCCCTTGTGACTTAAAAGATTCGGGATTTGGGAATAACTGTTTCGACCATTACCTCCTTTCTTCGGTTTGAGACATCAATGCGTATATCTTATATCCGTCCTTATCAGTTCACCTCATTCCATTATATGACTTTTTTCTGTTCCATGTCAAGGGAGCCAGCCAAGGGGAAGCTGCTGTTTGATTCATCAGTTGACAACCATGGAAGCCGAATGTAGATTTTTAAAAATTAAAATTTTAGATATCCTCACAGATTAACGCCAAAGAGAGAGTGAGAATACTAGACAGCCGCGAATTTAAGATCTGCGCCATCCTTTTCTCCGTTTCTCTGATTGCAAGATTTATCTATCTCTGGGATATCAGTTCCACTTTATTTTTCCGAAATGCGCTGGTCGACGAGTACGTGTATAATCAAATGGCAGAAGCCATCCTCAAGGGCCTTCCAGAGCCCGATGGTGTATTCAGATCTCCTCTTTATCCTTTCTTCCTGGCCCTCTGTTATGTCGTCTTCGGTCAAAGTATCGCTGTCGCTAGGGTTATTCAGATGATCGTAGGGGGCGTATGCACAGTTCTGCTATACAGGCTTGCGTTATACATCGTCGAAAGAAGAGCAGCCATACTATCCGCTTTGATTTATTCAATCTACTGGCCGGCCATCTATTTCCAGGGGGAGCTTCTGATAATTTCCATACTCTGCACGCTCCTGGTCCTTACCGTCCATTTCTACATTCGTGCCCTGAGAAGAACCGGAGTGAATAGATCCTACTTGATATCTGGACTTCTCCTGGGAGCTTCCTGTCTCGCAAGAGGAACGGCCCTATTCTTTTACCCGGTCTTCGCTTTCTTCACGCTGAGGTGCGGTAAGCGCGGTAAAGGCACGAAGTCTCTTTTAGTTTTTACTGTTGCTACCGTTTCTCTTATTCTAGTCTCGGGTTTCAGGAATTACTTTCGCACGGGAGAATTCGTGCTTCTCTCCTCCAATGGAGCGATAAATTTCTACACCGGCAATAACATCGAAGCTGACGGGATTAATCCGATCTCTCCCGGTCTCAAATGGAATAAATTGATAAAGGAACCGGTCCTGGTTGGTCTGAGAACAGCGGGCGAGCAATCGAAGTACTGGATAAGAAAATCCCTAGATTTCATAGCAGAGAATCCTTCGAGGTTTCTGCACCTCTATCTTAAAAAATGTTATGCGTTCTGGAATTCTTTCGAGATATCGAACAACAAAGACATCTACTACATCAGGAGCTTATCGAGGTTCCTCTCCGCGCCGCTTTTAGGGTTCGGCATTATCGGTCCCCTCTCGATTCTCTCGCTCCTTTTCATAAAGAGAGGCACATCTCATCTGAAAGTGCTCTGGGCCCTCGTAGTAGTCTACATGCTCGGCAACGCTTTCTTCTTCGCTGCTGCGAGGTATCGTATGGCAGTTGTACCTTTCATCATAATAATCGCATCGCATGCAGCCATTTCCTTATATGACACGGGAAGAAGAAGGGACTGGGGTATGGTTTTTAAATCAGCTATGGTTCTGCTCGCTGCCGGGCTCTTTGTTAATCTCGATCCGATGAATTTGAAGGGATCTATCAACACGAGACCGCATTTCCAGACCGGGCAGCTATACCTCATGCAGAATCGATATGACGAGGCTATTCAGGAGATGATGAAAGATCTCAAGTGTTACCCTCACGATCCTGATATCCTCAACAACCTGGGAGTGGTGTACGAGAAAAAGCGAAACTTCGAGGAAGCCGAGAAGTTCTACAGAGAAGCCCTCAAAACAGGAGAGTTTTCAGGTGTCAGGTGGAACCTGGGAGTGCTCTATTATGAAGACGGGAAGTACGTGGAGGCCAGAGCAGAGTTGTTAAAGGCTCTCGATGGTGATCCCTACAACCCATCGATACAAAATGGCCTGAAGCTCGTTGAAAAGCGGCTGTCCGAGACGGGAGGCTAGCTCTAAGACTTCATGGAGGGAAGTACTATGAACCGAATCATCCTATGGACAATCGTGGCGTGTTCTATGTTACTCTGCATTATCGTAGTTCCTGTGAATGCACAGAACATCGATGCCAAGGAATACTGGCTCGACAACGGAATGCAGGTTCTTCTCGTAGAGCGTCATGAGACACCGACTATCATGGGAGCCATCTTCGCCAAGGTGGGGTCGGCCAACGAAGTAACCGGCATCACCGGTATATCCCACCTGTTCGAACACATGATGTTCAAAGGGACTGAGAAGATAGGGACGAAGGATATAGATCGTGACCTCGAGATCATAGCTCAGTTGGATTCACTCAAAAGGCTGATGCGTTCCGAAGAGCGGCTCCTTCGCGATAAGTATCGCAAGGGCGAAATCGAAGATATGCAAAAACCCGAGGCCAGGACCCAGCGGTATCGGCAGCTCGATGCCCGTTTCGACGAGTTGATTCTCGAGCAAAGGGAATTGATAATCAAGGACCACCTTGATGAAATCTACATGAAGCACGGTGGCTACTTCCTTAATGCCTTCACCTCCGAGGACATGACCGGATACTTCGTCCGGCTGCCTAGAAACAAGATCGAGCTGTTCATGTGGCTTGAGTCGGATCGTTTCATGAATCCGGTCTTCCGCGAATTCTATTCAGAGCGCGATGTGGTTCGAGAGGAAAGAAGACTGGGGATCGAGTCGACGCCTACGGGGCTGATCGAAGAAGAATTCAATGCGATGTTCTGGAAATCCTCCTCCTACAGGTGGAGTGTTGTGGGATGGCCATCCGATCTGGAAAATATCACCCGGGAACAGGCGAACAGCTACTATGCCACATACTACGCACCGAACAACCTGTGCCTCATCCTGATCGGTGATCTCGAAGCCGGGAAGATGATCAAAATGATTAGGAAATACTTCGAAAGGATTCCCCGCGGCGTGACAGAACCCCCCGATGTGATCACTCTCGAAGAGAAGCAGTACGGACAGAAGCGCATGATCTCTGAGGCGGAGTCCAATCCCAGGGTTGAGATATGGTATCATTCAGTATCATTCAAGCACCCCGACAGTTACGCCCTTGATGTCCTTGCCGGAATAATGAGCGGTAAAACCGGCCGGTTGTACAAGAAGCTCGTTGAGGAGAAGGGTATAGCCATCGGCGCGAGCAGCGGAAGTGGGATGTTCGGCGGCGCAGCACTTAAGGTGGGAGCAGAGCAGGACACCAGAAAGTATGCGGGTGCATTTAAGATCAACGCCGAAGGTAAAGCCGGTGTCCAGCCGGACCAGCTCGAGACCGCCATCCTTGAAGTAATAGAAGATCTCAGAAGCAATCCTGTCAGCGAAAAGGAATTGCAGAAGGTCAAAAACCAGCTCCGTGTAGACAAGATCCGATTTATGGACATCATGTCCGGCATCGGTATATTGTTCTATCTCGGTCAGAATGCCGCAATGGGTGACTGGAGGGAAGCAAATAAACATCCCGACAAATGCGATCTCGTTACCACAGAAGACATTCAGCGTGTAGCGAACATTTATCTTAAACAGGATCAGAGCAACGTGCTACTAATCAAAAGCAAGAGTGTAGCCGGGCATGAAGAAGAACCTGAAGACCCACAATTCATCAGTGCTGTTCGGATGATTACATCGATCGAGGATGCTACCAAATTGGAACAGGTGATGGGGATGTTCTCATTGCAAATTAATCAGACAGAGGACCCGAAAGAGAAAGAACAAATGGAGAAACTTCTCGAAATCGCCAGAGAGCGCTTATCTGAGCTCAAGGCCGCCGAGTGAGAAAAGCTCGCCCACAGTAAGGAGTAATGATAATGAAATACTTTCAGTGTCTCTTGGCTAAGCAATCGATCCCTC
>JBHIFB010000194.1:0-4314 GCA_046760905.1 Candidatus Glassiibacteriota bacterium | reverse complement strand
TCACCGTATTTGTGAAACGCAGCACTAAGTTCCAGGAAAAATGGGGAAAGTCCACGTTCCCCCTCCGCTTGACAAAAATCGGCTAGACTATTAATTTTAAAATATGACTGCCAAATTGGCAGATTTAAAGCAGGAAGCTGACTTTACAGAGATAGAGGAACGCATGGAGAAGGAAAAAAGCAATTCTATCTATATCACCACTCAGGATCCCGAGCTTGCCGCCAGGATAAAGGGGGACTTCGAGTCCAGGGGACTGGCTGTCTCATTTCTCAAAACGATCGATGAGCTGAGCAGAGTGATCCTCGATGGGGAGTTCAACCTCATAATCCTCACCGGGGGCTTACGGGAGCAGCCTGTCGAGCATGTACTGAAAAAATACAGAGACTCTTCATACCGCGGCGCCGTGATAGGTTTTCTGGAGAGCGCGTCGCTCGAGGAACAAGAGCGCTTGAGGCTGCTCGGAGTCGTCGATGAAATCATGACAAGAACAGCAGACCTGAAGGAGATCTTCCTTGTTTCAAAGCATCTGCTCGAGCGGGAGGAGCTTGTATCTAAAACTGGGATAATTGGTAAATCAGAGGTCATGAAAGAACTGCTCGAGAAGGTGGTTCGTTTTGCCCCGGTTAATTCCACAGTTCTTGTTACAGGTGAGAGCGGTACAGGTAAAGAGCTCGTTGCAAGGGCACTTCATAAGCTCAGTCCCCGTAGACACAGGGCCTTCATTGCCGTAAACTGTGCCGCCTTACCGGAAGGAGTGCTTGAATCCGAACTCTTCGGACACGAGAAAGGAGCTTTCACAGGGGCCACCTCCCTGAGGAAGGGCAGATTCGAAATCGCCCACGGGGGGACTCTATTTTTGGATGAGATCGCCGAGATGACTCCATCCACTCAGGTTCATCTTCTCAGGGTCTTAGAGGAAAGGGAACTCATGAGAGTCGGTGGTTCGACCACTATCCCGGTTGATGTGAGAGTCGTGGCGGCCACGAACAGGGACCTTAGAGAGGAGGTCGAGACCGGCAGATTCAGGAGAGACCTTTATTACAGGATAAAGGTTCTCACGATAGATATCCCCCCTCTGAGGGAACGGCGTGATGACATTCCCCTGCTTGTCAATAAGTTCATCAAGGAGTTCTGCGAGGAGAACAGGCTAACATTCGCGGGACTGACTGATGAGGCTCTCGACGTGATCAAGAACTACGACTGGCCTGGTAATGTGAGGGAGCTCAGAAACCTCATCGAAAGCATGCTCGTACTCTCACCCGGAAGCAAAATACGGGCAACCGATATCCCTGATCATATATATAGAAGGGGTGATCCGAGACGCCTGCTCCCGATTCCTGTACCTCAGGAAATCCCGCCGGGGAGGGAACTCGAGGCGGTTCTGAAAGCTCTCCTTGAGATAAAAAGGGATATAGGCCAGTTGAGAATGGAAATCACCTCGAGAGGCGGAGTGGAGATTGTTCCCCCTGGCGAGAGTGTGAGAAGCCAGGATTCCGGCTATGATGATGGCTACATAAAGATCGTTCCCGGTACTTCACTCCAGGAGGTGGAGAGGCTGCTTCTCAAGGCAACTCTCGATATGGTAGGCGGCAACAGGAGGATGGCATCTGAATTGCTGGGAATAGGGGAACGCACTCTTTACAGGAAGATAAAGGAACACGAGATTTCATGAGGGCACAATGCTTCAGACCATCAGGATTTTACTACTCGTTCAACTCATGATATCGGTGTCGATTCGACTGCATGCGCAGTTGCCGGGTTTTTCGAGGACGGATCTTCCCACGCATCTAACTCCCACCTCTTTAATCGCAGCCGATCTGAACAAAGACGAACTTTTTGATATTGTAGTGAGCAACACAATTCTATATGAGGAATATCTCACAGTTTTTCTCCGCGACACGACTGTTGGATATGTGGTGAGAGGGGATATACCAATTCCCGGGGATGGCGTGTTCAGCCTCTCCTACGGTGATTTTAACGAGGATGGGAATCTCGACCTGCTTGTCCCCTGTGCACTTTCAGATAATGTCTTCCTTTACAGGGGTACGGGGGATGGATGGTTCGAGGAGCCCGAGGATCTATGGGCCGGAGCAGATCCACAGCCTGTGACTGTGAGTGACTTCAACCTGGATGGACACGATGATTTTGTCGTCTCAAGCTGGACGACAGGATACCTGAACGTTATGATAGGCAATGGGGATGGGACTTTCGAGGGACCTGTTCCCTATCTCACGCGGGGAGGACCAAATCAGTCCTGCGTCCGGGATTTCAACGAGGATGGAAATCCAGACATAGCGGTGGCGAATTCAACATACAATGATATAGCGCTTTTTCTCGGCGAAGGCGACGGGAGTTTTATTACGGGCAATACCTTCGACGTACTCTATGATGCATACACACTCTCACCCGGGGATTTCAATGAAGACGGTCACCTTGATCTGGCATGTGGCACCCATCGTTCTCTTTCGATTCTTCATGGGGATGGAACAGGGGAGTTCGTGCGGGTTCAGGATTTCGTAACCGTTGCCCATCACAAATGGGTCTGGGTGGACGATTTCAATCAGGACGGCTACGACGATGTATCCATATGCATTAAGGATCTCTCGACAATCGTGATTCTCCCTGGAAACGGTTCCGGCCTATTCGGGGAGGAGTTGATGATCCTTCCTGTCGGCAGCACACCGCGGACATTATTCGTGATAGAAAACAGTTATGGGCACCCTGATTTGCTGACGGCCTGCAAAGATGATGATATTGTCACCGTGCTCAGAAATCAGTTGGATAGAGAGCTGGTGCTGGATCAGACAGAAACGACTGTGGCCAAGTTATGGGGAAATGTATTCGTAAATTTGAATCTTTCAGCCCGGAACCTGACGGAGCAGCCGATGAACTGCGACATCTGGTTTACAATTTCTATCGGGGATTCATCAGAAGTACTTGTTCCGGCAGAAGAAATAGGCTGGCAGGACAATCCGCTTCCACTCGATTTCGCTCCGCTTGAGCAAAAGAATTTGCCTTCAACGGAAATAATATTACCCTATACGCCTCTGGGAAAACCTGTATTTCGGTTCAGGCTGGGAATATACCCCGAAGTCCTCTATTCCATCGACTGCCTTGAAATACCGATGCCCCTGGGACCGCCGAGCGGCTGATACCCTTCATGCTGTCAGTACTTCGCCTTCGCATCTTTCACTCTGACCAGTATCTGTTCCCATTCGGTGTTTTCGAGGGATCTGTACCTGAAGGTGATCGGGAATTCCAGATCTATTTCCGGAGGGAAGATGTAGATGGCCATTTCAGATGTGCCGTAGAACTTGAGCACCCTCTTATCGAAGGTGGAGGTGTGCGGGACGATCTTCACCGGTCTGAATCTGTTTCCCTGGTGAAGTATTTCAAGCTCCGTGGGTTCGAAGTAAGTTTCCGGCTCTTTCCGTCCCTGGAAGAGGACCAGGAACATCCTGCCCTTAAGATCCTCGGGGATCTCCGTATGGCTCTTCAGGATGGATGTGTACATTTTCCTTGTGTCATCGGTGCAGTATTTCAGGATCGAATCGTCGATGGGCGTTATTCTGATCCATACGCCTTCGCCCTCGAGTACGATCGATATATCATCTGTCTCTAGGATACCTGTTCCCTCGCTCTCCGTCGTCTGGGCCTGTGATTCTATCGTAAGAATCCAGAAAATGCCCAGGACAAATCCAAGCACAGCTACTCGGAACTTCATCGTCTTCTGATTCATGATCCAAGACCTCCGCGATTAATACCATCGCTTAACCTATAATCAATAATACCGTACCGATTCCCTGTCAATGATTAATCTGAGTGGACTTTTCCCGTAAATTTCAGGTTATTTTATGTTATTCTTTATTCACTGTGTTATGTATCCAAGAAGTCTGAGTTGACCCTCTGCGAAATTATCCATGTTGGGTGTGAGTGTGGGAGCTTGTTGATTGTAGTATCCCATGTAATCTGCATGCAATATATCAATCAATATCAACAATACGTTGGGATATGGATAGGGCTTCTGCCCCCGGCAGGTATCTGCGGGTGATCATATATTGGAGTGAAATAAATGATACTCGGATAAAGAAGTAGCACGATCGATGATATCCAGAATAAACTTGTGTTGGATCTATAACAACGAATGATGAGCTTCGACAGCACTATGCCGAAAGCAGCACTTCCGATGCCAGTGATGATGAGACCGATGACATGAGCCGCGCTCCGAATGGTAATGGAGATTTCGGTCTCTTTCAACTATACTTACCTTACCCGGCCGCTAAGAAAGATTAATGGAGTGATCCTCAGCCTGAA
>JBHIFB010000193.1:0-4321 GCA_046760905.1 Candidatus Glassiibacteriota bacterium | reverse complement strand
GGTCGCTTCCCAGAGTGATAATATGTTACCGTAATTGCGAACGCGACCACTAAGATGATCCTGAATAATTGGGAAACCTCTTGCATATTTGAGCTTGACAATAGATGGAGTAAGTTATATAATTATATTAAGATACCTTAAATGGGGAGGTTATCGTGAGATTCCCTGATTTTAAGGTAAAATTTCCAGAAGTGAAGATTCATGCGGTACGAAGCACCGCTGCGGCCGCGACAAGCGTTCTCAACCTGATTCCCGACAGGCTCGTCCTATCCCTGGCGCATAAGCAAATTTCAAAGATAAGACACGAAGAGGGGCGATTATTTTTCGAACGACTACTACTCCATTTCAAACGTGCTCTACCTCACTGTGCTGATAATGTCAGGCGAAAATTCGCCTCCAACCTCCTCGCAAACCTTGTCATAAGCCAGGAGAAGGCTCATACCTTCAAAGAGATTCATGGAATTCAGCCCCCTGACTTACTCGTTATAAGCCCCTCTATGAAGTGCAATCTCAAGTGCAGTGGTTGTTACTCAGGTAAGTATATGAAAGATGAAGGCCTTGAGTATGAACTAATCGATCGCATCCTGAAGGAAGCGAAGGAGATGGGGATTTACTTCATCGTGATTTCCGGGGGCGAGCCATTTTTGAGGAGAGATCTCTTCGACATATTCTCTTCTCACGATGACATCTTCTTCCAGGTTTATACGAACGGGACTCTCATCGATGACAGGGCGGCGGATAGGCTGGCAGAGCTGGGAAACGTCTTCCCGTGCATCAGCGTCGAGGGATTCAAGAAGGAGACCGATTCCAGGAGAGGGAAGGGGACTTTCAAAAAAATCACAGATGCGATGGACAGGCTCAGGGAGCGGCAGGTCATTTTCGGCTTCAGTGTTACAGTGACCCGTAACAACAACGAGCTTGTCGTGAGCGATGAGTTCGTAGACTACTATGTTGAAAAGGGTGCATTCCTCGGATGGTATTTCAACTATATACCGATCGGCAGAGACGCCTCCATCGAGTTAATGCCTACACCACAACAGAGACAGTACCGCCGGGAACGGATGAACCAGCTGAGGCAGATCAAGCCTATCATTCTTGCTGATTTCTGGAACGATGGTCCTCTCACAGGAGGCTGCATCTCCTCGGGACGGGTTTACCTCCATATAAACGCGCAAGGGGATGTAGAACCATGCGTATTTGCCCAGTTTGCAGTAGATAATATCAGGGAAAAGAGCCTCTCAGAGGTGATAGGCTCAGAGTTTTTCCGGATGTTGAAAGCGAAACAGCCGTTCAATGAGAACCATTACAGACCATGCATGATAATCGATAATCCTCACGTGCTCAGGGAGGTGGTCAAATGCTGTGGTGCTCATCCGAGCTATCCCGAGGCGATGAGGCTTATAACTGATTTCGCTGACAGCCTTGACCTCTATGCAAGAGAATACGGCAGGATTGCCGATGAAGCATGGCAGAAGGATATGAAAAGAAAGGAGGATAACTTCCAGATAGCCTCCTGATTTTCCTCTAGAATAGCTTTCCTCCTATTATCCTGATTTAGCAAAACAGATTTCCATAGTTAGGGATATATTACCACAATATTATTGAAAATACGCTAATTTTATGGTATAATGTTACTATCGTTAATAAGTAAACAGTATCTACTATGAAAAAACACTTTCTCATCCAGCTGGTGTTTCTCCTGTATCTCTCCCAGATTACTCCGGCCCGGGCGATTCCAACCGGGCTCGAGGCAACCTTCAAGAATGGCCAGACGTTCCTCACCTGGGACCTGATCGATGCCGATTCAATCACTTACAGGATATATAAATCCCCGTTCCAGATCCAATCGGGTCAGGATCTATTGCCCGACTATCTGCTGTGGGAGGTAAACAACAGCAGCGTGGTGAATCAGAGGAAGACCATCGCAACCGATACTCTTTACACTTACTGCATAGAAGACACAATTCCGCTCGATCGCTCAAAAGGGCTTTATGTCCATACAGCTCCTCTCGGAGGCAGTTACTATTACGCTGTCACCAGCGTCCAGGAAGGTATCGAAGACACGGCGATCGTCTTGGGTGAAGGTGGCAACTCTCTTGATCTACCTGTCAGCGAGGAGGTGATGACACCGCAACCAGTGCTCCAGTACGAAGGGATTGCACCGGTTGATATCTTGATTCGGGATTACGTGCACTGGGGAACGAACGTCGATACCGATTCTGTGCAGGCAATGGCGAGTTACCCATCCTTTCCATACAACTTCCGTGTATGGAACGTGCCGCAGGATACGAGTAGAAATGTTCTCAGGTTCTTCCTGCACTCAGGAGAGGCATTCTTCACCCAGCGGGGCAGGGTAAACGACGGTGCGGTGATAATCAGTCCTGATTGCCCGAAGCAAAGCTACCCACTATATGATCTCAAAAAGACCTACTGGTTCGGATACAATAGTAACCTGGGATTTGAGGATCCTCTTACCGATGGGATTAACGTAAACTATCACGAAAGAAGGATCCTCTATCTAAGAGACTGGGCGGTGAGGAACCTGAATATAGATCCGGATGCAGTTTTTTTCACCGGCGGTTCCTATGGAGCCTGCGGTTCAGTGCTTATGGCAATGGCTCATCCGGAGGAGATCGCCTCGATTATCGCCAACCTGCCGAAGCTGGATTTCAGCGACACCTCATTCATCGACTTCGATGCTTTGGTTGAAATGTGGGGTCATCCCGAGGATCATATCATGACGAGCGACAGTCTCGACACTTACCAGCGGCTCAATGCTGTCTGGATAATAGATAATTTCGGGAGCCTGCGGGATTTCCCGGTCATGACAATGTTCTTCGGCAGGAATGATTCCACTATGGGATGGCTCGAGAAGGTGGAGTTCATGGAGAAGGCGCAGGAAATGCGAATCGGCGGTGCCTATTTCTGGGATTCCTCCGCACACGGTTTCGGAGGATTGCGTGAGTGGAGTCTGGAGTTTTTCAACCGAGTTCGAAATCTTTACCGGTATCGTGTAAACCAGAGTTACCCGGCGGTGAGCTATCTCAGTATCAACGACGACCCTGGTGACGGTAGTCCGTGGAGCGGGGACAGCGTGGGAACCTACGGCGGATATGTGGACTGGGTGCCCGAGACGATAGTGGATGAGAAGGAGTTGTACGAGGTGTCGATCGGATTGGTGACGACGGATTCAGCGATCGTGTTGCCCGCGGACACGGCAACGGCGGAGGTGACGTTGAGGAGGCTGCAGAATTTCGAGGTGTATGAGGATTCCCTCTATTATTTCGTAAACATCGACACGACAACGGGGGAGGTAGTTCAGAGGGCGTTTGTGAAACCGGATTCAACGGGGCTATTGACTGTGGAGGGGGTGGAGTTGAGCACTGACGGACACAGGCTGCGGTATGTCCCGGTTTCATCCTATTTCCACTATGATCCGGTTTTCCGGGATTCCACCCCGGTCTTACGGAGCCACTTGTCCTTCCAGAAGAAGAAGCAGGATCGGTCGCATCCTTCGCCTTCGAACACATCCCTCCCTTCGCACACGACGCCTTCCAGAAGATAAGAGTTCCTGATCTTCACCATCTTCCAGTTCCGTTCGTCAAAGATCGTACGGACTTTCTTCAGAACCCGCACCTTCCTCCCGCAGTATCGCCGCATTGGACTCATAAAACCCAGTCCCTCAAAACATCCATTCTCATCCAGCGTCTTTCTTATTTCTTCATAAGGGAGTACTTCCACCATCTCACCCGGTACAAATTCCATCCTCCTGCGATCATCGGCAGGGGATCCTTGCTCACACGTTTCAAACTCATCGCCTTCGACCCCGATCCCTGGGCTTCGGGGTGCACAATGCCTGGTTGCTGCACCTATTCTCTCAAGCCTCCTATGCAGCGCGCTAATAAGCCTCAGGGAATAGTTAATCAACCGATCGATAAGAGTGAGCTCTTCCCCGGCCTCGTAGACCACCTGGAGCTGGCATTCTTCCTTATTCATATTGTTATCATCCTCCATTGTGACACCAATAGAAAAAACAATCATTCCAGACTGCAAGAATAGCACCATAAGGGAGTGGGCTAAACCCCCTGTGATCATACCGGCGATTGATTTGTATCCAGCCATGAGGACTTTCCCCAAAAATTTAAACTTACTTTCTGTAACTGTATAAATAGCAAAAGATTAAGTTCAATGTTTCTTAAACTCAGAGCCCTTGAGTTCGACGCTTCGCATTGACCCACATGTGGCTCGCAGGCGGGGGATCAGGGGAGTGTTCCTTTTGTTTCGGCATGCGGATTGACCGGATTCAGGGCTCCGAGTCCTT
>JBHIFB010000192.1:0-4413 GCA_046760905.1 Candidatus Glassiibacteriota bacterium | reverse complement strand
CCCTGATACTTAAAAATGCGGCTTTCCCCTTCCTGCTCGACCAAGATGGGTACCCCAATGCTCTCGCGACTCACTTAAGGGCTCCAAGTTCCAGAAAAACTGGAAAAAATACACTTGGATTAAAAATTTTGACAAAGTACATTTTTTATGGTAGAATAAAACGATTTGAGATTTAGGGAAACTGGAACTTGTTTAGCACATGGAGGGAGTAATACATGAAGAAATCGATTTTTCCGATCACTATGTCTTTGCTTGTCTTATTCTTTCTCGGAACGATCTGGTCTTCGAGCTCTTTCAAGAGTGAGGAAGCCAGGAGGATAGAACATCTTCTGAGCCTTGCTTCAAGGCCCGAGATCGTTTCTTTCGCCCTACCGACCCGGACATGGGAGGTTCCTGAGACGGGTATCGACCGGATCTCCCCGCCCGCTGAACTCCCCCAGGAAGTGGGACCCAATACGCTGGTGAACGATCCCGACGGTGATCCGTATCCCAACGGTATCATGCAGAGCGAGGAGAGCATAGCCGCTGATGGGGATCACATCATCGTGAACTGGAACGACTCGTACGGATTCTATGATCATGATGAAGGAGTGATTGGATACGGGTGGTCGGTCGATGGGGGAGAAACCTGGGTTGATGGCGGTGGGCTCCCCCACGAGGCTCCGAGCGGCTACATTCGCGGGGATCCGGTAGCGGTGACAGATGGCCAGGGTAACTTCTGGTTCGCCTCAATATATCAGCCGCCTAATGGTCAGGATGGTCTCGGGGTGAACTACGCCTATTTCGACGGGGATACCCTCATGGTAGATGAGCCCATTACAGCGATATCGAGTACAAGCTACTTCTACGATAAAGAATACATGACGGCTGATCCCTCCAACAGCTACCTCTACATGTCCTATACGCGCTTCGGCTACAACGGCCAGATAGAGGTAATACGCTCAACCGACCTGGGCCAGACATGGTCGGACCCGACTGTGGTCGTCACCGAAGATCCCTCCCGTGTGAACCAGGGTTCATACCCGTATGTGGGACCGGATAATGAAGTATACGTCGCCTGGGAGCATGACTGGCTGGGCTCTAATCCCCAGATCAAGGTGGCGAAATCGACCGACTTCGGAGATAGCTTCAGCACAGGCGTGACCGTTACCCCAATCGTATCGATTGCCTACGAACCGCCCCCAGGCTTCAACAGGCCCGTGATAAACGATTTTCCTTCTATAGCGGTGGACAGGAGCGGCGGCCCGCACAACGGCACTGTCTATGTGACCTTCCATGACAAGGTTCTCGGTGATGCCGATGTTTATTGCTCAAAGTCCACCGATGGAGGTACGACATGGAGTACTCCCGTGAGGCTCAATGACGACGAGGTCGGAAACGGCGCCCTACAGTTCTGGCCATGGGTGAGCGTGGATGACAGGGGGCATGTGCACGTCACCTGGTATGACCGGAGACTCGATCCGAGCAATATCTTAACGGATCTTTATTACACAACCTCAAAGGACGGCGGCGAAACCTTCGAGCCGAATACGAGGGTAACCGACGAATCGAGCTCGTGGTTCGTCGAGTGTGACGCCACTCCCAACTTCGGTGATTACATCAACAACACCGCTGACGGTCACTTCGTCCACGCTGTATGGGCGGACGGGCGCCTCGGCACTCCGGATGTGTACTATGCGAAGATCCAGACTGCCGCCGATGAGATTGCCGGCACGGTCATCAACTCGCTCGATTTTAATCCGATTGCCGGTGTACAGGTCGAAGTTATCGAGACCGAGGAGACCGGTACAACAGATAGCACAGGATATTACTCTATCTGGAGTGACTATCCGGACACAGTGACAGTCGCCGCTTCAAAGTTCGGTTTCGCCCCGGATACTTCTCTCGTAGTTGTCACTCATGACAGTACGACGATTCACGACATAGAACTGGACCCCCTAAATCCGGGTGGTCTGGGAGGCAGTGTGACCGATCTGGAGACCGGGGACGGTATCTTGGCCATGGTTACCGTGCTCTACCTGGGCACGCCGGTACTTCAGACTGAAACGGATCCGATAACGGGGGCTTACCTGTTCATCGTTCCCGAAGGCACCTATGACGTTAGGGTCGTGCCCGACCTTCCCTACCTGCCGGATTCCCGACAGGACGTGGCAGTCGTAGAAGGTGAACTGACGACACTCGATTTTCCACTGCTCTCGATCACCACATTCACCGACATTTCCTCAGGAGCCGGTGTGGATGACGCCGGTTTCGGACAGGGGGCAGCATGGGGAGACATGGACGGCGACGGCTTACCCGATCTCTACGTTTGTAATCTCACCGGTAGCAATGTCCTCTACAGGAATCTGGGGGGCGGTCTATTCCAGGACGTGACGGTGGCAAGCGGCACAGGCGACGCATCCAGCAGCTTCGGCTGCATATGGGGAGATTACGACGAGGACGGCGACCAGGATCTCTATGTGACCAACAGGAATGACGCCAACAGGCTCTATCAGAATGACGGTTCTGGAACATTCACAGACATGGCCGCATTTGCCGGCGTGGATGCCGACACCGTGTACAGTCAGGCATGTACCTGGGTCGATTACGATGAGGACGGGGACCTCGATCTCTTCGTGGCGAATCGTTTTGCCACAGACTTCCTTTTCAGTAACGACGGCGATGGGACTTTCACCGAAGTCGGAGCCTCATCAGGGCTGACAGGAACTGTTAGCAGTCGAGGAGCTGCCTGGTGCGACTATGACTCCGATGGTGACATGGACGTGTTCGTTACGGTGAACGGCACCGAGAACATGCTCTATCAGAATCAGTGGGATGGCACCTTCATCGACGTCGCTTCCAGCCTCGGGCTCGACGATGCGGGAGCAGGTACGGGGGTCGCATGGGGTGATATAGATGAGGATGGCGATTTCGACCTGTTCGTGGCAAACGACGGCTCTGCCAATCTGCTCTATCTGAATAATGGAGGAAGCTTCACCGAAGCCGCATCGGATGCCGGCTTGGACTACACGGGGACGAGCAGGAGCCCGGTCTGGGCCGATACGGACAAGGATGGAGATCTTGATCTGCTTCTCACAACAGGACTCGGCGTTAGATATTACGTCAACGATGGTACAGGTCAGTTCACAGAGGTCTCGAGCGCATCCGGTCTTTTTGATTCTTCCCTCGGCGAAGGTGCGGCCACCGCCGATATCGACGAGGATGGAGATCTTGATTACTACATAGCAAGGTCCCAGCTTGCTCCAAACAGGCTCTATGAGAACGATGGGAACATTTACCATTACCTTGGTGTGAAGCTCACAGGAAGACTGAGCAACGTCGACGCAATCGGTGCAAGGATAACGGTGAATGTGAATGGAAGGAGCCTTGTCAGGGAGGTGTCAGGAGGATCAGGATTCTTCTCGATGAATGATAAGACACAGTATTTCGGGCTCGGTCAGGAGACCATGGTGGATGAGGTCGTAATTAACTGGCCGAGCGGAAGAACCCAGACACTCACAGGATTGTCAGCAGATCAGGTGCTCGAGGTGAGCGAACCGGGAGCTGTCGTCCACCGCGTTGCACATCCACTCTAAAGAGAGAAGAGGACGGATTTAAATAGAAAAAGGGACAGGCGCCGTTTAGAATGAAAGGCGCTGTCCCTTTTTTCCTGAGAAACTCAGGTAGGACTGATTCACGCTCAGGCCACCCCGGCTCGCCTCTCGGCCTCCTCTGCTATCGCCGAGAGCGACCGCCTCGCGATGCTCTTGAGTGAATGAGCGATGATGAATTTCGGAATTCTCACCGGGTAGGAAGCCTGAATCACGAGACGGAGATTGACCCCTCCGTTTGTTCCAGACAGTGACCAGAAGCCCTCGTAGTAGTCGAAGTCACCTTCCAGCATCTCGAAAGAGACGCGGCTCATCGGTTTTTCCCGGACGCTTAGCACGATCCTAGAGTTGAAGGTGAAAGGAAAGATGGTAACAGAACCTTCCTGCTCGAGGATGGCGTTTCTACCCTTGTTCCTCTTGATGACTTTGCTTTCCATCATCCCCGGTATATAATCTATCAGCTTTTCGTAATCTGTAAGAATCGCCCAGACCTCCCTGCCGGGCGCAAGGATATTCACCTCAGCCTCAACGGTATGGACATTATCCTTGAACCTATATCTTGATTGGACACGCATTCCCCGTTCTCCCTTATCGAGTAATATCTTGATGTAACAGGGTACTGTCAAGGCGAATCAAAGAGATCTCTGAAAAAGGCTCTCCTCGCCCAGACGCTGTGTTAAGGCCGTTTGACGGTTTGTTCGCTGGATTTCCGAACCCGGGACTAGCGCCACTAAAGCCCATGGAAATCGCCCGAATTCGGAACGCCCATCTAAGTGGTCGCGTTCGCAATTACGGTAACATATTATCACTCTGGGAAGCGACC
>JBHIFB010000191.1:0-4445 GCA_046760905.1 Candidatus Glassiibacteriota bacterium | reverse complement strand
TGCGTTTCACTTCCAAGATACGTCACCGTATTTGTGAAACGCAGCACTTAGTTCCCTACGATCGCTTAACAATCGGGCTTTATCTTGCCGTGAGATTGATGATGCTGCCCGGTTGATCTTGTGAGGAAATGGAGGCAGGAAATGAGATCTTTCGTTGTATTTCTCTTCACTGGTTTTCTCGCGTTATCGATGGCAACAGCAAGTATTGCTGAAATCGAACTGCTGGGGGCGGGTGCAACCTTTCCCTATCCGCTATATTCGAAAATGTTCGATGTCTACCATAAGCAGACGGGCGTGAAGGTCAACTACCAGTCCATAGGCTCGGGTGGCGGGATAAGGCAGCTGTTGAACAGGGCAGTCGATTTCGGCGGCACTGATGCGTTCATGAGTGAGCAGGAGCTTGGGAAGGCACCAGGAGAGATTGTTCATGTGCCGATATGCCTGGGTGCTGTTGCTGTTACCTATAATCTGGCAGGCATTGGCGAGTTGAAATTCACTTCAGATGCGCTCTCCGGCATTTTCCTCGGCAAGATCACGAAATGGAACGATCCAAGGATTCAGGCTGCCAATCCTGACGTGTCGTTGCCTGATATGAAGATCGTGGTCATTCACCGTTCAGACGGCAGCGGCACGACATTCATATTTACAGACTACCTCTCGAAAGTCAGTGATCAGTGGAGGGAAAGCGTTGGCGCAGGAAAATCTGTCAACTGGCCGGCGGGATTGGGTGCTAAAGGCAATGAGGGTGTTTCGGGATTGGTGAAGCAGATACCTGGGAGTATCGGCTATGCCGAGCTGGCTTACACTGTGCAGAACAAGATGCAAGAGGCTCTGATACAGAACAGGAACGGAAGCTTCATAAAACCGGGTCTCGAGTCAACGAGTCTGGCGGCGGAGACCGAATTACCCGATGACATGCGAGTGTCCATCACAAACACCGCTGCATCCGAAGGCTACCCAATCAGCGGCTTTACATGGATTATCCTTTACAAGGAGCAGGATTACAGTTCGCGTTCGAGGGAGAAAGCCGAGGCGCTGGTGAAACTCCTGTGGTGGATGACACACGAAGGACAAATCTATACGAAACCGCTTCATTATGCCCCTATTCCGGCGCAAGCCGCGATGCAAGTTGAAAGGATACTTGAGTCGATCACCTACGGGGGCGAGGAGATAGGAGTTGAAAAGTAGCCGTGTCAGAATCGCCGAATTGGGTTTCGGGGGGATTCTGAGGGTTTCAGCTGTCTTCATGATCCTCCTGCTCCTGGGGATTTTTCTCACCCTCCTTTTCAATTCCATGCCATCGATCAAGGCGATAGGGCTTAAGTTTTTCTACGGTAAGACATGGGATCCCATCTTCGATGATTACGGTGCCGTACCGTTTCTGGTGGGAACACTTCTCACATCGTTTTTTGCCCTCCTCATCTCAACGCCGTTCTCTCTTGCGATTGCGATCTTTCTGGGGGAATACTTCAGGCGGGGAATCCCATCGTCGTTTCTGGGAAGCATGGTTGAGCTTCTGGCGGGTATCCCCTCTGTGATCTACGGGTTCTGGGGACTCTTTGTCCTGGTTCCCCTCGTTCGTGACCTTGAGATAAAATTGAACCTACCTCCATACGGCGTAGGCATATTCACCGCATCTTTGATCCTTTCTGTCATGATCATACCGTATTCGGCTTCCATCGCCAGGGAAGTTATAAGCATGGTTCCATCCGAGCTCAAGGAGGCAGCGTATTCACTTGGTGCAACCAGATATGAAGTGATAAGGAAGGTCGTGCTCCCCTATGCGAGTTCGGGGATATTCGCCGGGGTCATGCTTGCCCTGGGAAGGGCTCTCGGTGAGACTATGGCCGTAACGATGGTGATTGGTAATTCAAACTTTCTGCCCGATAATATTTTTAGCCCGGGCAATACCATGGCGAGCGTGATCGCCAACGAATTCACTGAGGCAACGGGTGATATCTACCTCTCCTCGTTGATCGAGATCGGGCTTTTGCTCTTTCTCGTGACGATGGTGATAAATCTTTTGGGCAAGATAGTGATGAAACGAATGGGCATGGCCTCACAAGAAGGGTCAGCCTGAGAGAGGCGAGTGTAGCAGATGGCAGCAGTGGAAGGCGTTGTGTTCATACGTAATCTGAAAAACGCGCTGTTTAAGGCATTGGTGATCATACTTGCTCTGGTATCGACGATACCACTTTTATTGATTCTTTTTTATATTTGCAGGCAAGGTGTAGCATCCATCAACTGGCAGTTTTTGGTGACTCTTCCGAAACCGGTAGGTGAAGTGGGAGGGGGTATTGCGAACGCAATGGTGGGAACTCTCATTCTTGTAGCCATCTCCTCCCTTCTCTCCGCGCCGCTTGGGATAAGCGTTGGAATCTATCTTACCGAGTTCGGGACCGGCAAGGTAGCCGAATGGGTCAGGATGAGCATGGAGGTTCTCCAGGGGATCCCCTCCATCGTCATCGGTATCATTGCATATCTGTGGATCGTTCAACCGCTCGGTATCTTTTCTGCATTCTCAGGAGGTGTCGCTCTGGCTTTGATGATGCTGCCATTCATTGTTCGTACGACCGAAGAGACTCTGAGGCTTGTTCCAGAAAGCGTCAAGGAGGCATCTCTCGCGCTGGGGGTTCCATATTATCGAACGGTGCTCAAGGTTATTCTCCCGGCAGGTCTAAGCGGTATCATCACCGGTGTCCTGGTGAGCATGACGAGGGTTGCGGGTGAGACAGCGCCTCTTTTGTTCACAGCTTTTGGTAATCCATTCATGAACTACAATATTTTTAAGCCAATTCACTCCCTTCCTCTTCTTATCTTTAACTATGCAATTAGCCCTTATGAGGAGTGGCATTCACTGGCATGGGGAGCTTCTTTTGTGCTTGTCGTTTTCGTACTGATCTTGAACCTGACTTCGAAGGTGTTGGCACGCAGATGGAAAGTACGGTACTGAGGATCGAGGATTTCTCTGCCTACTTTGGTGATGTGCAGGTCCTGAAAAACATAACCATGTCCATACCGGCAAATAGAGTGACAGCCGTCATGGGACCCTCGGGATGTGGCAAGACGACTCTCATAAGATGTGTCAACAGGATGCATGAGCTCGTGCCTTCAGCCAGTGTATCAGGCAGGATGTATCTATACGACGAGGACATTTATACGATGACCCCTATCGTCTTGAGAAGGAAAATCGGGATGGTGTTCCAGCGTCCCAATCCGTTCCCTACACTGAGTATATACGACAACGTCATAGCTGGATACAAACTGAATGGCATAAAATTGAGCAGAGGCGAGAGGGACGTGATCGTCGAGGAATCCTTGAGGAAAGCCGCTCTCTGGGACGAGGTTAAGGACACCATGTACCGCAAAGGTTCCTTCTTATCGGGAGGTCAGCAGCAGAGGCTTTGCATTGCGCGGGCACTGGCGATGAAGCCCGAGATAATATTGCTGGATGAACCCACGTCGGCCCTTGACCCGAAGGCGACCACGAAGATCGAGGAACTGATAGTTACGCTAAAAAAGTCGGTCACCATCCTGCTCGTCACTCACAACATAGCACAGGCAGCACGTGTATCTGATCTTACCGCTTTTATGTATCTGGGTGAACTCGTCGAGTTCGGTCCGTCCGAAAGGTTGTTCACGGTACCGGAAGACAAGCGTACAGAGGAATATCTGACAGGTAAATTCGGATAGGAGAGCATGATGCTAAGAGAGAAGATAGACAATCTGAAAAGGGATCTGATTGAGCATGCCACAATGGTCGAGAGCATGATAGAAAAAAGCATAAGTGGCTTGATCGATAGGAAAAGAAACGTTCTCCTCGAAGTCATAGAGCTGGATGAGCCAAAGGTTAACCAGTCTGAGATAGAGCTTGAAGAAAAGTGCACCACACTGATAGCCCAGTTTCAGCCGAAAGCAAGGGATCTGAGAACGATTCTTATGATTTATCAGATAAATAATGACCTGGAAAGAATAGGGGATCACGCAGAGAACATCGCCGAGAGCGGCCTCTTTTTGATTGAAAGGCCGCCGGTAAAACCTTTGATAGACATCCCGAAGATGGCTGAAATCAGTGTGAAGATGCTCCGGGACAGCATCACTTGCTTCATCGAGGAAGATCCGGGCGTCGCGAGCAGCGTCTGTGAAATGGATAACACGGTCGATACCCTGCGGGACCAGATACTTAGAGAGCTAATCACGTTCATGAGTTCAGACACTTCCACGATTGAGCGTTCCCTGCACCTTCTAAGAATATCTCGTAACCTCGAGCGTGTGGCTGACCTTTCTACCAACATATGTGAGGATGTTGTATTCATGGTCGAGGGAAAGGTGGTTAAACACAAGAGAGATGATCCCACATTCTGAATCCTGCAGTTTCGACCCGGTATCCCTCACTAAGTGCTGCGTTTCACAAATACGGTGACGTATCTTGGAAGTGAAACGCA
>JBHIFB010000190.1:0-4535 GCA_046760905.1 Candidatus Glassiibacteriota bacterium | reverse complement strand
GTAGTGGACGCGAGCGAGCTCTATCAGCGCCCGCGCCCCATCCTTCGTGCCAGGATAAGTGTCGGCGGCCTGCTGCAAGTAGCTCTTCTGCCGGTCGGGGTCCCAGTTCCATCCATACTCGTGCGCGATCTCGATCAGATCGGCCGCCGAGCCTGGAGAAAAATTCAAGATTCTGCCTGGCCGTGAACGTGGCGTATAACCGTACGTTCTCCGACACGAAAGAGACATGCTCCTTCGCTGAGAGAGGTTCCTTCACGACATCCCATCCGCAGATTCGCGCAGTCCCCTCCGTTGGTTCGATCAGATTCAGAAACAGGTTTATCGTCGTAGTCTTGCCGGCGCCATTTGCTCCGAGAAGGCAAAATATTTCCCCCGCCTCAACACTGAGAGTGAGGTGATCCAGCGCAAGTAGTCCATCCTCATATCTTTTTGTGAGATCAATTGCTTCCAGCACCAGATTATCTCTTTGCAATTCTTAAGCCAAAAATCACAACCCCTGCTACCAGTGCGAAAAGCGCCAGCAAGAGCGTTACTGAGAAAAGGATGCTTGAGGCCGGTTTCACATGGATCCTCACCCGCTTATCTTCCGCCTTTATGAGCCTGTTGTTGCTGGTGGCTTCCGTTTTCAGGCGAACTACATAATCTCCAACCTCTATGTCACGGGGAGGTTCAAAAACGGCTTGTACGGGAGTCTCTTTGTTTGGCTCGAGCACCTTTATGACTTCTGGTTTGAGAGTAGAAGACCACTCAAATGGCGTCTCGGCTTTCACGAGTATATTGTCGAGCCTTCTTGTTCCGATGTTCTTGAGCGATATTTTCATCCGAACCTTTTGACCGGGCGCTATCTCATGGTACAGGTTCGCAGCATCCACTTCTATCTCACCCACCCCCCTTGGTATCAGCTTAAGTGAGACCTTTCCGGCCCTCAGGGACTTAATCTCTTCCTCCGTAAGATTGTTTTTATCTTTACCAGCGATCTCCTTCTGAACCTCCGCATCGAGCACCATTGCATAGAAATCAATGGGGGTATCCACCTTCACCTCCTCATCAACCCTCTCGCCCAGATACAGCGTCAGATTCAGATTCTGTATCGTGACTCCTTCGGTAAACTTCACCTGTGTCAGCCTGGCCCCGGTCTCGGGATCACTGAATTCATAATGTATCTGAGGAGGAAGATTAAAAACTTCGAGTCCGAACGTGTTCTCCTCATCGGTAAACCTCTCCAATTTCAAATCGTATGTGGCGGAGTGCCCGAGGTCAGCCTCCTGTGAAAACTTAGACGATGTGAGGGTAACCACGTTTGCGGTGATATCCTTCTCGAGGTAAACCTTCCTCTCCACCAATTTGTCGTAGTAGGAAAGGGAAACGACCGCCTCGTTCACGTCTCTCAACAATCCGAAATCAAGTGTAACCGGTACGCCGTATTTCATCACGGATATCTTCTGCTCATAGGGCTGGCTTATTATCGTGCCGTCCACCTTTAGAGAAACGAAGACATTCTGAAGTTCATATAGCTTGATATGTCTCGTTATGACATCATCCTCCAGCATTTTGATCTCTTCGAGCTTGAATGCTCCTCCCATGGTATTCTGGAGAGTTATTTTGACCCTCTTCTCACCCTTTTCGTCCTGGTATTTTATCGCATTTTTAATCATAATATGAGGCTTCTCATAGGCGAGGTCCAGGTATTTCTGGCTGTACTCAACTTCCGCGGTCAAGTACTCGGTCTCTATCTCATTGTACTTCTCCCTCGAGATGAGCTCCTTCTCAAGCAGCTCCTTCGCCCTCTGGAACCGGGTTTTCGCATCCATGAGTTTTACATAGGCTTTCTTGAGTTCAAGCAGCCTGTATCTTTCATCCCTGGTCCTCTCGAGCTCCTCAGTTTCCTGGGAGGAATGTGGATACGAAAGGATGAATGGTTTTTGAATGATGAGACTTATAAATAAAAGGCTGAAAAAGATGAGAGGCAGTCTTACCGTCATAGGGAATCCCCCCCTCGAAGTCACAGGACGACCGATTCAGAAGTGGACTCATTCCCGGGGTCTAGTTAACAACTATCTCCCTCTTTCCTTACACCCGGGAAGACTCACATACATTAATTTTCTCTCGTGACCCATGATTTTCAAAATCCAGCACGCTCACTGGAAAATAATGCTATATTCGCTATGAAAAGTCAACGGACGCTGGCTGGAAAAGCTGGGTAAAAAATCCTCTAAGCGAAGCCTATGAATGCTGCGGTAGGGGAGGATCTTCAGTTGAGAAATGATTCGAGGGCTCTGCTTCTTGAGATGTGTCGCAATCTGCTAATCGCCTTCTCCTTTATCTGCCTGACACGCTCCCTCGTTATACCGAGGATTGAGCCAATTTCCTCCAGTGTCATGGGCTCTTTCCCATCTAGGCCGTAGTAAAGCTTAAGTATCCTTGCCTCCCTCTCCTTGAGAGTGGAAAGGGATTCTTTTATCGTTTCCGACAGAGCGCTCTCGTAGGTCCCGTGGTCCGGGCTCGGGTTACATTCGTCGGCGAGGTAATCAGACAGCTTGTTGTCTTCGCCAGGGGTAATAGGTGCTTCGAGAGAAGCATGCGGCTGCGATATCTTCAGTGTCTTCCGTAGCTCTTCAGGATTTAAGTCCATATCCTCAGCAAGCTCCTCGATGCTGGGTTCCCGTCCCAGTTCCTGGGTAAGTGAGTTCGCTTTCCTCCCCATTTTATAAAGTGCACCTGCTTTATTGAGAGGTACTCGTACGATTCTGGACTGTTCAGCGAGGGCTTGCAGTATCGCCTGCCTGATCCACCAGACGGCATAGGAAATGAATTTGATTCCTTTCGTCTCATCGAATTTAAGAGCGGCCCTCATAAGGCCAACATTTCCTTCATTGATGAGATCAGCAAGGGATACGCCCTGATTCTGGTATTTCTTTGCCACGCTGACAACGAAACGCAGGTTTGATCTGGTTAATTTATTGAGGGAGTTGTGATCTCCTTTCTTTATCCTGCTTGCGAGTCTGATCTCCTCCTCTCTTTTAAGCAGAGGATAACTTGAGATCTCTTTCAAATAGAGATCGAGAGAATCTTCTTCAAAGGAAATATCCTTTTTTCTGACATCCATGGAAAGCCTACCTCCTCACTAAAGGAACCACAATAATATAACATTTCAGCATTGACATTCTGTAAGAAAGCTTACACTTCATCGGATTATTGTCCCCAGCCTCCCGAATCTCGGGAAAAACTTCTCCTTATCCCATGAAAAATAGATAAAGAGTGGTTTCCCAATAATGAGATCACGATCAACGAAACCCCAGACTCGACTATCAGAGCTGTTATCCCTGTTATCACCAAGCACAAAGTACTTTCCCTCAGGAACTTCGAATGGTCCAAAATTATCTCTGGTCAGGGGGAAGCGAGGCTTTTCAAGTTCGTCATTTCTTCTGTGAGGATTTCTCGGAACTATTCTTTTGGAAATGAAATGCACGTATGGTTCATCGATTCTTTTCCCATTCACGAAAAGGATTTTGTCAACCATCTTTACGGTATCCCCTGGAGTTGCGACACACCTCTTGACGAAATCAAGGTCCTTGTCAAGCGGATACTTGAATACTATGATATCACCCTTTTTTGGTTCCTTCAATGATGGAAGCCTCTTGTCTGTTAAAGGAATGTGTGGCCCGTATATAAGCTTGTTCACCAGCAAGAAATCCCCGACCAACAATGTGTCTTCCATTGATCCTGTCGGGATTTTGAATGCCTGTACGAAAAATGCTCGGATGAACAGGAACAGGATAAACGCGATGAGGATTGATTTTACCCATTCACGTCCCTGTGTCCTTAGCCACCCGGACAAACCGCTCTGTTTTCCATCTCTGTTACCTGCCATTTTCGCGCTTTCCTTCAGTTGTCATTGCTGTAGTTGATTCTACTTATTCCAGTACTTCCTTATAAATACAACCTCTTGATAAGTTCCACTGTCATGTGTCTATCTGTGCCCGCTGCAGTTTTCCTTTATAATCTACATAGACGATCTTCACCTCGGTGAAGAACTCATACGGAGCCCAACCCCCTTCCCTGTGCCCGTTCCCCGTCTCCTTTACCCCACCGAACGGGAGATGACATTCCGCATCTATGGTCGGACTGTTTATGTAGATTATTCCGGCTTCAATATCCTCTATGGCGGTGAATGCGGCATTTACATCCCTGTTTGAGCTGTTTCACTCTCTCGATGACCATTTCGATGAAGGTGTCGTCCGACTGTGCCCCGACCCACTCGCCTCCTATATAATTTCTGTAGCTCTCTGCCATCTATTGTTCCATCCGCTTAACAGATATAAAATGGTAGATAAATATACTCGGCTGGCAGAATATGTCAACGATGAATTGATGAGGACTCTCCCCATTTTTACTGGAACTTAGAGCCCTTAAGCGAGTCGTGAGAGCATAGATGGGTAAATGCGAAACGCCCGAGTGAAAGGACTCGGGGCCCTGACACCGGTCAACCTGTTCTGTCGAGCAGAATGGACTCAGCCCTGATAACCCGCCTGCGA
>JBHIFB010000189.1:0-4554 GCA_046760905.1 Candidatus Glassiibacteriota bacterium | reverse complement strand
GTCGCTTCCCAGAGTGATAATATGTTACCGTAATTGCGAACGCGACCACTTAGCTAGTTAAAATTGCACTGAATTTCAGGAAAGTGAAGGGGATTACACATGAGAAGTGAGATGGATCTCCTCAACATGAATGAAGCAGAGAGAATCTGCTGGCTCAAGGCGAATCGGGTCACCTTGATCGTGGTAGGAACAGTCTGGATTGGTATGATAGTAGAACGTTTGCTGCAGGGAGATCTGCCATGGTTTCTGATCGTTATGGTACCGATATTCGCTGGTTTGAGGTTGTCAGTCTATAGGTACTACAAAAGAACCCTGAATGGCTTGTCCCGGTGACAACAGCATCGACTGAACTCACCCGATAGGACTCTGTAATGAAAGGAACTCCGTGGTTTTTTCCCGGGAGGGAGAATGCCGGTGCCTTGGCCCGTCACCTGTGTGAAGCATTCTTGTAGAATGGTCCATTTACAACTACTGCTGCGAGACGCCTGTTCCTGACCTCTATCTCGATCCTCGTCCCGACACCCCCATGCTCGACAGGGAGATATGCTGTACCTATTCCCTTCTTCAGTGAAGGCGAACTCGTCCCACTGGCAACCCTGGAGACCTCCTTCCCATCGCAAAAGACAGGATACCCATTACGGGGGATGCCCCTCTCCTCCATCTCGAATCCGACGAGCCTTTTTTTTACTCCTGTTTTTATCTGTTCGACCAGGGCCTCTCTCCCGATGAATTCACCCTTGTCGATTTTCGTGATCCACCTGAGGCCGGCCTCAAGTGGCGATGTCTCTTCGTCTATGTCATTCCCGTAAAGACAGTATCTCATTTCGAGCCGCAGTGTGTCTCGACACCCGAGTCCACATGGAAGGATTTCCACGTCACTGCCAGCTTTGATCAACTCACGCCAGATCGTCCCAGCATCCTTCTCCGGTGCATAGATTTCGAACCCATCCTCTCCAGTGTATCCAGTCCTTGCCACAAGACACCTCACTCCCGCTACCTGACCCCAGTCGAACCAGTAATACCTGAGGGTGTCAAGCGTCATCTGAGTGAGCCTCGAGAGGATTTCCTGTGACATCGGACCCTGCAGTGCAAGCTGAGCAATTTCATCTGTGACATCTCTCAGGGAAACGCCCCCCATCAAGTGTTTCTGCATCCAGTTCATGTCCTTCTCATGATTGGCTGCATTGACGACAACGAGATATCTGTCTCTGCACCGGTATACAATAATGTCATCGATTATTCCACCGTCTTTGTTCAGCATCGCCGAGTATTGAGCCTGACCCACCTTCAGTCGGGCAACATGGTTCACTGTGAGGTAATCGAGATAATCCACTGCCCCATCACCTAGCACCTCGATCCTTCCCATATGCGAAACATCGAAGAGACCTGCCCTCTCTCTGACTGCAAGATGTTCCTCGATGATGCCGCTGTAAGAGACCGGCATCGAGTATCCGGCGAAAGGCACCATCTTCCCGCCGTATTCGATGTGAAGATCGTAGAGGGGTGTTTTCTTCAGTTCACCCTCCACTCTCACATCCATTATCCACCTCTGTTCTACTTGAAAATTAGCATCTTCCTGGTGATACTCTTCTCACCGCTTGTGAGTCTGTAAAAATAAACTCCTGAGGATACACCGGCACCCCGGTCATCCTTACCATCCCATGTAACCTCATACCTTCCGGGAGCCATCTTCCTGTCCAGCAGTGTCCTCACTCTCGATCCCCTCAGGTTGTAGATGACGAGTTTCGTTTGTTGCCGCTGATCTGATACGGGAACATCGAAACTGATCGTCGTATTCGGGTTGAACGGATTCGGATAGTTCTGCCCGAGCCCCAAGACCCTGGGCAGACCGGCATATTCCGGCTCATTGTCTTCTATGCCTACGGGCTTCATAAGCCAATCGAGCATCCTCCTCATGAACTCGACTCTGGTTACGTGATCCTCGATTACGGAGGGCCTGTTTACCGCCTCGAAGCCAAAGCCGAGAAATATTAGCTTCGAGCCATCCTGAGTGGACTCAATCCTTAATCCGGCAGCTTCATCAAGCGTAGTAGTGTCGTAAACGGCGATGGTATGACTGCCCGATCGCGGCAGGAGGATATCTCGGGAGTTCTGGTTATTCGCGCCATTCGTGCCTGCGCTCACGATCACGATAACCGAATCGGTGACAGGATCTCCTCTGAGGCCATAGGCGAATGGAAGAGGGTTAGTTCCACCCCAATCGGTCCGCAGTACATCGGTTAGAAAAGCCTCTCCCCTGTTATGCAGATCCTCAGCGATGTTCTGCCCGGTAAGAAGAAGGCGTCCCCCCCTGCCCAGATGATCTTCTAATGCTGCAAGGTCTGTGGAATCGAGTATGTTCTCCTCTTCCTTACCGGTGAACCAGATGACGAGTTCGAAGGGCTCAAGGGAATCGGCAGGGCTTCCCTGTGTTGCAACCTTTCGAGTCACAAAAGGCACGACGAGGGTGTCGAGAGTAGCCGTGTAGTAGATCAGGTTGTCAGATCCCTCTTCAGAATCATCCACGACTATCACATCGGGATGCCCTATCATGAGCTCCCATGAGGTTTCCCATACAAAGTGCTCAGCGCCTGAAAGTGTGAGGGTGAGAGCGGTTCGGTGCACGTCGGCTTCGGGGATCGTTGAGAGTATGAAGGGATCCCCGGCATTTCCGATCTCTGACAGACCTTCGAGTGTACCGAGATACACGCTGTCTACCTGGTATTGAATGGTAGTATCTTCACTCGATATGAAAGCCCAGAGACTATCCGCCGGCGTCTGGCTATCGTTCCGCACAAGAATATCCAGTTCTATCGTCTCGCCCACATCCCATACACCATCGTTATCGCCGCCTGAGTCATCGAATCCCCATGCCATGGAATCTATGATCGCAGAACGTACCGTAAACCTAACATCCATGAGCGAATCCGGATCCCCTATATCGACGACCGAGACCTCTGTCCTGAAGCCGTAATATGAATCGCTGTTCGGTTGTGAGTACCAGTCGAAGACCCTGTTCCATGTAGCGCCGGGCCATGGATCCCCTGCATCTCCCCTGTTCCCAGAATTGTCGAGGCCGTTTGCCCCGTCCGCCTCCTCGAGATCAACCTTCTTGTGGTCTTCATCGTTGTTGTTGGGACGTGAGTTGTCAATGTGCCATATCAATATCCCCGGCGTTATCAGGCTCTGGTCGAACCCCACCTGCTGCCTGTTCTCGATGAGGAAGTATTCAACTCCCGTGTAGTCCCCATCCCTCCAGGATTTCACAGCTATGGGCAAATCTTCGACTTGAGGGAGAGACACAAGTCCCGTGTTAGAACTCAGCTCGATTGGTGTCAGCCATCCGAGTTGCTCCTTTGACCAGGCGCACATATGGGTCGGGAGCTCAGGCTGGTTCTGATTACCCCCCCAGGAGCCTGAACCCATCAGCCCCCAGCCGCCGATCCCCTCGGAAGAGCCATCGTAATCGTACAGGTCAGGAAGCCCCAGTGAATGGCCAAACTCATGGCAGAAGACACCTATCTCTATTAAATCCGTCTCGTCACAGTTCATCTCGGGCATTATGATGTAATCGTTCACATGTATGAAGCCACCAGCGGCGGCGGGGTCGTTAGTGACATATCCACCCGAAGGCCCACCCTTCCGGCTAATGCTGGACCTGTGAGACCATATGCTCGGTCCGCCACACTCGCCTCCATTGCCTGTGTGAACGGCGAAGAAGGCGTCGACGTAACCGTCATCATCACCTGAATTGGGGATCCCATCCGGGCCATCGTTGTCATAGAGCGAGTAATCTACTTCGGCATCGGAGGCGTCGACAAGGTCATACACGAATCCTCCGGCATTGGTGGGATAATCCGTCCCACCGCCGTTGTCATCTCCCTCGTAGTAAGCCCTCGTTTCAGGCACGGTATACCACCCGTATACGGTTCCCTGCAGGTCAAGGAGGCCATATGAATTCCTGTCATAGAACTCCTTCATCGTGCCCGTTGGGTTGGGCCCATCGAAGAGCAAAGCCTGGAACTCCTCACTCGCATATGTTCCGGTCGTGTTGGAGTATTCACCGATGAGCACCGGAACCGGATAAATCCCTTCAATCCTTATCCTCTCACTGCCATCCTCATCCCTAACAATGAATCTCCTGGGCACAGGGCCTGGAGGACCAAGGACATCAAGCTCACTCTGGGTTAAGGACAGACTAACGCCGGATCCGAGCCTCGGTGGCACGATTGAGTAACCGATGCCATTTACGAGGAATACGAAACCCGCAGCGAGTATCAATAATCTTCGAATGGAAGTCTGGTGTATCATCGAAGCCTCCTTAAAACAGATATATTTTTTTCAAATTTATTCAATCTTCTAATATGTGTCAACAACGAGTTTGTTGACAGGTGGGCATTATCCGTTTCTACTAAATCACATAATCCAGCCATTGATTTGGGCTACGACGAAGTGTGGAAGTCCTGACCGCGATGCGACTTTCATACAAAAAGGGGCCATTCGAAAGAGCCATGCCTTCGAACAACCCCCTTTAATTCAAAAACGGCAGATAAG
>JBHIFB010000188.1:0-4592 GCA_046760905.1 Candidatus Glassiibacteriota bacterium | reverse complement strand
GTTAACCAGGATGCTAACAGCAAGGAATTCTTCACCGATGACTGGCCGAATCCCCCGATCCCTGCAGGAACCTGTGTTCTCAGCAACACCGGCTTTGGTTGGGGGATTGGAATAAAGGAAGATATGGATCCCGACCAGGGGACATCCAAATCCTGGGTTCCGGATCTCGAAGATTTTACTCCACCACATCCCATCGACATGTACGGGAAGTTCCACTGCGAGCCGATGCTCGATTTCGAGTGCGTGCAGGTGGATGGGACGACCGATGTACAGCTCAGCTGGACGCTCCCGGATGAGGGATGCCTCTCCATTGAAGTCTACCGCGATGAAGTGCTCATCGTCACCCTGGCGTCGGATGTAACTGATTACCTGGATGAGGGTGTCGATCCTGGTCCTCATCTTTATGAGATCCAGTGCGTATGCACGCCGGGTTCACCTCACATGTTCTGCGAGATCTGGGTCTTCCCGGCCGAGGGTCCATGCTACGATTTCGAGGCTGACGAGGGAGGCTTCATAAGCGAAGGCCCGACACCTCATTGGGAGTGGGGCGTTCCTTCGGTCACACCCCCTGACGGCGGCAATGCCTGGGAAGTGGATCTGGGCGCAGATTACCACGATGATGATTGTGCCCTGCTGCGCACCCCGATGTTTGCCATCGGTCCCGGAGGAGCGGTGCTGGAGTTTGAGACCTACTACGAAATCGAGTGGGGATATGACGGCTTGAATGTGGATGTCTCAACCGATCTCGGCGCAAGCTGGATGCAGATCTTCCCGGTGGGCGGATATGACGAGTTCGACTTCGGCACGACTACATGTGCTGAAACTTCTGGTGATTCCGTTTTCACAGGCACAACACCGGGATGGGTGGTGAAGAGGTTCGAGCTGCCGTGGCTTGCCAACGAGCCGGAGGTCATGTTCAGGTTCAACTTCGGTTCCGATTTTTCTATTATATACCCCGGACCGATCATCGACGAAGTCTGCGTGCTGGGAGGCACTGAACTGCCGCCGATGCTTGAGCTCTCCTGCATGGTTCTCAACCCGGATGAGAACGGGGACGGCGAGCCAGATGTCTATATCGGAGACCAGCTACGCTATGGCCTCTGGATCACCAACAACACATCACAGTGGATGCAATTCTCGATAAGACATGAGCCCTATTACTGGGCAAACTGTCTTGATCTGGGCATCCAGTGGCCACCGGCCATAGGCCCTGATTGCACTTTACCTCTGTGGATAGCACCTGGATCCACTGTTTACCGTGCATACGGGGTCAACATTCCAGACTGGTGGTGGCTTTCACTTGGAAATCCCTGGGCGATGGTGTTTGAGACGTGGACATGCTCTGGAGGCCTTCCGGACATGCTCATTGATCAGTGCTGCATTGAATTCGACCTGACCATCCTCTTCAGTCCGCCACTGGCGAAAGACAATCCTGTGGATTTCTCAGGAATGACGAAGGAACATGACTGGAATCTCAAGGAGAGCCTGATCGACATCACAGACACAGTTGAGATGAAGTAGGATCAGAAAGATAAGGAGGAGCTATTTCGGGTTGGGCTGCTTGAGGCCAGGCAGCCCAACCCTTTTTATCCCGATTAAATCCCGTTCCCACTGAAGTCACCTACTCACTCACGCACCGAAGTGACGGCTACTCCCCCCCGAGTCTGCTTTACAATCAGCCCGACAGATCGTATATTTCCAACAAGCAGAACATGTAGATTTGAATGGTATGAATGTTGCTTAATCTTTAAGATAACCGAGGGATGTTATAGATTAATAATCTCCCTTGACCATCAACTTCTGAGATTGCATTGTAGCCGTCAGCGGAAGACAGACGGAGAAAGATGACTTATGGTGAATAAGACACTCAAGACATTAGATCGCATACGATTCGATCAATTCCCCGCTAATGTTCCGCCTGCCGTGGTCCTTGGTCTGAATCCGAATGCGCTCGCGACGATCCGTTCGCTGGGGTCCAAGGAGATTCCGGTGATAGGAATCGATTCCAACCTTAAACAGATGAGCGCCCATTCTAGATATTGTAGCAAAGTGTACTGCGAGGATTACACTTACGGTGGCGAGAAGCTACTCGAATGTCTCGTTGCCCTCGGAAAGAGGTTGCCGGTCAAAGGCGTGGTATTCCCGTCAGGCGACCTCGGACTTCTCACCATTTCGGAGAACCGCGAGATACTGTCCGATTACTATCGTTTCATGCTTCCGGATAAAGAAGTCGTTCGTCTTATAGTGAACAAGAGAGATTTCTATCGATTTGCAGTGCAGAGGGGCTACTCCATACCTTTGACCTTCATTCCAGAACATCCCGGAGAAGTGGAAAAAATAGCAGGTGAGATTTCATATCCATGCATAATAAAACCGTATTTCCCGGATGAATCATGGAGGAGAAAATTCACGATAAAACTTTTTGAAGCCTATACTCCACAGTCCCTCGTCGAGACGTTCAGCGATCTGGTGAAAGTTCACAACGATTTGATCATTCAGGAAATCATCCCTGGAGAGGAGCAGGAGCTTGTCTGTTCTATGGCCTATTTAGATGAAAACAGCGAGCCACTCGCTATGTTCACCGGGAGAAAACTCAGGCAATCTCCACCGAAGTGGGGAAGCTCCAGCATGATGATAAGCGAGTGGATGGAGGAAGTCGCAGAATTAAGTGAGAGTATTTTCAAGGAACTGCGGTACAAAGGGTATTGCTCAATAGAGTTCAAAAGGGATGAGGGAGATGGGAAGTTAAAGATCATCGAGGTGACCGGGAGAACGTGGTATCCTCACGGTTTGACTACATACTGCGGTATGAACATACCATACCTTTGGTATCGGCATTGCCTGGGAGAGAAGGTGGAGAAGATAGATGGCTTCCGAGAAGGAATCAAATGGATCGATGAATTCGAAGATCTTAAATCCTCGTACAGGTACTGGAGAAACGGCGAGATAACTTTTTCTTCATGGATCAGATCATACCGAGGCGTGAAGGCCTTCGCATTTTATCATAAAGATGATAAAGGCCCCTTTCTTCATTTCCTGTTGAGAGTCCTTTCAAGCCCCTACAGGAAATCGAGAAATCTACTGAAATCATTCCTGGATAGCAACGGAGCATCGAAAATGTAACGCGGGGAGAAACCACTTCCTATGACCGATAAGGACGGTGAGATCATCACTCCAGCTATTGGCAACTGCGACATCTGTCAGAGCATCCTCATCGAAATCTCCAACGACAATTGCACTCGGATCGACACCGCTCCCATAGAATATGGGATCGAGTTCGAATTCGCCAGCCCCGTCCCCTGAAAGAATGGAGATGTTGTCGTAACCTTCATTTGTAACCGCAAGATCCAGATGACCGTTCCTGTCGATGTCTCCAACCGTGACCCATGTCACCCGATGACCCGCATGGATGTATACGGGATCACTGAAGAAGCCGCTTCCTTCACCAAGCAGCAGAGAGAGGGAATCGGTCTGGTAGTTAACCATCACGAGATCAGGGTATGAATCCTCGTTAAAATCACCCGATCCCAGGGAGAAGGGCATGAGGCCTGTCTGATACGTTGAATCCAGGTCGAACTCTCCGCTGCCATTTCCAAGTAGAACGGCCACTGCATTATCATTCGACAGGGCGACGGCGATATCCTGATGATGATCCCGATTGAAGTCCCCTTTTGCAATCGACCAGGGACCATCTCCTGCCTCATAATATGATACACCTGAGAACTCTCCTGTGCCATCTCCAAGAAGAACGGCTATATCATCACTCAACCTGTTTGATATCACCAGATCCTCGTGGTCATTCTCATCGAAATCACCGACTACCATACCGTGAGGACCATCGCCTGTCACAATGTCATTGATGATACTGAACATTCCAGAACCGTCTCCGAGGAGTATTGAGATATCATCACCGTCATAATTGGCTGTAACGAGATCAATAAAGTCGTCCTCGTTGAAATCACCTGATTCTATGTAGACAGGTCCACTCCCCACATCATGGAAATCGGTGAGGTTGAATCCGCCCCGCCCATCTCCCAAAAGAACTGCTACATCATCGCTGTAATAGTGACATGTCACAAGATCATCGTGTCCATCCCCGTTTAAATCTCCTCTCATGACCGAACGAGGGTCATCTCCAATGCCAATGCTGGGAGCGGTATCGAAACCTCCTTTTCCGTTTCCCAGAAGGATACCAACATTGTCGCTGTAGTCGAATTTTACGACCGCAAGGTCCTCGTGTGTATCCCCATTGAAGTCATTTATGGTGAAGAAATAAGGACCGCTCCCGGTGTCGTGGAAACAGGTTGAATCGAAAGTTCCCATACCGTCTCCAAGTAGAATGCCCACATTGCCGCTCACAAAATTTGCCACAACCAAATCCTCATGGCCATCCTCGTCCATATCCTTCGCCCTTACGCAATGTGGATAATCACCCACGCTGTAAAATGCCAGTGAGGTGAAGCCGCCTGCACCATCCCCCAATAGAACAGTGACATCATCACTGTCATAATTCGAGACTGCCAGATCATCGTGATCATCCTCATTGAAATCATCCACTACCACAGAGCTTGGATAGTTCCCGACACCATAAA
>JBHIFB010000187.1:0-4597 GCA_046760905.1 Candidatus Glassiibacteriota bacterium | reverse complement strand
TTTCCCGTCACAGGAGGTGCAATTGAGGTATCCGGGGATCAGTGGGGGACCTGGACAGTCCAGAACAGCCCCTACGAAGTAGTGGGAGAGGTTCATGTGCCGCAAGGATCGACACTTGTGATTGAGCCTGGGGTTATGGTTGATTTCCAGGGTCATTATAAGCTTGTTGTGGATAGCCTTGCAACACTTCAGGCAATAGGGACTGTAACTGATTCTATTTACTTTACCACCGGGGACACAGCAACCGGGTGGCATGGGATCAGGTTCCTCTATGCGAGTGACAGTTCACGGGTAAGCTACTGCCACCTGGAGTATGGGAAAGCTTATGGTGGGCCTGAAAAGGATAGACGTGGAGGAGCTATTTACTGCTACAACTGTAGTCCAACGATAAGTAACAATACGATAAGCAATAATTCAGCGTGGAGGGGTGGTGCAATTTCCTGCTACAGAAACGCCCTCATCGAGGGAAACAGCATAAATCATAATCAGACAGGCTGGAAACGTTATTGAGTCCCAATCTTTTCAATTGCATCTATTTTTCGGCAATTTTCTAATGAAGGCGAATGGACTCCGGCATCTGAGGGCTTGACTGAAATGCAGGCAGCTCTTTCTGCGTCAAGCGAAGAGAGACTTTTTTTAGGGACCTCTTTTAATCTTCTTGACAAAAGTGGAAATTTTTGATATACTTTATATTGACATGACCCTAATTAATTGATCCCCCGACCCTACAAAATTGACCCCGCTGTATTCAACGACCCGTTGAAATTCTTCCAGAACGGGTGGGTGTGAATTTGCATTGACCCCCTGAATCACCGCTGTAGGCCTTCTCAACTTAACACCAACCTACAATTTTACAAAGGAGGAGCCATGAAAAAGCTCTTTTTCTGCGTGTTTCTTCTTTTGGGCATTTGCATGGTCACAAATGCAGATCTGCTCATCGGTCAGTCCCCATTCAGTTCCATAGGAGAGAGTAACGCAAAGATCATGGGGAGACCATGGGAAACCGACGAGAGTGCTGTGGCGGCGCCATCGGACTTTCTCCCGGGGAGAGGATCATCCCAGGCCTCTGGACACCAATGGATGAAGTTAACAGGCAATGGGAACGAAAACCGGAGCCACATCATCGAACAGAGTCCGGAAGTTGATCCCTATATGGAAAGAGACTGCTGGTCTCGACTTATGATGATATTCCATAACCTGTTTTGGCGTTGATGCTAAATCCAGCTTGTGTCTGAAAGAGGAGTAAACAATGAAAAAAATCGATTCCGTTGAAACATTGATAACGGAAGGGGGTCTGGGAGGGGATGGTATCATGTCCCCCGCTCATGAATTCCCCCTTCTCTCGCGAGTGAAGGAAAAGATTAAAAACGGAGAGCTCTCCGAAGCGATTCGGGCAATTGAAGAAGCGGAACCTTACCTCATGGGTGGTGATGCCATCGAGAGAGGTCTACTCTTTCACCTCAGATGCCTCATTGCCCATAAACAGGGTGCCTATGAGAGATCCATCGAAGCAGGTGAGGATGCCTGTCAGATTCTGAGTGATAAGGGGCAAAATTCACTCGCCGGTGAAACAAGGAGGATAATCGCAAAATCGAGAGTGCTTCTCGGGCTCATCGATCAGGCAATAATGGATTTCGAGGAATCCCTTCTTCTGCTCAGGAAATCCGGCGAGACCGAGATGGGATTGGCCGGTATCAACGACCTCGCACAGGCTTACTTCATACAGGGTAAGTGGCAGCTTGCGAAGGAGCTTCTTGAGCGCGGGCTCAGACAGGCCTCATGCTACGGAGTGCAGAATCTGATGTACTCATTCACCATGAACCTGGGCACACTCAGCTTTGCTCTCGGAGAGGTGGAAGAGGCAAAAAACTACTTCAACAGATGCACTGAGATGCTGAGGGAAAATAATAGCGCGAGCGCCTGCCGCCTTCTCATAATGAAGGGAAACCTTTCGATGCTCACCGAGGATGTCTCCGATGCACACGATCATTTTAGATCGGCCATGTGGCTTGCAAAGGAGAAAGGCTTAAGACGTGAGCTCGCCCTCATATATGAAGGATCAGCAGAAGTCGCTATGGAACGCGGAGAGATCAGGGAAGCTGATTCGAACCTGACCGCTGCGCTTGAGATTGCGAGAGGTCTTGCTCCAAGGGGCGATCTAGTCAATGAGATTCTGAGGCGAAAAGGTGATGCGGCATTGAGACAGGGCAGAATGGAAGAAGCAAAAGAAGCCCTTGAGCGGTCCATTGCCATCTCGAGGCACCTCGGTGACAGACTCGAGGAAGGAGCAGCTTGCGGCCTAATGGGGGAGGTATGTTGCAGGATGGGAAATCTGGAGATGGGGAAGCAGCATTTTGAGAAGGCATTTGAGATGCTTGGTGGTCTGGATGAGAAATGGGAAAGAGGACGGCTTCTTCTGAGAGCGGCGATTGCCCTGCGGGAGGTGCACGGGGCAGCATCTGTAGCCAAGGAATGTCTCCGATACCTGGAGAAGGCGTCCGAACTCTTCCATGAACTGAAGCTTAAAAAGTCTCAAGCGCTCGTAGACCTGGAGATGGGAACACTACTGTTCGAATTGGGTGAATTTGACAGAGCGAGCAGGTTTGCCCTCAAGGCGCATGAGGGGTTCCAATCGGGTGGCTATTTCGAGGAGAAGGCTAAAACCCGAAAGCTGATCGAGTCAATCGAAGAGATTTTAGCTAGGAGGTCTATTCAACGAAGCCAGGAGTTAATATCGAACGATATTGCATTCACTCTCACAGTGGATGACGAGGTGGCGAGGGAACGTGTCGCACAACGCATCGATCTCATAAGAGATAGGTGTTCTCTCGACGGAGGGTTCCTAATCGACCTCGATTCCAACAATCGACCGGTCTTTGTGGTGACATCAATGCTCGATGAAAATCTGGCAATCTCCATCCTCATGCGATTGATCACCCTTACAGACCGTGAGAAATCTCCACTCATTGCCGTGTTGAACACCCAAACCGACACACGGTATGGATCGATCGATGAACTTAAGAGCCGTGGAATAACTTCCTTCCTGCTCTGGTCTTCTTATAAGACAGGGGATGTCTACCGGTATCTCTATTTCGAACGAAGCGATCCGGAAAAAACCGCATTGAACGAATGTGATCTCATCCTGATCGAAGCTCTGGCAAAAGATCTGGTTTCAAAGGCTTCTTGGAACACAATGGGTAAGCGAGGAAACGGTGAGTGGAAAAAGGCCATCGACCTCGACTCGGACTATGAGGGGATAATCACCTGTAGCCATCAGTTCAAGGATGTATTGGGAATCGTAGAGAAGATAAAAGATTCGTCGATACCGGTTCTCCTTGAAGGAGAGACAGGTACAGGTAAGGAGCTAATCGCAAGAGCTATCCATGAAAAAGGCTGCCGGAGAGGCAACAAGTTCTTCGCCGTAAACTGTGCTGCTATCCCGGAAAACCTTCTTGAGTCGGAGCTCTTCGGTCACAAAAGAGGAGCTTTTACCGGCGCCGTGAGAGATAAGATCGGTCTTTTCGAAGTAGCAAATGGAGGGACGTTCTTTCTCGATGAAATCGGCGACATGGGACAAGGTGTTCAGGTGAAGCTTCTCAGGTTCCTGGAAGAAGGAGAGTTCAAGCGGCTGGGGGATATCGAAGTACGAAGAGTCGATGTGCGAGTTCTGAGCGCCACGAACAAAAACCTCAATGATGAGGTCGAGTGCGGGAACTTCAGGAAGGATCTGTTCTACAGACTGAACGGGATAAGAATACAGATCCCCCCGCTCCGGGAGAGAAAAGAGGACATACCGCTTCTCGTAGACTGGTATTTGAACAAGTACGTGAAAGAGGAGGGTAAGAAAGTCAGAGGAGTCAAACGGGATGCTTTAAAGATGCTTTTATCCTTCGACTGGCCAGGGAATGTCCGGGAGCTTGTCAACGAGCTGAGGAGGGCGATTACACTCGTCGATGAAGGCGGTTGGATAGGCCCGGCTCACCTCTCTGAAAAGATCACAAGATATGGAGACGCCGATTTCCTGTGGATTGATGCCTCGGGCCGGAGAAATCGCACCGGGAGTACTTCCAGCGATCTGCCCGGCTTTCTTGCGAAACTAGAGAGGCAGAAGATACTGGAAGCCATGAAGGTTGCAGGAGGTGTGAAACTCCGGGCAGCACAACATCTGGGGCTACACGAGGCGACATTGCGGGGGAAGCTTAAAAAGTACAGGATCGGGCCAGCGGAATGGGAAATATAGAAAAGGGTTGGGAAGCTACTCCTTTATCGCTCATGGCAAGGCTGTAAACAAGAGTCAACGTAGCTCCCAACCCTGCAGGATGAACATATTGAGGATTCCCATAATTGTCGAATGCCGGATGAGGTATAGCATCAAGTAGAATCCACCGCGGCATCGATCCCAGCCTGGATTGTGGGCTAGTCAGCCGGAACATGAATTACTTTTGTTTCGGCATGCGGATTGACCGGATTCAGGGCTCCGAGTCCTTTCACTCGGGCGTTTCGCATTTACCCGCATGTGGCTCGCAGGCGGGGGATCAGGGCAGTGTTCCTTTTGTTTCGACATGCGGATTGACCGGATTCAGGGCTCCGAGTCCTT
>JBHIFB010000186.1:0-4645 GCA_046760905.1 Candidatus Glassiibacteriota bacterium | reverse complement strand
CCGAATCTATCGGGTTGCCCGTCGTGCTGTTTCGCACAAGCCCACGTATCTCGTCCCTTCCCACTTCATTGCAAGCAGCGAGTGCATCGATGAAACCCATCCCGTATGTGTTGTCCTCGCCCGTATCACCGAAATCATGAGCTGTTCTCATGAGAATGTCCTTTGCTTCGTCGACTGGCAGGTTAGGATCGATTTCTCTCATGAGAGCGATGACGCCTGCAACATGTGGCCCTGCCATCGATGTTCCGCTCATATATGTATAGGAACCGCCGGGATACGATGAGTATACATCCACGCCGGGAGCACACACCTCTGGCTTAATAGTCACGTGGTCACATCCTGTCGGCCCCCTGCTTGACCAGGATGCTATTGGATATGGATATCCGTAATTTGTCGCATCGACCGCACCGACAGAATAGGAGTTATAATCTGTGGTCGCTCTGTCTGCCGGTGACCTGAGGCTCTCGGCACTGGGTCCCTCATTCCCTGCAGACCAGGTTATGACGACCCCAGCTGCCTCGCAGTTATCCAAGACCTCCCACCATCTATCGTCACAATCTGTATAAGGAGGATCGCTGTAAAACCATTCAGTGATTCCCCATGAGTTCTGGACTACATCGGGAACATCGTCAACAGTATCAGGGTTCCCGTCTGGATCAGCGAACCATTCATATGCAGCGACGACGTCGCTATCGAATTCCGGCCCCGTACTCTGGTTAATTGCGTTGCAGGCAATCCACAGAGCTCCAGGAGCAACGCCGATTGTATCCCCTGTGGAAGCGCCGAGACCTGTGATAGTTCCCATAACGTGTGTTCCATGTCCATACGTGTCGGTGGGGAAATTGGGAGATCCGCCTATCAGATCAAGCCAGGCCTCGGAAGGATCAACACCCGGTTCGGTACCACGCCACCTGTCGGCGAGAGCCGGATGGTTGCCGTCGACTCCGGTGTCGAGATTAGCGACAAGTGTACCGGCTCCTGTGACGCCGAGTTCGCTCCAGACCGAATCGGCCTTAATGGCCGTAACACCGGGAGTTATGCCGCTAGTCACATCACCAACCGTTGGCCTGACATCGACCGGCTCTATCAGGGATACGGTAGGATTCTCATAGATGATATCCACGTCATCCCTCTGCGCAAGCTCGGCTATGATTTCCTTACCGGTAAGGACAACGACAAGGTTCGCAATCCAATGCGGCGTATATCCCGTTACCTTACCTTCGTTTTTCTTCTGATAGAGATAGTTGAGAATCGAGGATTGTGTTGACAAGGCGACATCCCTCAGCTCTTCCACAACCATTTTGTGTCTTAGCTGGCGGCTCGCCTTCTCTGCTTTCATGAGGATATCGATGGCTTCGATATCAGCCTGTTCTTTCATCATCACGATGACGGTTATCTCTTCGCCAGGCTTCATTAATTGAAGCCTCTTCTCAAGCCTCACATCTAGAACTCCAGCGACGGTTTGAGTTGTGAAGAGGAGAACTAAAAACAGGGCTCCGGCTAAGGTAGTAAATCTTCTGGGCATTTCATTCCTCCGGGTGCAGGTTATCCTGATCCAGTTTATTATCATATCACATAATTAATTTCCTGTCAAGTTATGATTCGTATTCTCGTGCTATTTTTAAACTTATACATACCTCTGAGGATTCACTTATGTTACTCACTATTTCTTTCATTAATATTTCTTCCCTGTTCTCATTTATTGAGTAGTGGGAGCGTAATCTTTTGATAAAGCAGGCTCATGAGAAGAATGTATTGTGCTGAGTTAAAGAAAAAGGCGGTCGGCATTCGCTGACCGCCATTTTTTCCATTAATCACACACGATGAATCAAATGAGAACTGGCTTCATAGCACCTCATTCCTCCACTCTTGAGAGTGGCCCCTTTGTGGCAGGTCTCGCCATATCACATGGAACGAGCGTGATCGCAGTCGGATCACTATCGAATGGCGTACCATCCGGATAGTATCTCTGGAGGGAACCGGACAAAACTGAACCGGTTATGACGCCGTATTCGAAATAATGATCACAGGCATCATCCTCCATGTCAAAAAAGAGGTTCCACTGGTTGATTCCATAGAATACTCCGCCTACAAGAAATGGGCACCCATAACCGCACTCATCATCATACCCTTCGATGAGCCCTCCCGAAAGAGAGAGGTATACCTGGTCACAGAAGGGATATATCTGGAAGCAGAAATCGTAACTGCCGACCTCACAGAACCTGAAATTGATGTGCAAGAAATTATCGGGATTATCGGCATCATAACCTTCGATACCTTCCAGTATGGTGACGGGACCCACTGTCCATGGAAGCCCGGCATCGTCGTAGTATTCGAGTCCATACGCCCAGCTACTATTCCCATCATTCGGCCGCCAATTCACAACATAGAAGTCTCCGGCGGCAAATGTGAAAGACACGGGCATGTCGTTCCAGCCATAGCCGGTGCCTCCAGTGTAATAAGTGGTGGAGTAAAGCTCAGAGCCGGCGCTATGACCGTCGGGGCTGTCATAGATAACAACATCAAAGGACTGTGCCACCAGATCTCCCAGGATGCCGACAGAACTGATAGTGACGTAACTGTCCACCGAGAAACCAATGGCTCTCCCTGTGCCCGGACCTGCAAGGTACCCATAGTAAATGGGGGTGACCAAATCATGTCTCGTACCGCGGCATGGTAACTCTCCCAGGGTGGATGGTTGATCTCCTATCTCTGTTTGGGGTTGTGCCGGTAAGACATCTCTCCCTGCCACCGGTTTTTCTACCGGTGTGACTATATCCGGCACTAAAAACATTCCAATGCATACACCAAGTACGATTGAAACCGGAATTAATTTGCAAAGCTTTTTCATCTTCATCCTCCAGTGCTTGATCATATGTAAGGTTTAAAAAATCCACGTAACTTCTGATGGCAAAAAGCTCTTGAGTTTCCTCTCTATGGAGGAATTTTTATGCGCATCAGCAAGCTACTTTCAAAGACATTTCAAGACTCCTATACAAAAGTTACCGAGACTTAATTGTATTCCCCAGCATTACGCTATACCTCATAGAACAGTATTATTGATTTATACAGAGTGTCTGAATGTGATTGATTGCACTACTATGAATATAGCATAAGTCAAAAACTCTATCCGTTCCTGGTCTATTACTACATCTATGCAAGGTAGATTCATTTAGTGATTGATATTTGCATCATACCATGATTCTTTGATCTTGTCAAGCTTAACACTTACGAGGACTTTCCCCATTTTTCCTGGAACTTAGAGCCCTTAAGTGAGTCGTGAGAGCATTGGGGTACCCATCTTAGGCGAGCAGGAAGGGGAAAAACCGCATTTTTAAGTATCAGGGAGAGTTAACTTTAACGGGTATGTTGGTCGGGACTGTTTTTATTCCGGAAAAATGCCTTGCATGTTCGTTTCAGTAGGGATTCTCATGCTCCTCAAACGTTTCCATTTCTGCAAGAATTTTCTTGTATTTTCTGCGTCTCAGAAGGTAAGCCATTACCATGATCAGCATGAATATTATGAAAAGGAATTCCGTTCTGCCGAAGAGTGAGAGCGGGTGGTAGCTGCTCTTCAGCCAGCCTTTCCAACTCATCTCAAAATTCTCAAGAGTCATACCGGTATGCTGGTACAGAGCGCTTTCGAAACTACCTGATGTGAGCAAGCGGTGGAAGAAGTCCATAAATCGATCTTTGCCGAGATGAGCCGCAAGAAATGCCACAGCCGAATAGCTTTCCAGATAGAATAGATTCACCCTGCTCTCTTGGGAAGGATATTCTCCGCGCATCTCGTTCAGGGGAATCAACTTCCCCGAGATTACGGCAATCGACAGGTCGAAATTGTCTCTCAGACCCCACTCACCCGACATATATATTGCCACACCTTCGTTGAACCACGTGGGGACACCTCCGGGCGCAATCCTGTGCATGAAGATGTGAACAAGCTCATGTCTCAGAACAACCTTCAGATCTTCACGCCATACTTTCACTATCCTGGGCGATTTAACGATTACTAAGCTTTTTCTTGGAAACGCACACGCCGTTGTCCAGTGAGGGATCATGCCTTTCGAGAGTTCACGGAAGGATTCGTGGGATGGAGCAATGAAGATGTGAATTTCATCTTTCAATAAATCTGGCCTCAATGAACGTGAAAAAGGGAAGAAGGATCCAGCCTCTGCAAGGACCCTCTTTGCCACTTCACTATCTTCGGCCGAATGGTGAACCGTTATGTTTCTCTGCGTCAGCGTTTCCCAATCGGGATAGCCTCCTCCAAGCAGGAAGAAGCCTACTGCGAGGATTATTAGTTTTCTGCCCGCGGCCTTTCTCGTCTTCACCACTATGTGTTGTTTTGATTCCTGTCTGCGATCTCGATGGTCCGTTTGGTGAGGTATGCGGCTTCTTCCTCCCTCCCCAAATTTGTGAGGAAATCAGCGAGCCTTGAAATATGCCCAATCACTTTCGAGTCGTCTCTGGGGAACGCTTTTCGAAGCATCAGCAAGGTCATCTCGAGCTTCCCGTTTTCGGCATAGAGCCATGCCAGGTTGATGTAGGAGGACACAAACCCGCCGGAATTTCTGATGGCTTCCTTGAGGTACCTTTTCGCATCTTCTTTAAATCCTAGCCTGATGCAAAGGTATCCAAGGTT
>JBHIFB010000185.1:0-4857 GCA_046760905.1 Candidatus Glassiibacteriota bacterium | reverse complement strand
CCGGTCAACCTGTTCTGTCGAGAAGAAGGAACACTGCCCTGATCCCCCACCTGCAAGCTATAGGTGGGTCAATGCGAAGCGTCGAACTCAAGGGCTCTATGTTCCAGAAACATTGAACTTAAAACTTCTGGTATTTACACGGTTACAGAAAGCAAGTTTAAATTTTTAGGGAAAGTCCTCAGTGCTGAGATCTATTGACAATCCCCTCCCGGGTTACCATTCACATGAAAACATGAAAAGAGGTAACCATTCGACTGTTGAGAAACATACGAATTGGCAGAACACAATGAGATACACGGAAGGAGGAGGAAAAAATGAGAATGATGATGAAGGTACATCTCCCGGCCGAGACGGCAGGGGATTGAACGATTGATCCAGATGAAGAAGGAAGGAGGTGAATGCACAATGACTAAGGTGATCAGCTGCAGAGATGTCGGCATGGACTGCGATTTTGAGGCTCGTGCAGCAACCGAGGAAGAGCTTTTGAGCTTGACAGCAGCACATGCTGCAAAGGAACACGGCTTGACGGAAATTCCGGAGGAAGTTCTCACGAAGGTAAAAGCTGCCATCCGTGAAGAATAGGAAGTTTGAGGCTCACCGCTGTCGGAGTGCCGGGTGTAGATTTCAGGCATTCAACAGGGCGATTCCTTCAGTCTAGGAAACGGTGTGTTTCTCTCCACCCGGCACCGCACTCACCTGATGCTGCGCCTTCGCGACGGTCTGGCAAGCGGCGTACACCTGTCACGCTCATTGTCATCGTTCGAAAAAACCGCACAGTGGATGACTCGGTCTTCACAGACCAGGGCCACCCCCCTTAATCCCTTCCCCTCGAACCGCACGTCGGTACCCAGCCCGGGTGATTCGAATGATTCGAACCGGGCGGTTTCGACCAGGGAGATGAGGCGGTCGAAGTCCAGGACAACGGTGGGGCTCAAGTAGCCCTCTGCCATGTCTTTTCCCAGGGCATCGAGGGCGTAGCTCGAGATGAGTTTTTTCCATAGCTTCCTGCAGGTCTCGGCCGAATCGAATAGGTCCGCGCACACCGGCCTGCCGTTTATCGAGGCGATTACGCCTGTTGTCCCTTCGACGAACCTGATCTTATCGAGGAAAGAGTTGAGATCCGACCGCTTCTCCCGGAACAAGGTGTCCATGTCGGATGTGTTCGAGCGGACGCTCAGTTCCTCCAGCTTGTCCTCGACGGCATCCCAGATGGCACCCTGGTCGGAAGCGAACGTACGGCTTCTCTCGAGGCTGTATGCTACCTGGGTGGCCTTCTGCCTGCGAAGGTGGGGATGGGATACGCACCCTGATTTCATCTCACTGCCTTCGAAGTGCCAGCGGCCCTGTTCGATGCAGCTCACAGGGATCCTGACTCCGGATCTGGCCTCGATCATAATCGACGTGTTGACGATGCGGTTCTGCTTGGCGCCGATCAGCTCCTCACCGTCCATCAAAAACACCCTGATGTCGGAGTCGTTGGTGACCAGGAGTTGGGGGACGTGTCCCGTGCCGTCTATCTCGCTCACCGTCACGCTTCCTTTCTTCAGGGCTTCGTCGAGCACCTGGTAGCCGAACGCCGCGTATCCTTTCACTCGAACCGGGTGGATCGTCAGGTTTTCGTGGCTCAGCGGATCACCGATTTGGCCATGTTTCAGGAAATCTAGAATTTGTGTTTTCATGGTTCCCCTCCTTCTCTCGTTTGCCCTTATAGATACCGGAGGGGACTTTTTTATTACAGATCTTCTTCGTCTTCGGGAGAGGATTGACTCTCATGGTAGAGCTCTTCGAGTCGTGAGGATGTCTCTTCGGAGAGGTCTTCGGGGGTTCTTTCGCTTTTTCCCCGGCGGTGCCGGTCGATGGTGTCGGAAGCGGTTCTGTACTTCTCAGAACAGTCCGGGCAGAAAGCGAGGTGATCTTCGATGAATATCGACATCTTCTTGTCGATCACCCCTTCGATAAACGCTGCTAGGTCCTCGAGGGACGGGCAGTTTTTCTTCTCACTCCCGGTGGAGGATGCTTCAGGAACGGGTGACTGACCTTCCCCTGGGATCTTAGCATCGCAGCTGATAGGCGAGCGTACTTGTTTAGCCATAGGAATTAAAAATCTCCGGTACTCTTCATCCTCTCCGGGCTTCCGCCGGCTTGTGTAGTACTCTCTCAGGAGTTCTTCGATTCTATCTTTCTTCTTTTTCATGGCCTGTCCCCTCTTCTAATGAGAGCCTTCGGGAGAATTTTCTTACATCACGTTTAAAGATCGCTTCCGTATTCTTCCTTTATAAACGACCTGAACCTGTCCTTGATCCGGCTTATCATGACACCGACGTTGGTAGTCGTGAGCCCCGTTATCTCTGCTATCTCGCGGTATCTGCATCCGTCCTTGAAGTAGAGACCGATGACCTCCCGTTCGATCGACCGCAGGGTTTTGACGAACTTGTCCGCCAGGCGCATCCGCTCATCGTGAGTGAGCCCATCGATGATATCATCCTCCGGATTGTAAACGGGATCACCTCGGTCCGTACGCCTTCGCTCATCCCGCCACTTCCTCTCGAAGTATCTGCCTGTCCGCTGGAATGCGATGAGAAAGATGAGACCGCTGATCTGCTCCGGGTCTCTGGCCTTTCTCACCCGGGCAAAGTTATTCTCCATCACAGCCACTATCGCCTCCTGGAACACCTCCCTCACCTCCTCGGACCCCCTCATCTCGGGGGCGTACCTGTCCATCCACCGGTGGATGGCGCTGAAGATGAGGTCCTTGTACCTGTGGTAGAAGATCTCGATGGCGCGGCGGTTGCCGTGGGAACATTCCTCGACAAGCTGCCTGTTGGATATGTCGTCGGTCACGAGTTCCATTGGGAAGGGGTCCGGGTTCGATGCTTCATCGGACGGAACACCTTCAAAGAAGCTGTCGTTCCTCTGCCTTCAAACACCCCGCTCGGGAAAACCGAGCGGGGTGTGTTGAAATGCCGTAGCGCAACCGCCGCAATCAGGGATTGACGACGGTGAAATCGAAGAAATCCCTTGTGTACACCAGGTCAGGATACTGGCCCACTTTCATGATATAAGTGTAATCACCCAGCGGGGCAAAGCCGGGTACGAACTGGATCAGGTGCACCGAAGGAGTCGATAGCGCCGGCAGGGTAACCCAGAAGGGTCCGAAAATAGGATTGTTCCAGTATGGTATTCCTCCCGGCAGCAGAACATCGGACCACACCTGTAGAGTGACCGGGTAATCAGCCGCATTCTCGGCACTCACGGTGAAGCCGAGGTTTGTCCCTCTCGGAACAATCTCGTCATCCGGTACCAGCGCCAACGATACGGGGTATGTGAGTTCGAGATAGACATCATCGATGTACCAGCCTGGACCGTTGATACTCCCATCTGAACCGAAAGTGAATTTGAACTGGACCTGTTCGCCAAGGTATGATTCCAGATCGAAGGTAGCAAGCATCCAGCCTTCACTGGTCCCGGTGTAACCAGGTTCATCATTCCAGTTCATCGAACTCGTTGGATAACCTCCCACCGGTGTGATGAGCTCCCAGCTAGCACCTCCATCTGTGGAAATCTTCACATTCCCACCATCATCACCCGATTCGGTCTCATACCAGTGGTAGAAATTCAGACTTGCCGATGTTGTCTCCACCAGGTCGTATGTCCTCGATGTGAGTGGCGAGTTGGCATTTCCACCGTAAGGCCCGTCGAGGTTGATTGCCCAGCAATTATCACCCCAGTGTGCTCCGCCCGGACCATAGCTCGAAGGGGTGCCCCACTCCCACAGATAGAGACCGGTGTATCCTCCATCATCCTCCTCGAAGCTCTCGCCCTGTCCCAGCGCAAAGGAAACAATGGTCGTATCTTCCTCTTCTACTGTGGCATACTTCGTCTTACCGATGTATGCTGGCATTACAGCTTCCACCTGATAGGTGGCTCCTCCCGGAATGACAAACGAGTAGTAGCCATCTTCAGAGGTAATCTGAGGTTCGAGTGGCGTATTCAGAACCGATACAGTGGCTCCTTCAAGCGGATGACCATCGAGAGCGCTTCTGACCCAGCCTTCGAGGAAGCCAGGAAGGGCCGTTTCGAGAGCGAAGTCAAGCTGGGAAGAACTGTCGGGAGGCACGTAGGTCTCCTGCTGTTGAGTCCTGTAACCATATGAACTCGCCTCGACCGTGTAGGTCGTGTCGTCCTTACAGGGCAGCTTGTAAAACCCCGTCGTGTCGGTCGATGAGGACCTGTTCCCGCCGACGAGGCTCACCGTCGCATCGAGCGGATCCCCTGTTTCGATATCCGTCACGTAGCCCTCGATGCTCCCCAAAGGTTCTGAGAGTCCGGAAGCCTGGAAAATCTCCTTCGTACCGGTGTTCTGAACGAATGCTACGACTCCCATGTTCATGAAATTCCACGATGGATCGATCGAGAAATGACGGGTGATGCTCACACTCTCACCCGGCTCTGAGATAAGCAGGATTTCCTCCGGGAGGATGTCTCGCACGACGTTGTTGTACTCTTCCCCACCCGAGTGGAGAGAATCCTCGTATACGACGAACATGACGACATTGGTGCCTTCCGGAAGCCCATCGATTACTTCTATATAAGCTTCGACGCTCCCGGAAGTATCGTCCAGCATACCGTAGAACTCGAGGGTGAGGGGGGATGGATCTGCGAGATGACTTTCGATGACGGCCTGGTATTCCCCGTACGTACCGACCCACCCACCGATCACGTCTTCCCAGCCATCGAAGTGGCAGGTGGGAAACGCCGGAGACGGATCGTACCACTCCACCCTTTCCTCGGTCTCGGGGGTCGCGAATTCATCACCCCAATGGTACCTCGCGATGACCAGTTGCTGAGGAGCGTATA
>JBHIFB010000184.1:0-5023 GCA_046760905.1 Candidatus Glassiibacteriota bacterium | reverse complement strand
TATTGTAGAGTTTCCCCAGTTTTTCTGGAACCTGGAGCCCTTGAGCGAGTAGTGAGAGCATCAATACATATCTTTTTACAGGATTTTTCCGCATTTCTATGAATCGGGAAATCTCCCCTTTAACTAGCCTGCCTGGTTTGGCGCATGAATCTTTACCTTCTCACAAACTGCCTTGCGAAATGAACTGCAGAAAGCGGTCTGCCTGTAGCATGCTCGACGAATTCTTCCCAGCGCATGCTGGAGCCGGGCTTGAAGACTTTTTCGATGAGGTATGTGCCTACTGCGGGATTTCCAGCGAAGGAAATGTCGGTTTCAGTCTGAACCTGAAGAACATCCCGTGCGAGTGTGGCCTGGATCTGGGATGCGAAGAGTTCACCGAGTAAATAGTTCTGGTAATAGACGGGATATGCGGCTACATGGATCTTCGCTGCCCAGTCGGGGGCATCGCGACCCTCTGGTTTCTTCAACCCCTGGTAGGTCTCAACCAGATCCCACCAGAGGGAGTCCAGATCCTGCTCGGGATCGGTGTAAAGGCCCCTCTCGAATCTGACCATCACCTGGCACCATCGTGAGAACACGAGTTCAAACGATGTTAACAGTTCTCTGACAGGACCGGCGATCTCCTCCTTCTCCTCCTCGGTGATTCCCATAATTTCTTTCAGCCAGTCGGGATTTTTCACCTGTCTTCCCATAAGCATGGCCACCCCTTCGGTTGTGAACATGTGCGCGCTCTCACGGAGGAGGTAGGGGAGCGTCCGGTCGATGTATTTGTCGTAGACCGCGTGCCCGAGCTCATGGAGGGTGGTTTCCGTCCAGTTTGCGTTGTCTCTGAGGTTGATCAGTATCCGTACATCACCTTCACGATCGATGTCGGTGCAGAAGGCGTGCTGGTCTTTACCTTCCCGTTCGTAGAGGTCACTCCTGGCGATGATGTCATTGACTTCGAGGCCTATTCCATCGAAAAAATCCGTCGCGATCTGTATAATGTCCTTTCCCCGGAAGAAGGAATCAAGATCGATGTCCAGATACGACGGGGCCTCCTGGAAGAAAGGATCGTGGTAGTGCCATGGCATCATCTCCCGGGGTGATATTCCATAGCGTTGGGCCAGGGAACTGTCGATAGTAGCTTTTATCGCGAAGAACGATTCGCTTGTGAGTGTGTCCAGCTCATCGAAGATTCGAATTAGATCATCCTCAACAAGCTCTGCCAGAGCGAGCCTCATCTGGAAGAAATTCGCAAATCCGAGTGTGCGTGCCGCTTCGTTCCGCTTATTAGCCAGATCAACTATCTGATCTGCTACTACCAGTCCTATCTGCTTACTCGCCTCCCACGCCTCCTGACGGACCTCTGAGTCCGTCTCCTCCTTCAGTATCCTCAGAATCTCGTTATTGGTCACTTTCTCCCCATCTATCTCAGCCCTGAAAGTGTTGAACTGCTCTTCGATTGCAGTTGCACCCTGCACGAGCTCCTTCATGAGGGTCGTATCGATCTGATTTTCCAGGTAATTGTTATAGAGGATATCCAGCTGCCTTTCGAGGAGAGTGTTTTTAATAGTGTCTTTATCCTTCATTTCCGACAGGAATTTGAAGTCGTCTGGATTTGAGTAGATTCTCTTTATTTCAATCTGCAGCTTGGTATAACGCTCGTAGTCTTCTTTTGCGCCGGTTGTTGCCGCGTTCCAGTAGGCAAGATTCTCTTCCCTCTGAAGCGGCTTGATCTTTTCTACGTGTTTCTCGATGAAAAGCCTCAGTTTCTGTTCGTCGGGGCTTATCAGGGTGCAGGAATTAAGAAAGAGTAATGCGCACATTATAGCGGTCCTCTGAAAAGCCATCTTGCCTCCATTTTCTCAAAGTAAGAACGCACATTTCTATATTCCATACTCCAACAAATTACTCTGATTCAATCCGCTTTTCAAGGTACATTCAGGTGAGACTGCCCATGAAGTTTCATGGTTTTCTGATCGCTTCTACGTAAAGATTGCTAAACATGTCAAAAGGCCATACTCCATGATGTGAGAGGATTTCCATTTTGTGCACGTGGGATTTGGATCAGGAGCCGAATCAATGCGCACCAGATCAGGAATGTCCCCAGTGTGATGGCACCATAAGCTTCAGCTACATCAGAGAGCCGGTTCCCGAGGAAACCCTCGGCGCTCAGCGTGCAGAGCATGAAGGAAAGGATGACTGTGATGAGAAGAAATCTGTCTATGTTAATCGAAAGCCCTGTGAGCAAGCATACGTTGGGGAGAATGAGAGATGAGAAGTGGGGTTTGCTCGATTGTGGTGAGAGAAGGAGCATGAGGCAGAATATGATCCCGCAATCGATCGCAGTCCGGGGGCCATCCTTTGGGATCCTCGATATCGAGAAAGCCGAGGTTGCCAGCAGCAGGAAGGCCAGGAGGTAAACAACCATCCGAACGGTTCCCGGTCCTAAGTCCGCCATGTTCACCCAGATCTGCCCTCCATAGATGTTTGTCGGTTCCTGGACCAGGTATCTGTAAACCGTCGCCGGTAGCGACTGGTTAAGGATGTTCGTTGCGGTCCAGATGCCCCCGCCCTCGGCCCAAGGTGTTCCTCCCTCCCATGGTGCCACTTTCGTCATTACGAGTTCATACCAGCTCTCAGTCAGGGGGATGCCGGATCTGGCAGGGAAAAGTGTTTCTGGAAGCGCGAAGAAAATTACGGTGAATGCGGCCACATACAGCAGACTGAGATGTGCCCGCCGATAGACGAGATAAGGGATGAAAAGAAGGGGTGTCAGTTTGACCGATATCGCGACTGCGAGGAATGCCCCACAGAGGATGCTCCTGTTTCTCTCCAGAGAGCTAATGCCAAGGAGAGAGAAGGAAAGGACTAAGAGATCAGACTGCTGGTTATCGATTGTGGATAGAAAAAACCTGAGTGTCAGGAGGGATCCGATCACGAGTACGGCCTGGCTCGTGAGGCGCCAGGCAGGCGGGGTGTAAGCTTTATTCAGTAACGGATCAATGAGAGTTCTCACTGATCGCAGTATCAGGATGATCAGGACAATGTTCACTGTATACCAGATGATTCTTGCGGTGTGTGTCTTCATATAGGTGAATGGGATCATCACGAAGGCGAAGAAGGGAGGGTAGGTAAAGGCTCCGACTTCGTTGCGATAGATGGTTGTGCCACTTAGCAGGTTGTCTGCCCCCCTTGTGAAGACAGCGAGGTCGCCCTCCTTGTGGTATGACTTGATACCATACGCTATAATAATTATGGCGATTACGATAAAGATTTTTTTGGATGCCACCTGAGTATGCCGCTCACTCAACGGGTCCAAGGCTCAGCCTTCTTGCCATGAGTATCAACTCACTATTAGGACCGAAGGCGTCGAAAGACCATCTGAGATAGCGATCCGTCGCGGTCGGGTCAGGCTCTGTATGCATCCTTCTCGATTCGGCGAAGGTTTGTCCACGGGGGATCTTATCCGCACCGGATTGGAAAAGCCCCGGACTCACTTCCCATCTCCAACTCGCGATGAGCTCCCTTGCGGGAGTAAGCTTCGACTCGTCTTCGGACACATATAGTGGACGCACAACCTCCAGATCAAACGAATCCTTATCGACAACCGTGGTGCCGTAATCGCCGACACCAACATAGAAGGTATACACCCCCGCAGGTGTGAAGCCGGGCACTCTCATGGTGAGGTGGGGCGAAACCGAGACTCCCCCCTGGAGTGTGATGTCATGGACCCTTAAAAGCGGGATAGAGGTTTGCCAGGGAGTCACAACGTCGATCCATGCATCCATCGTCTGAGGGTACTCGGTTGTATTCTCGAGGCCTATTGTTGCCCCGAGTCTTTCGCCCGCCCGGATGATTGTCGTGTCGGGCTCCACCCAGATGTCCATCCAGGGTCCCTGGCTGTCTCCCTCTATGCAGTACACCTTTCCACCCGAACCGCTGAGCATTTGAGTTCCGCCGATGGCTTCCGGGACTCCATCCCCATTCACATCGGGCAGAGAACGCACCGTCAGGAGCCTGTTCCCTGTTGTGTATGTCCAGATAACATCGCCATCAGAACCGCTCACGCAGTAAATATTTGTATCGAACGATCCGGCGATAACGTCCCAGGTGCCGTCCCCATCGACATCGGGGACAGGGTATATCGACCAGACGTCTCCACCATTGAGCGAACCGGTAGGGGTGTTCCATATCCAGCCTCCGCCTGCTCCATCGAGGCAGATTATGGCGTTGTCCCACGAACCTACGAGCACGTCTTCGATTCCGTCTGAGTTCACGTCGGGTATTGCTTCCACCTTCATGATTACGGTGCCTATGTATCTCTGCCAGATGAGTTCACCAGTAACGCTGCTTCCGCCCTCGATGCACCTAACAAAGTAGTCCCACCCTCCTGCTAGTGCATCGTCCACGCCACTTCCATTTACATCGGCGATGGGAGAGACATCCTGCACCGTGCTGCCTGTCTCGAATTCCCAGATCGTCTGGGCCGGATCACCAACCGAACTCCCGTCTATCATCACAACCCTGTCATCATAGAAGTTTCCTCCGCAGCCTGCAAGCGCATCGGCATAGCCGTCGCCATCCACATCCCCCATGGAGCAAATCGAGAGTACACCATCGTTGTCCGCGTTCCATTTCCAGATGACAGATGCGTCACCCTCACTTGAGCCATCCAGGCAGAATGCTGCTTGCGTATAATTTCCGAAGGACGCGAGGACCTCATCCAGCCCATCGCCGTTCAGGTCCTCTATAGGGCTTACGGCATAGCACCATCCGGAGGGTGGATGGTCGTACGAGTCGTAATGAAAGAGTATGTCAGAGTTGGCCCCATCGATGCAGAAGGCGGTTCTACCGCCCCAGGCGGTGCCCAAGAGGATATCGGATAGGCCGTCACCGCTTATATCGTTAATCGTAGAAAGACACTGATCCCCATATCCACCGCCGCCTGAGAGACCTCCATAGGGTTTCGACGACCAGATCACCTCACCGTAACCGGAGCTGTTACCCCTGATCAGGTACAGGTCATCTTCTTGAGGGG
>JBHIFB010000183.1:0-5084 GCA_046760905.1 Candidatus Glassiibacteriota bacterium | reverse complement strand
GGTACCCAAATGCTCTCACGACTCGCTCAAGGACTCGGAGCCCTGTAATAGTATTTGCTAAGAACGGTACCCAATCCGCCTGACTCACAAAATGAACACTCCCCTGATACTTAAAAATGCGGCTTTCCCCTTCCTGCTCGACCAAGATGGGTACCCAAAAATGCTCTCACGACTCGCTTAAGGGCTCTAGGTTCCAGGAAAAATGAGGAAAGTCCTCATATCAGCACTCTATTTGGTGAAAACAGAAATAATTATTCCTGTGCTGTAATTAGAACAGATTCAATCCAGACACAGATTACAGACGAAAACCGGCACCCGACTTATCGTCTTCTTCTCGTCGGCATATCGCTCATCTTCGGAATATTCGGCGCTATCAGCCTGTTCCACAGGAGAAGAGTCTCCTGAAAGGGTGAACACCCGTTTAACGCACCTCCCCTTGGTAAGAAGTTTTAAGTCACCAGCGGGGGAACGATATTCAAATCGCTTTTTCTGGGTTATCGGTTCAACGCATTCGAATCGGCATCGCTACATCGTATCTTCATCGGGGCGAAATTATGAATTAAATGATTCGCCAGATTGCAATCCGGGACCGGACATGATGAGCTTAAAGGCTTGAGATTTCTGACCGACCCTACCTGTTTTCAAAGTATTCGAACGCATCTATGATGTCCAGATAGGCTCCGTTGAATCCTGAATCTATGATCTTCTTGCAATAGGAATCGTTGTTTCCGAAAATAATGTCCTGCCAGTCGGGCTCCCAGTACCGGACTTTGTAATTGCCCGGCCAATAGAGATTTTCCTCATCCAGCCAATCAGGTGGCGATACCTCCCACTCTGGATTCCAGTAATAACGGTAATCTTCGGCTTCACCTATGCTCATATAGGCGATCACCAAGCGGGCGGCTCCATTGTCCTTGCGCTTCAAAGCAGCGACATCGGTGGAAGTCAATTCCTGCCCATTGAAGAAAAGGTCGATTATCAGTAAATCAAAATCTGTCCCTTCTAGGGCACTCAGGAAGCTCCCCCTGTCGCTGAACTGCCCTGGATTTATCAAGTAGAGAAAGTTTTGTGCGCTCGAAAGAGAAGAAATATCGGAAGAGTTTGCCTTGTAAGGAGCTTCAGGGTAGGAAGGAATGTTGTCCAGTTCCCGATGGTCAGCCGCGAATGAAATATACCCCCTTGCCGAGTTCTGAGAATAAGAATCATCAACATAGGACTGTGTCCAACAGTAGTCAATAACAAGAACTTCCACGTGGTTATCCTCGGCAATGTCGAGGAATGAAATCATATAGTCCCGATCAAAAGTCGGTGTCGGAATATTGTCGCCGTCGTATCCGTAGAAAAGGTCTTCCCGGCCTACACCATCGATCGCATCGAGATAACTGATCACAGGTGATCCATCCTCTTCTCCGTTTCCGGTGATGAGTTCCTGGCCATTCTGGGGGATTATGATGAAACTCGGATCAAAGCTTCTCGCGTAGTCGCCTATCTCGCCCACGAAGTCGCGCATTTCCTGTCGGTAGTTTACTCCTTCGCCAGGACCAGCAGTGTCGTTTTCTCGATCGCCGCATCCCGCTGTATTGAGACAGAAAAGTGCAAGTAGTAAGGATAAGAAAGCAATCGAAGTTACCATACCCGATTCACCACCATTGCGGGCAAGTTTGACTTGGTTTCCGTCAACTGACACGTTCCTATGGTTCCATATCCCGGTGCCGGATGGGACAGTTACTTCCTGACCCCCCAACATCCTACAAGAAGCAACAGCACTATGCTTATAAGTCATAATTTCACTCGAATGGTGGCTATTCCAGTATGTATCCTAAGGCCCTTAGCTTTTCTTTCGTTTCACTGTCCAAGCGGGAGCCTTCTTCCCGGCGCCTCTTCTCAGGGAGTGAGTTCCTCCAGTGCGCGAGAAGTACCTCGAGGGAGTCTGCCAGCTCAGGATCGCTTTCAGCGATATTTACCTCCTCGCGCGGGTCTTGGCGGAGGTCATACAGAATCCGAACACCGTCGGACCTTTTTATGAGCTTGTAATCCCCCGACCTGATAGAAAGGAGATCTGACTCAAGGTGGGAGATCTCTGCCTCCGGATGTTTCTCTCTCAGCTCCCTGAAGTATGTGGAAGGGCTCCTGTACTCAGAACTGGCAAAGGGGCGCTTCCGGGCGCCCTTCATCAGGTCGAGCAGACTTATACCCTGTATCTGCTCCCGGGCTCTCTCAATCAGGATGCGGTGCTGTTCTGATCCCTCCACGCCGGGGACCTCAGCGAGCAGGGAAAGCACGGTGGGAAAGATATCCACGTTCTGGGCGAGAGAGGTGGATCGTACACCACCGGGGAGAGCCGGGGGATAGTGTATGATGAGCGGGACGTTTAGTAGCGTCTCGTGTATCGAGAATTGGTGGTCGATTAGGTTGTGTTCCCCCAGGTTCTCGCCGTGATCCGAGGTGAGGATGAAGACCGTTTTATCATACAGTCCCAGCTTACCAAGTGCCTGAACGAGCTCACCTATGCGGGAGTCGAGGTATGCAATTTCCCCGTCGTAGAGATCTCGGAGAGTTTCCTTCTCAAAGGAGTCAAGGGTCGCCTTCCCCGCGAGCATGTCGTATAGAAGCCTGAAGTCGAGCTTCTTCATTCTCCTGACCCTCTCACCGCTTCCTGCGTATCTTTCTTCGAAGGGATGGGGTGGGTGGTATCTCAGATGAGGTTCGATGTAGTTCACGAAGAGGAAGAAGGGTCTTTTCCCGTGCCTTCTGAGTAGTTCCAGGACCCGGTGATTGGTCTCCGCCGCACCGTCGTCTGTAAGCCCCATGGCTTTGCTAAGCGTGAACCTTATCTTGAAAAAAAGAGAAGGATTTTTGATGGAGTTCCTCCAGACCTCGACAAAGAGGTCGAATCCCCTCGCAAAACCGGTCAAAGAACCGATCCCCGGGTTGTTCGAGAACCCATAGGTGGAGTAGCCAAGCCCACTGAGAAAGCCGGCCAAGGTCAACAGGTCGTCATCCATGTAGGGGTGTTTCCAGCTCACACCGTGAGTCCTCGCGTAAGACCCGGTGAAGAGCGAGGCGTGAGAGGGTATGGTCCACGGGGATGTGGAGATGACGTTCTCGAAGATGACGCCGTCCTGGGCCAGCTCATCTATGTAGGGAGTGGTGTCGAGGTTTTCTCCATAGCAGGACAGGCGATCTGCCCGTGCAGTGTCCATTACGAGAAGGACTATGTTGGGAAAAATGCGTCCCGGTCCGGGTGAGGGCTCAAGCCCCTGTCTCCACCGTGTGATCCCGAGTATGAGGGCTATGTCGATGAGGATGACGGTGCAGATTCCCGCAACATACCGGGGAAAGGGTAAATTCCGCCTGAGCCATGGTCGAGCAAAAAGGCCTGCCGAGACCCTCTTCAGTGCCAGGGAGAAAAGAATGATCACGATCCCGGCCAGCAGAACGAGAAGAAAACCCCCGAGGCTGCGGAGTTTCACGGAAGGACTGTCGCGAAGCAGGGCTATGATCTCGGCGAATAGTCCGGTCCCCACGGAGATATTAAGAAAGGATATGAGGAACGATCCTTCCTCACACCTTCGCCTCAGATAGAGGGAGATGAGGACAAGTACAGTGAAGGTGGTGGCACACATTCCGAATATTATCCAGGGTCGGTGTAAGAGAGGTGGCAGTGAGGATGGTTCGAACAGGGCGGCGGTGAGGAGAATGAACAGGCTGATTGATACGTACCCTCCACCTCCCAGGGCACGGGGTGAATCGAGGAGACGCGAGGCGAGGAGTCTGCCGATGATCAAGTAGAGACCAGTGTATACGAGTCCCAGAAGCCCGGAGAGAACAGGGACATAGAGGAGGATCATCATCACGCGGGAAGGTGCGATGAGGATACCACGGGCACTGCAGAAGAGTACATCAATCGAAGCGAAGGCGATGCCGCCGATCACCCACGGCCAGAGGCATCTGGACACCGCACCCGTTCTCACTCCCGTGTCATTGAGTGATCCCATCTTTCATCTAGCGAAAAATAGCGTTTTCCGGAATATTCCTTCCAATTACTTGCAAGCCGGGGGCTGGCTACCTTCTTATTTCGCGGTGACCTCGACGTTGAAACGGTCGTTGTCGAGCTCGTCGCCCCCGTAAGTCCCAATGTGCGCATAAAAGGCTACCCGGTGGTGCTATTCCGGGAACCCCTTGCTCGAGCGGTGGCATCGATTACCATGAGATGTTCATTCTGAGCTCGTCGGGATTCAAGGGATCTGTGATGTCTATCACGCGCAGTGTCAGGTCGTCGTCGGCAACGTAGGCGTAATTGCCCGAGACGACGACTCCACAGGTGTAGGAACCACCACATTGACCTATCAGCTGGGGATCGCTTGGATCAGACTTCCTGTCGTTGCAACGGAGCAGTAGTTCCCATTTGGCAAGTACATCATTCGCCATCCCACCCTCATCGGGGGCCTGACCAATGAGCTTAATCCTTTCGGAACCAACCTGCTGCTGGAATGATTTTCCAGGTTCCCTTTGAGGGAGGATCGCCCCGCCTTCTGGTCCAAATCTCCTTGCAAGCAGATGAAGGCCCGAGGCCGGAAGCCCCTTTTCATCGAGACCACAAATGCCGGCACCGGAAGCCGGTTTTCCATCCGGTTGATGCAGAAACATCTGGCCGGTGAACTGGGTCCCTTCGAGAGCATACTCCTCGACGCTTCCCAACATAGGGTGAACACTGAGCAGCATCAGTTGAATCAGCACAATGACGCAAACCCTGGATAAACGCATTTTCCTCTTCTTTCTGTTATTAAATGGATAAGTACTATATTAACTTGAATATCTCCGTGATGGGATATACTCATCACTGAGAAATAAACTCAAAGGAGGCTCGCCATAAGTGGAGTATATCAGGTTTCAAGACTTTTAGCAAGTGGAATGGAAATACATGCACAACTGTTTCGCCACTGAAGTGGCACAGGGCCCTCTTTTCTTGGTGCTTTTCTCACTTGCCAAAACCTCTGGAACATGGTAAACTCTCCTCATGGCGAGCCTCCTTAGTGGTCGCGTTCGCAATTACGGTAACATATTATCACTCTGGGAAGCGA
>JBHIFB010000182.1:0-5109 GCA_046760905.1 Candidatus Glassiibacteriota bacterium | reverse complement strand
TAATTGCGAACGCGACCACTAAGTGAAAGGCGGAAGCCAACATTTTCAAATTTTTTGCAACAGAACATTGCCCTGGATCGTACAATAAAAGGGCTTTTAAGCTACACTCATTTATGTATATTAAATATATACAAAACCCATTTGAAGCCTTTCACACATACTCATAAGAAGGTGTAAGATAATATCTTCTCACTAATGCTCAATAGGAGGTTGTCATGAAATCGTGGAAAATTTTTCTCCTCACGATCGCGCTCAGTGGTACATCAATTATACAGGTCACATATTCCGCACCGGCAAGGGGTATTTCACGGACACCCCTGATTTGGAAGGATCTGTTCACGACCGAGACTCTCATGGCGGCAACCGGAGGCGGGAACGTGCCGGCAGAGGTGATGTCGCTCTTACACAATGCCAATTCTGTTGGACTTTCCATATCGAATGTGGGTATTATCGGCCTCGATCCTACGGCCGGCACAAGTTACAGTTCATGGCCTTACTGGACTGGAAACAACTACGTGTTCGGGATGGGCGTCTGGATAGGTGGGTTGGCCGATGTGGATGGGGACGGCACTAAAGACACCGTCGTTGTGATGGGCTACAATACGACAAACGGAGATTCAGAGCATGCAGAAGGCCGCGTAGGCCAGGACCCGGCAGATCCGCTGGCCAGGGTGTTCAGCTCGACGAATCCGCAAGATCTAAATGAGTGGCCGGATGAGTTCAGGAACGAAGAGGACCTGCCGATAATCCACTCAATACAGGATTTCGTGACAATATATAACGACATCACGGGAACGCCTATCTACGGGGCCGGCAGGTGCGGGATAGAGGTGAAGCAGAGGAGCATGGCTTTCGTCGGGGGCCTTAACTTCAATGCGATCCTCATCTTCTTCGAATTCACAAACAGGTCCGATTCCCTTCCCCAGGGACCCTACGCGCTCGAAGAGGCATATGTGGCCTTCGTCAGCGATACGGATATCGGCGAGAGTTTCTCCGATGATATGAGCTCCGTCCTCGACTCGGTGGAAGTATATGGAAGAGACGTGGTGGAGCTCAACACCGGCATGGCCTGGGACAGAGATTTCGATGAATCCGGCTGGGAGGGGAAAGTGGGATTCATCGGAGTACACTTCCTTCAACCACCAGGGAATCCATGGGATGGTATCGATAACGACGGCGATGGGATCATCGACGAATCTCCCTTTGACGGGATTGATGATGATTCAGACGGCGTAGCGGACGACATACCGGATGAGGTGGATACTGTGAATGACTTTCACTACAGCTGGTTCGCAAGTCCATCCGCACAACCTCCGCTCCCAGACCCAACATCAGATGAGGCGGCCTACAGGATGATGAGGTGTCTTACAGAGGGCGACTGTGGCGAGTTCGACCTGGACTCAGACATCCGTTTCATGATCTCAAACGGCTCTTTTGACCTGCCGCCGGGGGAGAGTCAGATCGCGGCAGTGGCCATCGTCTTCGCAAATCCTGTGGGCGATCCGGATCACCTCGACCTCTATGGAGACCCGCCCAGGCCCGATCCCCAGGACAGTGTCCTCACGGAGTTCGTGGCCACGATCCTGGGCACGAGAGCCCTCTACGAATCGGGGTTCGAGGATGAGCTGGCACCGTTTATGATATTCGGGACAACGCCTCTCGAGGATACCAACGATCCGCTCACCCCCTTCCAGGTGAGCACCAACATCATCGACAGCATCCCCCTGGCAAGAAACACGCTAAACTATAGCGTCGACGGCGCTCCTTACGAGGAGGTACTGCTTGAGCACTTCACCGGGAACATCTATACAGGTGAGATCCCGGGGCAGTGGTTCTGGTCGACAGTGTCATACTACGTGCAGGCGGTCGACTCGGCATTTCAGGTCCTCAGGGATCCGTGGAATGCGCCTGATTCAGCATTTCATTTCCAGATCCTCGATGTCCCCGATTTCGCCGGGTTCGACTGCAGTGCTTGCGGTGAGGCAACGGCGGCGGCCGCAGCGGATTTCGACCTGGACGGCTCAACTGACATCTTCATGGTCACAACCGATGGCGCAGTCCTGTATCGGAATACGGGGGATTTCACATTTGAAGATGTCACTGCCGCTTCGGGAATCACCGCCCCAACGAATACGAAAGGAGGCTCCTGGGGCGACTACGACGATGACGGCTACCCGGACCTTTTCATCGCGGCATACACCCTTGGAAACACCCACTTCCTCTACCACAACTCCGGCGATGGGACATTCGAAGACGTGACGCTTGAGGCAGGAGTGGCCGACAGCATCGCGACCTCTTCCGGCATCTGGGGGGATGTAAATGGCGACGGCCTGCTTGACCTGTTCACGGCTCAGTTTTTAACCGACAGGCTCTACATCAACAATGGAGACGGGACCTTCGAAGACCTAGCAGGCCAGTGGCAAATAGAAGAGGAGGTAAACGACAGGGCCGCTTCCTTCTTCGACAAGGACGGGGACGGCGACCTCGATCTTCTCCTTACGGGAAGCGGTGAGAGTTTTCTGTATGCAAATCTGGAGGGACAGGGATTCACAGACGTCACGCCGGGTTCCAACATAGCTGATGGGTCCTGGAACAGCATAGCCACCGGCGACTACGATGGTGACGGCGATATGGATCTTCTCCTCTCGGGATCGGTGCTGACCCTTTATGAGAATACCAGCGGTATGGGCAGTTTTCTGGATGTCACGGAAGAGGTGGGTCTCAGCGGTCTTTGTGATGATGCGTCGTGGGCTGATTTTAACTCGGATGGCCTCCTGGATATTATTACAACAAGCCCCACCATCTACATAAGATCGCCGGACGGCACGTTTCGGGATCTCACCGAAGTCTCTGGAATTTTCAGCACCGGCGTGCCAGGGGGATTCGTTCTGCCCGATGATCTAGATAAAAATGGCCTTATGGATCTGGCACACCGGTCTTTCTTCGAGAATGGAGGGTACGCCGGCTACCTTCCCAGGCACTGGCTCGAGCTCATCCTAGAGGGCACAGTCTCTAACAGAGGTGCGGTAGGATCTGTCGTGAGAGCTTATGCCGGGGAATTATCCTCCACGAGATTTGTGAGCGGCGGGGAGGGAAAATCACAGGAATCCCCCCTGCTTCACTTCGGCCTCGACACACTAACGGTAATCGATTCGCTCGTCATCGACTGGCCCTCAGGGATAAGGCAGAAGCTGGAAGGGCTCGCAGCCGACCAGTTATACCAGGTCTTGGAGGATTCTACACTCGGCATCGGTGACGGTAACGAACGTACGCCATTACTGCCACGGTCTTACTCCCTTATGCAGAATTACCCGAATCCGTTCAATCCGCAGACGGTCATCACATTTGACATACCGCCTGACCCGGGATATGAAGCGGTCAAAACGAGGCTTATAATATTCGACATGCGTGGCAGGATGGTGAAGGTGCTAGTTGATGGAGCCATCGACCCCGGACGCCACTCTATAATCTGGGACGGGAGGATGCGCAATGGAGAGAGGGCCTCATCTGGAATCTACTTCTACCGTCTCGAGGCAGGGAGCTTCAAATCCACAAGGAAAATGCTGCTTTTGAAATAAAAAGAAGGGGTAGCTCACCCAAGATGGATACGCCAATGATCTTACGACTTTTAAGTTTTAAATTTGCGAAAAAGTGCCCATTTAATTTTAACCAGCAACTTCATATCCGTTGACACATAGATATTTTTTTGATATAATAGCTAATCGAATATCTTGACCGAGCGGATTACAAAACCGAGTTTAATAGAAAAATTCACCAGCAGCTACACGAAAAGGAGGCATAATGAGAAAATCCCCGCTGCAGCTCTCCACACTAGTACTCTTTTTCCTCTCTTTCCTGCCGGCACATATCTTTGCTGGTACGATAGAGCCAAACTTCGAGGAAAAGCTGGAGGCCCTACCACAGGGAACTTTCGTGGGCGGCATCGTTGTGATGGCAGATCGGATCGATCCGGACGAGATGCTGAAAAGCATAAGGCATGTGCGTTCGCTCGATGTCAGACACACAACGGTCACGAGAGCCTTGATGGAAAAAGCACTAAGCACTCAAACACCATTGCTCAGGTACCTCGAAGCCCAGCAACGTCTTGGTAGGGTCCAGAGTTACAGGCCCTTCTGGATTACCAACATGGTTGCGGTGACGGCTACCAGGGATGTGATTCGTGAGGTAGCCTCAAGGTTCGATGTAGAGATTGTATTCGAGGATTTCGAGGTGATCCAGATGGAGCCCGTTTCGACGAGGCCCGCTGAATCAGACCTGACCGGCCATGAACCGGGTCTTGAGGGCATCAGGGCAACCGAGCTCTGGGAGATGGGAATAACCGGGGAAGGTGTGATCGTGTGTAACATAGACACCGGGGTGGACGGCGACCACGTCGCTCTCGCAGACCGCTGGCTGGGCTTAGACCCGGGAGTCGATCCGAGCGAGGCATGGTACGACCCTATCACATATACCGACTTCCCGTTCGATGCCGGAAGCCACGGGACCCACACGATGGGGACCATTACAGGTAGAGCCGGTTCGGATACTATCGGAGTCGCCCCGGATGCGAAGTGGGTGGCCGCCGGTGTGATAGACAGGGTCTCGGGTCCGGGAAGATTCGCCGTGTATGCCTCCGCTTTCGAGTGGGCTGCGGACCCCGACAGCAACCCGGACACGTTCGATGATGTACCTGACGTTGTTTCCAACTCATGGGGCATAAATACGGATCTCCCGGCATGCGATGATACATTCTGGGAAGTGATCGACAACTGTGAGGCTGCCGGTGCTATCGTCGTCTTTGCTGCAGGCAATGAAGGCCCCACGCCAGCCTCTCTCAGGAATCCGGCGGACAGGAACACGACAGATGTCAATGTCATGGCCGTTGGCGCACTCGAATCGAATCAGACGACGATCGCCTCATACTCGAGCCGCGGCCCTTCTACCTGCGACTACGAGACGAAGAAGCCGGAGGTATGCGCTCAGGGATCAGATGTCAGATCGAGCGTGCCCGGCAACGGCTACGCGTATTATAGCGGCACCTCCATGGCATGTCCACATGTGGCTGGTGCAGCGGCGCTTCTCAGGCAGATAGATCCGAACGCCACTCCC
>JBHIFB010000181.1:0-5121 GCA_046760905.1 Candidatus Glassiibacteriota bacterium | reverse complement strand
GGCGACGCATCTGTGCCTGATGAGTATCTTGTTGATCCGGCGATCGACACACTGCTTTTAATGATGGAGGAAAAAGGCGTTTATCTCCACAAAACCGGTGAGCATCCTTCAGGGGTTGTAGGTGCCGGAAACGTGGTGATCATCAAGGGAAATTTCCAGTGGACCAGCAGGAACACCACCAGCACGGACCGCATAAAGGGGCTTATATGGCGTATCCTCCAGCATCCTGACGGTTTCTCGGGGGAGATTCTCATCTGTGACAACACCCAGGATATCGGCACAGGGATAGGCGAGAATGACAACAATTCCGAGGACGAGGAACAGTCCATCCCCGATGTGGTGGGCACATTCTACGCTAAGGGATATCCGGTTTACTACTGGGATTGGAGCTACATGTGGGACCTTGTCGTGGATGAGTATTCCGATGGCGATTACGCTGACGGTTATGTCTATGAGATGGAAACGAAGATCTCCTATCCGAAGTTCCGCTCTCCTTCGGGCGGCTATTACATTTCACTGCGGCACGGGGTATGGGATTCGACCTCGGCTGCGTATGACTCATCCCGCATCTGCATCATCGATTTCCCCGTTTTAAAGGCCCACTCAATGGCCGGCTCCACGATAGCAATCAAGAACTGGATAGGGATGCTCACCACTGCATACGCAGATGATCGCTACGGTGGTTTCACCGCAATGCACTATGATTATCTATTCGGAGACTATGCCCTTGTCGCCAAAGTCATGGAGGTGACCTATCCGAGGCTTGTGATACTGGATGCGGCATGGACGAGCACCCGTGACGCATACGTCCTCAGTGATTTGGTGAACACGAAGATGTTGCTGGCTTCAAAGGACCCTTCCGCGGTGTCGTGGTATTCTGCGAAGTTTATACTGACACCAATCGCCCGCTTCCCACAATGGACAAACCCTGACGTTCCGGGAGGTAAATATAACAGTAACCTGACCAGCTGGACCACATATCTTCGAGAAGCGGGATTTCCGTGTACGAGGGACTCCTCTGAGATGTCAGTCTATGACCGCGAGGTGCTTAATCCGACTCACGTTGATAGCCCTCCGGGCACAAAAATTGTAAAGAGCTTCAGGCTTCATCAGAATTATCCAAACCCGTTCAATCCAAAAACGACAATCTCCTTCGAATTACCCGGTGCAGTAGGATACAGGCAACATGTGAGCCTCAGCATTACCGACCTGCGCGGCAGACATGTCAGGAAACTGTTAGATACAGAGCTGGAAGCCGGCAGCCACAAGGTGGTGTGGGACGGCAGAGATGAGATGGGACTGCCTGTGGCCTCAGGGATCTATTTTTATACTTTCAGAAGTGGTGAGAAGGGGGTCACCCGTAAGATGTCGATTATAAAATGAGGAAACATGGAGAGCATTCTCTGGAATAAGTGGCCTTAGCCTGATGGAATAAACGTGATGATTTTATAAATTAAAAGAAGTTACTTCAACATAAGCATCTTCCTTACGATTCTTGTGTCTCCGGCCTTCAGCTCATAAAGGTAAACCCCTGATGCCACCTTGTCACGAATGGGGTGGGAGGCCCGCCACCATGGCCAAACTCGGATGAATCGACCACCGTATTGGTTGTGGAATCTATCCTGTAGATTTTCCGTTGATTATCGTCTGTAATCGCGGTCGCATAAAGGTATTCAAATTCACGTGAGAAATCAACTCCACCTGATATTACCCCCATCCTGATCACGCTGATAATTTCCCCTGTTTCGACATCGATGACGTGGATGTATCCTGTGCCGGATTCAGAGCCGCAGGCTTTTTGTGAAGAGCTTCTCAGCTCACCTATGTTCTTGACGTAGTCATCGTATCTGAACGGACCGGTGCTTTTAGTACTGGCGGGTACATAAGCGAGCGAGGTCGAAACATACAGATACCTGCCATCTCCAGACAGCACCATGCCGTTTATCATCCGTCCTGGATCACCCGTTGTGAGGAACTTTTCGAAGCCGAGTGTTTCGAGGTCAATTACGGCAACGGTGTCTGTATACTCCCACTTCTCCATATAGAGATATCTGTCATCGGGAGAGATTAGAGCATGCAGTGCCCATGGACAATCCTGAGAACCGTTCGGGTAATCGAGCTCTCCCACTACCTGATTGGTAGCTGTCTCCGCTATTTTTATCCCCTCTCTCCTGACACCGACCATGAGGCTGTCGTTTGCATACGGGACCCACTGGCCGACTTCGAAATCAAACGCCTGGCTACCAAGTCCCGTTTCAAGGTTCACTTCCATTGTACCGTGATCGACGAGGGAGACATACAAAAAGGGTGACATCTCTCTTTCGGTTATCGAGAAGGCGTAGGTGTTCATGGGTGCGTTATCCGGTCTGCGAGCTAAGTTGCCTGAATAGTCTTGGGCCTGAAAGTAGTAATCGACATACTCCGTTCCCGGGGATGCGGTGATATCATAAGAAAATGACGTATCATAATTTCTATCCATCACAGCATCCTGATACGTTTCGCCGTTATCACAGCTGTATAAAAGCCTTACCTCCTCTACACCGTAGTTGTCAGTCACCTCTGCCTCAATCCTGAAAGGCCCTGTTCCGGTTGCGTTTTTCAGGTCTGTGACCTCCAGAAACTCCGGCTTTTCGAAATCGCTCTCTGAGAGAGTGAAGGTGAAGTCCTTGCTCCACCTCGGGCCGTTCCCGAGGGCGTCGGTTGAGCCGACCCTGAAGTGATAGGTGGCATCAGGATCGAGTTCGGTGAGAATGACCTCGTGATGCAATGTGAGGCTATCGCTCTCCACCGATTGACCGTAGCTTGTTGAGAATCCATATTCCAGTACGCTCGTGCTCGGCTCGTGTGTTTTCCATCTCACAGTGACCGATAGGGGATGAAAGTCAAAAAGTGCGGGTCCGGCGATTAAAACAGGCGGGAGTGTGTCGATGTCGGGGACAGAGCCGAGCTTGTAGATGCCGCTATCCCATGTGCCGCAGTAGAGGATGCTTCCTGTGGGATCTATGTCCATGTATTCGATCCCGGTGACGTTGTCGGAGCTGGGTGGTGTGAGCCCCTCGTCGAATTCAAACCAGCTCTCGCCGCCGTTTGTGGTCTTGTAGATGTTTCCCGAGGGGTTATATTGATCTAGCACACTATTGAGCCTCCCTACATAAAGCACCTCCGGATTGGCTGGATCTATCACCATCGTGTGAAGGTTGAGGAAAAAATCATCACGGCTCGGCGGCAGTCCGTTGCCTGCGGGAAACCACGACTCTCCTCCGTTGGTGCTCTTGAAAACCCCTTCGTTACCACCAAGCTCCCAGTCTGCCTCGGTGCATGCATAAAGAATATCTGGATCATAGGGATTTATGACCATCGAGTGTATCGAGAGATTGGTAAGGCCGTTATTTATGGGGAACCACTCCTCGCCCCTGTTTGTCGACTTATAGATTCCCTTACCGGGCCCATACGGTACATCGAAGGTCATCATCTCACCGCGTGTCGAGTGATACACGATCCGGGGATTCGTCGGATCTACCCTGATCTCTGACACATGCACCCTATCGGCTAATCCTTCATCAATGTTTTCCCAGCTCTCTCCACCGTCTGTAGTACGGTAGAGCCCATCACCCTGGGGATTCGTTCTGTCCGCTCCTATTCCCACATATATAATGTTCTGATCGAATGGATCGATGACAACGCCATGAGCGTGTGAATTACGGAATTGGTTGTTCATGTGCTCCCAGATCACTCCACCATCGGTACATCGGAAAGCCCCCCCTCCGGTCACGTAAACCACATCTGGATCGGTCTTAGAGATATCTATCAGCATGCTGCAGAGGCTGACTCTAGACCACCTAGACTGAAACCATGACTCTCCGCCGTCAGTGGTTTTATACATGCCATACCCCTTGAAGGCCAGCGTGTGAACCTCGTCAGGATTGTATGGATTAACTTTGACACACCTGAGCTTACAGCTTCTAAGTCCCCGGTTCACTTTAGAGAAGTTCATCCCCCCGTTGACCGACTTAAGGATGCCGCCGAGACCCCCGAGAAAGATTAGGTTCCTGTCGAGAGGGCACACTGCCATAACGTGGAGATCAGTGTCGACACCCTCAAGGTTGTTCCCATCCAGATATTCCCAAGTCTCACCTGCATTTTCAGAGACGAGGAAGCCGCCCCATCCGGTTGTGTAGATGAGGCCGGGGTCATCGGAATCGACATAGATCCCGTTGATTGCGAAATCTGCATTTGGCTCTGACAGAATTAGTTCCCACGACCCACCGTCATCCTTTGTCCTGTACAGGAGATTCGGGTAGTTCGCTCCCGACAGATACATCGTGAGAGAGTCGTGAGGGTGAAGGGCCATGGCCCTTACTCCCGATCCCTCGAGCGGGTCATAAGCCCCATATGGAGACCAGGTCAATCCCCCATCGTGAGTAACGTGTAAGCTTCTGAACTCGGGATTGTCGTCCCACCTCGGGCTCAATTTCACCCACATCGTGTTGGAGTCGAAATGGCTGATATAGAGATCCGTGAAGAAGTAGCTGAGCTCATCAGATGGACCTTCCGAGTATAGGACCGACCAGGTGGCACCGTAATCTTCGCTCTTCCATATGTCGAATTTTCCGTAGTGTTCGAAGTAGCCTAGCTGAAACACGACTCCCGGTTGATTGGGATCCGTCACGAGACCCCTCATCCGGTACCATCCCTCCCCCTGGGGAGAAAGATCGCAAACAGACCATGAATTTCCTCCGTCGGTGGAGCGATACAACGTCCTCTCGGTCCTGGCATATAAGTAGTTTGGATTTTGCCAGTCGATAGCAACATCACCGATAGTGGAATCGGTAGGTATGCCGGCCGCCAGCTCGAACCAGTTCTCACCTTCGTCGGTCGTTTTGTAGATTCCCCTGTTTGTTCCGGCATAGGCGATCGAATTGTCCGTGGGGTGGAAGACAATCTCACAGATGCTGGCCGCCGCTTCCGGGCCATTGGTCCTCTGCCAGGTCGGCTCACCTCGAGCAGTCACGGAGTGGAAGAATAAAAGAAAGATTATAATCAGACCCGGGGATAGGAGCCTTTTCATGGCATACCTCATCTTTCTTGGCCTGCCTAAGTTCAGAATCGATCAATCCCCTC
>JBHIFB010000180.1:0-5121 GCA_046760905.1 Candidatus Glassiibacteriota bacterium | reverse complement strand
TCCACTGATCTCAGTTGACAATTGAGCCCAATGATGTAAGTTTATACTCCTTGCTCTGTGAAATTGACCATGAAATAAACCTGTCCTGCACCGAATCGGAGGTACGGCCATGAAGATTTACAACAGCGATCATATCAGAAGTGTCGCCCTCATTGGTCACGGCGGCTGTGGGAAGACCACGCTGGCAACAGCCATGGCGTTTTCAGCTGGTTCCTCCAGCCGCTTGGGTTCAGTGGATGAAGGCAACGCTCTGACCGATTTCACCCCTGATGAGATCGATAGAAAGATGTCGATCAGTCTGGCGCTAGCATATGCGGAAGTTAAAGGTGTGAAGGTTAATATCATCGACACCCCCGGATATCTCGATTTTCGCGGTGAGGTGAAAGCGGGTCTTCGGGTTGCCGACAGTGCATTGGTGGTGATCCAGGCGAATGCGGGTGTAGAGGTCGGCACGGAGATAGTCTGGGCTGATGCTCACCAACTCAATCTCCCGAGAATGATATTCATAAACATGATGGATAAAGAACATGCCGATTTCAAGAAGGTGCTCGATGCTCTAAAAGACCGACTCTCTTCAAGGATGATACCGCTGCAGATTCCAATAGGGGAGGGAGCGGATTTCAGGGGAGTCGCAGATCTCCTCAAGAACCGGGTACTCATCTTCAAGCCGGGTACGATGAAAGACGAGTATAAAGAAGAGGAAATCCCCAGCGAGATGAAAGATATATGTGAAACACATAGGCAGGCCTTGATGGAAACAGCAGCAGAATCGGATGAAGCTTTGATAGAGAAATATCTGGAGGGCGAGGAGCTCACATACGATGAAATCATAGGTGGCCTGGAGAGTGGTTTCGTGGATGGCAGCCTCTTTCCCGTACTTTGCGGAGCAGCAGCAAAGACGTGGGGGGTTAGGTCTCTTCTGGAAGCTGTTTCAGGTATAGTTCCTGCATCAACGAGCAGGAAAGAAATCCCGTGCCGCTCGAAATCAGGCCAGGAGACAACTATGCAATGCTCTGCCTCCTCGCCGGCTGCTGCAATCATCTTCAAGACGACGACAGAACCCCACGTTGGTGAGCTTTCCTACTTCCGCGTTTACAGTGGCGCTATAAAAAGCGGGGACGATGTGGTAAACGTGAACACCGGAAAATCGGAGCGCCTCACGCATCTCGCAATAATGCAGGGGAAGGAGAGGGTTGAGGTCGACGAGCTTCACATGGGGGACCTCGGTGTGGTGGCAAAGCTGAAGGAATCCCACACAAATGACACACTTGCCGCGAAAGGCATCGACACGATCCTTGAGCCGATTTCATTTCCCGATCCTGTGATCTCAGTCGCAATCGATCCGAAGGCAAGAGGGGATGAGGAAAAGATCTCTACAGGGCTGGCCAAACTGCAGGAGGAGGATCCTACCTTTCAATCAAGGTATGACCGGGAGCTAAAGCAGACTCTTATTTCGGGCATGGGAGAGCTTCACCTGGATGTCATCGTTGGCAGATTGAAGAGGAAGTTCAACGTGGAGGCTGAGCTGAAAAGACCAAAAATCCCATACCGTGAGACCGTACGGGCAAAAGCGGAGGCCCAGGGGAAATATAAGAAACAAACGGGTGGAAGGGGGCAGTACGGGGATACATGGCTCAGGGTCGAACCACTTGGCAGGGGCGAAGGATTCGAGTTCGTGAATGCGATCGTGGGTGGTGCCATTCCCTCTAAGTTCATACCATCGGTGGAGAAGGGTGTGCGTGAAGCGGCCGAGCGTGGAGTGATGGCGGGATATCCGGTTGTCGATTTCAAAGCAACCCTGTATGACGGATCTTTTCACAGCGTCGACTCATCCGATATCGCCTTCAAGATCGCCGGATCCATGGCTTTCCAGACTGTTACGAAACAGGCGGGACTCTACCTGCTTGAGCCTATACTCGATGTCGAGGTGATCGTTCCGGAGGAGTTCATGGGGGATGTAATCGGCGATCTAAATTCCAGGAGAGGCAAGATACTGGGCATAACCCCCGATGGACCGAGACAGAGGGTTAAAGCTTACATACCCCAGGCCGAGATGTACAAATACTCTACTCAGCTCAGGTCTCTCACACAGGGCCGGGGCACCTTTACGAGCAGCTTTTCGCATTATGAGGAGGTGCCCGGAGACATTTCAAAAAAGATCGTCGAAGAAGCGGAGGCTGAGAAAGAAGCATAGTGAATGAAGGACGTGAAAAGGCCGGCAGGGTATTTCCCGATGCCGGCCTTTTTAAAAGGATTTTTCCTACAGGTGGACCGTGAATGGGTCGGCCCACTCATCCCCATCCAGAGGCCATCCACAAAACGCAACTAGTGGCGGGCAGTTTGGCCCATAGTTAACGGCCTGAACCCACTCGATCGTGAAATCTCCATGGATCCAGCCGGGTATCGAATAGGTGATGAAGGTTTGCATAATGTAGCAACCACCGGGATTGGGACCAACATAACCATGAGGTATGTTTGAGGTGAGCCACAGGTAGTCTGGAATATGTGTCGTTCCCGGAAGATACAGGGCAATGGCCTGAGAGAGATCCCCTCCTTCCCAGTCGCAAAGGGTCCATTCATAGCCGATGCAGACGTCATCATTTTCATCTCTATAGAAGTCGTATGATTCGAGCCCGGTGTCGCAGTCAATGGTTCTTAGACAATCTGTGTGTTCGATTCCGAGTGTCGCATCTTTCTCAGAGACTACCACCTCGACACCTGTTACAACAGCATCTTCGAAAATCTTCATACCGTCGTAGGTATTCGGCAGGGAAAGACCGAGTTCATCCCCTTGCACGTCGGGTTCGGGCGAGGAAACCTTATCCGAGCAGCCTGAGAGGATCCCGAGAAAAGCTGATGCGATGAATAGTGTTAAGAGTCTTCTGTGCATTCCTTGCCTCCTTCAGCTATTGGGGAGCTATGAAATTCATTCTATTATACGTCATTTTCATAAAATGTCAACTGAATACAAGGAGATCTCTGAAAAAGTCTCTCTTCGCTCAGGCACTGCGCTCTGACTGTTCTACGGTTTGCTCGCTCGATTTCCGAACTCGGGGCTAGAGCCCATCGGACATGCGGAAATCGCCCGAATCAGGGACGCTCGCTTCACCGAGAACGGTACCCAGAGCTCCGTGATTCGCTCCGAAAGACTTTTTCAGAGACCAAAAAGCTGCTGGGGACGCTTTCTTAAGATCAGGTAAGTGTTTCTTTTGTGAGTCAGGCGGATTGGGAACCGGTCTTAGCGAACAGTATTACAGGGACCCGAGTCCTTGAGCGAGTCGTGGGAGCATTTGTTGAGCACCCATCTTGGTCGAGCAGGAAGTGGAAAGCCGCACTCAGTTTGCGCGGAAGGGGCAAGCTTTAATACAAGCTGGAGTTTCGCCAATTAAGGGATGCGACTCTGAATGGTTGCTTTAAAAAGGGTTCTGTGGTATAATGGATTTATGTTTTAAGTTCAACAGAGATAGTATGGAGGCGGACATGTATTTCAATAGTAGGAAAGTGCGTTTGTATGTGTGCGGTTTTTTAGTTTTCCTCTTAACATATGGAAGTAATGCGTGGTGTGAACTTGTATGGGGACCAACGACTCTGGTGAACGGCCCATTCTATGAAAGGCCGTATTCGAAGGTGATGACAGATCCCGTTGATCCGGATATCATCTGGGCTGCTACCGGGAACCTCCCGGATCCTGTTGCATCCTCAGTCCCACCCGCAGATGGATTTTATAAGAGCACGGATGGCGGCGAGACCTGGTCGCAGGTCAATGATGCAGTCCTCCTCCCGCAAACCAATATAATAGATTTCGCCATCTCTCCCTCAAACCCTAACATACTATATGTTGCCACAAACGTGATGGGCATTTACAAAACCACAGACGGCGGTACGAACTGGACCGCCGTGAACAGCGGGATAACTCATGATGGCGCTAGCTTCCCGGATTCGACCTGGGGAGCCCTTGCCGTCGCCGTTGATCCGGATGACCCAGATATCGTTTACTGCGGCGTAGCGAATTTGAACATGCTTGATATTGAATCAGGCTCTGGGAACCACCCTGGCTTTTTCAAAAGCACCGACGGCGGAGCTTCGTGGTCGAAGAAAAACCAGGGGCTTCCGCCGATGTATGACCCGATAGATCTGTTCGACTTAACAAGTCATACGGTTGCAGTCGCGAGCATCATAATACCTCCTCAATTCCCGAGCGTCGTTGTGATCGGGCTCGCCGACATAGAGATAAATGCCGAGCTTCTCTTCGGGAAGACAGCGGTGTCGAATGGGAGAGTATTTTTTAGTATTAACAGGGCAGAGGGTACGTGGCAGGAAAGAAGCTCAGGTCTTCCCGAAATCAACTGGCCCTCTTCCGGCAGTGACCTCGCCAGGGTCTCTATCTCCTACGTGTTCCTCATTGCTGCCGGAGGCCCTCAGCTTGGCATCTACGCAACCCATCAGGGCGGAGGGGCGAGTGTTGAATTGACCGATTACGTGTGGAAATCCAAGAGCAGGGGAGTTTACAAAGCGATGGGAGGGAGCTGGGCAAGGAGAAGTTCGGGCCTGCCCGTAATAACAGATGCCGAGAATGACAATGCAACCAATGCCGGACCTGTGTGTGTGAGCCCGGTTGATCCCGATATCATGCTGGTGGGTATTGGAGCAAGCGATGCAGGCAATCCGGGGTCGAATAACAGCAAGGTATACGTGAGCCTCAATGGAGGGCTCAACTGGTTGAAGAACTGGGATTCGGGACTTTCAGAATCACCAACGATGGGATATACAGAAGCGAATCCTTTTTTCCTGGCGATCAATGCAGATCAAACGAAAGCTTACGCATCGGTTCTCTGGTCGGATGGATCAGAGGACGATGGTATTTACAGGTTGCCACCTGTGACCAGCTTCTCTACGAGATCTTCCATCCATTCAAAGGGAATATCATCGAGGAGGTGATTCTCTCAGTTGAAGTCAAACTAAAGGATCGCTGTATTCTCACGATAAGTCCGAGCCGTTGAAATAGAGGACTTGCCCCAAAAACTTAAACTTACTTTCTGTAACCGTTTAAATACCAAAAGCTTTAGGTTCAATGTTTCTGGAACTTAGAGCCCTTGAGTTCGACGCTTCGCATTGACCCAC
>JBHIFB010000179.1:0-5221 GCA_046760905.1 Candidatus Glassiibacteriota bacterium | reverse complement strand
TCGCTTCCCAGAGTGATAATATGTTACCGTAATTGCGAACGCGACCACTAAGGCTGATTTTAAACGGACATTGCCCTGCGAGCGAATTCGCGCCCCTTTACGGTGAGCTTGAGTAATCCGTCATCCCTCACGATTAGGGCGTCTCGCTCGGCCCGTTTCACCACCTGATCTGTGAAGGAAACGTCCCACTTGAGAAACCTGTGCAGGTGGTCGATTTGATTCTCATATGCAGCCTCGGCAAGCCCCTCATGATGACAGAGATGGACGGTGAGCATCGAAACTGCGAATTCCCGCTTCTGCCTGCTGCGCCTTCTTGCCAGTGGGATGAGGCCTCGAGTCGGGGCCAGCAGGAATGTGGTGAAAAAGAGAATTCCTGTCACGGTCGCCATCGAGCCTGCAATGGATGCATCTAGAGCATGGGCTAGCCAGTAACCGCTCAAGGCGCATACCACTCCGATCAGTGCGCTCAATATCACCATGCCCGTGAGCCTGTCGGTGAGCAGGTAAGCTGTCGCCGGAGGTGCGATCATGAGCGCAACGACCAGGATTGAGCCAACGGCATCGAATGCGCCGACCGCCGTGACCGAGACGAGGGTCATCAGGCAGTAATGGATGAGTCCCGGAGAAAATCCCAGTGCAGCAGCAAGACCCGAATCGAATGTTGCAAGCTTCAGCTCCTTGAAAAAGACGGCTATGAAGATGACATTGAGTAACAATATTGTGCCCATCACATAGAGTGATTTGGGCCCTAAGTCATGTCCCAGGACAATGAACCGATTGAAAGGCGCGAACGCCAGCTCTCCCAGAAGAACAGCGTCGGTGTCAAGGTGCACGCTTCCGGCATAACGGGATATGAGGATGACACCGATGCTGAAAAGCACCGGAAACACGATGCCAATTGCAGCATCCTCCTTCACCAGTTGGGTGCGGTTAAGCATTTCAACGAGGCTAACGGTGAAGACTCCCGTTAGTGTAGCGGCGATAACGAGCAAAGGTGAGGTGATATCTTTCGTTACGAAAAACGCCAGCACGATCCCCAGAAGTATCGCATGGCTGATAGCATCGCTCATCATGGCCATACGTCGAAGGATCAAGAACACTCCGGGCAGCGCGCAGGTAGCAGCCACAACGGAAGCTATGAGCTGAATTTCTATCTGGGGTGTGCTCACCGGTTCTCCTCCCCGAGCAGTGACATTCGCTTAGCTTCCTTCAGGCCCTTGTCTGTAAGCGCCCAGCCGGTCGCACCTACTCTACGGGCAAGGCCCCTCGCCTTTAGCTCTTTCAAACTGCGGTCGGTCCCGCCGTGACCGAGGCTCATTGCTCGAAGCACCTTTATAGGATGGCTGTGGTCGATGTCCTCATGATGCATGGCAAGTACGTAGAGATCGCTCAACACGGCTTCCACCTGAAGTCTTCTCTGATTCCGCCTCTCCCGGACCCAGTTCCAGACAAGGCCACGATTCGGTGCCAGGAGCATAGAGAAAAGAACAATCGCGCTCACACACAGAACGATGGTCGGCCCTGTCGGGAGACGGGCAGCACTGCTGCTTACAAACGCACCGCTTGCCCCTGCCATCGCACCGAAAGTAGCCGAAAGCCCGACCATTATCCCCAGCTTATCCGTCCACTGCCTCGCCGCCGCTGCAGGCGCTACTATCATGGCGCTCATGAGGACGACTCCGACCATCTGAAGTCCAAGGACGATAGCGATCACGAGAAGCGTGGTCAGAAGCACATCCAGGGCTCGCATTGGGAATCCAAGACTATCGCCGAACTCAACGTCGAAGCAGAGCAATTTGAACTCTTTCCAGAAGGCCGTCATGAGAATCAGTGCCACAGCACCTAAAAGAGCCATAGTGATCACATCACTCTCAAGCAAAGTTGCAGCCTGCCCGAAGAGAAACTTGTCGAGGCCTGCCTGGGTGGCATCAGGCATCTTTTGTATGAAGGTAATTAGCACCATCCCGAATCCGAAGAAGACTGAAAGTACCAGCCCGAGGGCACTCTCGTATTTCACGCGTGTGTTTCTCACGATACTCATTATAAGGAGCGTGCCGACCCAGCCGGCTAACACCGCCCCCAGGACTAATACGAGAGTCACCTTGCTTCTCGTAAGGATGTAGGCGATGGCGATTCCGGGAAGGGCGGCATGAGATATAGCATCGCCCAGAAGGCTCTGCTTCCTTAAAACCGCATAAGATCCTAGGGACCCGCTGACTATCCCAAGTGTTACAGCACCCAGAGCCACTGTGCGCAGAGTATAGTCCAGAAAAAGGTCCTTCAACGGCTCGAAAAGATCCATGTTACGCTTCTTCTTTTCCGCTGTCGGTCACAATCGTGTCCGTATCACTATGGGAGTGATGGTCCAGAAAAGAGACCCTGCCACCATAGGCCAGGCGAAGGTTCTTTTCGGTGAAGACCTCCTTGACCGGCCCGGTTGCTATGCCTCGTACATTGAGCAGTGAGACCCAGTCGAAGTACTCGGTTACAGTCTGAAGGTCGTGGTGGATGACGACGACCGTTTTTCCTGCGGCTCGCAGATCCTTAAGAAGCGTAACGATCGCCAGTTCAGTCGTCGCGTCCACTCCCTGGAAGGGCTCATCCATCAAATACACCTGCGCCTTCTGAACCAATGCGCGTGCCAGAAAGACGCGCTGTTGTTGTCCCCCCGAGAGCTGGCTTATCTGCCGGTCCGCGAAGACATCCATCCCCACCTTCTCGAGCGCATCCATCGCACGTTCGATTTCTCCTTTTCCCGGACGCCTGAGCCAGCCCAGCTCGGCGTAACATCCCATCATCACCACATCGAGCACGGTGGTTGGAAAATCCCAGTCAACGCTGTTTCGCTGGGGAACGTAGCCTACAAGCTCCCGTTGTTCGGAGTAAGGGCGACCGAAGATCAATATATGACCCGCCACCGGACGAACGAGTTCCATCATGGCTTTGATGAGTGTCGTCTTTCCTGCACCATTCGGACCTACGATCGCCATCAGTACACCTCGAGGGATCTCCAGGTCCACATCCCATAGAACCGGCCTGTCCCGGTATGCGACGGTCAGATCCTCAACCTTGACGGCGAGCTCCGGCACGTGAGGTGCTCCCCTTTTGCCATTTTGCTTTTCATTTCTGATCATTTCCCTCTTCCGGTTTGCATTACTTCGTTAAACCCGATATGCAGCATCACATTGAAAGTGACTCGACAATGGTGTCGATATTGTGACGAATCATTCCCACGTAAGTCCCTTCCGGAGTCCCCGGGCTTCCCATAGCATCGGAATATAGGCTTCCACCGATCATCACCTCGAAGCCCCTTGACCTCACCGCTTCCTGAAGAGCCCGTAGGTAGCGAGCCGGTACCGATGTTTCTACGAAAATTGACGGTATTTTGCGCTTTACGATGAACTCGGCCAGTGACTGGACATCGGCCGTCCCGGCTTCAGAGGCGGTGCTGATTCCCTGAAGGCCGCGCACCTCGAAGCCGTATGCCCTGCCGAAGTAATTGAATGCATCGTGCGCTGTGATAAGCACCCTTCTCTCCTCGTTGAGCTCAGCCGCCCGATCCTTCACATAGGCGTGCAACCCGGCCAGCTCCTTAAGATAGGTCTTAGCACGATTGCGGTAGGTTTCCCCGTGGTCGGGATCGTACTCGGCGAGAAAGTCTCGAACGTATCGAGTAGCATCCATCCACAACGACACGTCGAACCACACATGGGGATCGTATGCCCCCTCGAACTCGGGGGGCGCAAGGAGCACAGAACGCTCTATACCATCTGTGACCGCTGCTGTTTTGACCATGCTTCTTATCTTTTCGAGGACCTCGGCCATCTTGCCTTCCAGATGTAGTCCGTTGTAGAAAATAACATCGGCACGCGACATCCTCGTAACGTCCCCTTCACTGGCCTTGTAGAGATGCGGATCGACACCCGGCCCCATGAGGCCGGTTACCTCGAGGCGTTCACCTCCTACGTTTTTCACGATGTCCGTGATCATGCCGGTCGTTGTCACAACCCGGATACTGCGCGTGGATGCATCTTTCAAGGGTTGTGTTTCAGATTCGGCCCCGTTGCGGTCAGCCTGCTGCCCGCAGGTGCTCAGAAGAATTGCGCCTGCGGTGCACATCCGGATTACGGTGCTTCGCATCATGAGAGAACCCCTTCCCTATACCGGTTTCTCATCCGTTTATAATAAGACCTGTTGATATGAAAATCGCCTTCCACCGGTGGATTTTCATCCTGCTTTATGCCCCCGGTTGATGTAAGGGACATGATTGCTATTGCGAATTTATTCCTATATCGGTCACATAAATACAGCAAGCCGCCTCTCTCCCGATGGAATATTCGCTTCCCCCCACGAAAACGGTAATAGGTCCATCAAAAGGCTCGATGGCGCGAACACTAATCCTGGTCTTTGGGAGAAGCCCCTTGCTGGCTGCATATCGCAGAAGTTCCGGGTCATGATCTTCAATCTCAGAAACAGTTGCGGACTGTCCGGGCACAAGGTCAGAAAGGCGAATTATCGCCCATTCGGTTACGGAGCCATCCCGATCGGGGATGGGAGCGCCGTGAGGATCGGTGGCCGGATGTCCGAGAAGTAGATCTATTCGATCCTCCAGGTCTTCGGAGAGTGCATGTTCCAGTTTATCGGCTTCGGCATGCACCTTGTCCCAGGGAAGACCCATTTTATGCACCAAGTAAAGTTCCAGCAGGCGGTGTTGCCTGAGGACTGTCATCGCAATTTTCTGGCCTTTTCTTGTGAGTATCACCCCTCTATATGGTCTGTGAACGACCAGTCCCAGTTTGGCCAGTTTCTTGATCATAGCGCTCGCAGATGCGGGAGTGACAGACAGACTCCTGGCGAGCATGCTGGTACTGACCCTGCCGTCCTCACGCTGGATCTTGTAAATGGCCTTCAAGTAATCTTCTATGGCTTCTGATTTCATTTAGAGAAACCTAAATAATATTTTAGATATATTTAAATATAGTTTTCAAGCCTTATGCGTCAAGGGGCAAGAACGAATATACGAGGACTTTTCCCAAAAAATTAAACTTGCTTTCTGTAACCGTGTAAATACCAAAAGTCTTAAGTTCAATGTTTCTGGAACTTAGAGCCCTTACATTCGACGCTTCGCATTGACAGATATAAGTCTTGCAGGTGGGGGATCAGGGGAGTGTTCCTTTTGTATCGACATGCGGATTGACCGGCTTCAGGGCTCCGAGTCCTT
>JBHIFB010000178.1:0-5265 GCA_046760905.1 Candidatus Glassiibacteriota bacterium | reverse complement strand
TAATCCCGGGTGATCTTTCATAAGACTGCACAATTTTTTCTTTAAGATTTGGATCCAATGGAAAAACCAGGTAAGGTTTCGGTTTTTGATTTCTCATAAACTCATAGGATTTAATATTTACTCTCGATTCAAAACTTCCATTCCCATATTGGGGTATTACTGGTTTCTGAGTATAGCCAGTAGTGTATCCTAGCTTTATAAAACCTGCTTTTTCAAAAAACTTATGGTACTCAATCATTGCTGCAATAACTTCCACCATTATAGGGGTATAGTGATTAATATCCCAATATTCTTTTGCATATTGAACTAAGTGTTTACCCATTAATACACCTAGATTCATCCCTCTAAACTCTGGATGTATAACAATCCTCGGAATTCTTGCAATTTGGTTAATTAGTTTGGTTTCCATTTGATTAGTAAAATTTGTTTTCAACAATTCAAAACGAGGTTTAGCAGTTGGAACTGTTGCTGAGAGAACACCAAATCCGACGATTCCGTATCCTTCTATTTCAGCAAGTAAAACTGTTCTTCTACCCACTAATCTATTTAAGCCCTTTCCACGGTAATGAAACCGTTCCAATTCTTTTACCTTCTCCCAGTCCTTTATATTAATTCTTTCTCGAAAAGTAATCTCAAACCGGTAACCGATCGCCGCATCGTAGAAGAGCTCATCCCCCGGCTTAAAGTCATCGTTTTCGGGCTGAAGCACGTAACGGAGGGTGGCAAAATAGTACAGGGTTCTGGACTCGTGTCCGTAAGATAGACCAGAGAGGAATCCGGTGGTTCCAGTTCTCCGTGGTGGTTCTGAATCCTCACTGCCTGTCGGAAATTTTACCCCGAGGATTGCTGATATCTTGTCTTGTAGTCCAGGTGCATCTCTTCGAAAGATCTGGTATTTGCCACGGAACTGGATGTCTCCCAGACCGGTATTAGGGTGATCAAAGACGTGAGGAATTTTCACGGTGAGCGACAGATTCTCGGTGAAGCCGTATAAGATTTCATAGCCCAGACTGAAAGACTGATCGTTATGGCCGCCTTCGAACTCGAGCTCTGACTCGATCCCGATCCCGGCTTCGTAAATCGTTTCCGGGCCGAGGCTGAAGACGGGTTCGTGCGCGTGAGAGGTGGTCTTAAAGCCGTGAGCGAGTAAAAAGATTGCTCCCAGCACAGATACGTTTCCTCTACACCCCCACCTTGGTCTAAACCATACTGGATACCCTCGAATAATCACAGTTAGGGACTCCCTCTATATCTCCAGCCAACGAAGAAGCGGAACAAGCCCGTACGCAAAAAAAGCACCCGTTAAATATATCGCCACCGAGATCCAGAACAGTGATTTCGTGAAACGGCCAGCCACCTCACACCCTTTGCTACCGCTTATTGAGCAGGCCACCTTACCCTCGGGTCGTAAGGTCACCATTCCACTAAAGGTGATGAGTAGACCGGCCACCAAGAGTAGCCATCCCTTGTACCGGCTAAGGGGAATCAACCACGGGAAGATTGTAAGGAAAGCACCAACTGCCGCACCTCCTGCAAATGCTGCTATTGCCGCAGGCAACGCACAGCACAGGAGGGTTCCGGTAGAGGTAAAGAGAGCCAAGAAGTGTATCAGCCGTTGATTTACTGTCTCTTTCTTCGCATGCTCATCAATGGACATATTTGCTGTTCCTCCTGAGTATCCATTGCCAACAGTATCGTATACTCGCTGGCCGGACTCTCCTCACTGCACGCTGCCGCCAATTGCTCAAGGGCTTTTTTCATCCGTTTCAGATCCTTCGCTCACAATACCGGGCTGTCTCGATAGTCACCTGAGCCTTTCCGTCCGGCCGGCCGATGGTCACATGATCCACCCTCTCACCTCCAGGGGTATAATATAAACACTGTACCTAGGTACAGAGTCAAGCCCCCTTTGACTATTTCTTATTCGGAACTTCTGCACGCACGCACACGATGCACTTCCCCTCCACCTGCAAGAGGCCATTTCTACGGGCAGAAGTCCACTCTTGGCCTTATCCCTTGACATCCCCCCAGGGGGGATGTATATTTATTAATATAAGGAGGAGAGCAAAGATGAGTCACAGAAAAAAGAATCCAGATATCAGCAGGGGAGGAGAAGTCTACCTCGATGACGTCACCCAGAAGGCACTGGCCGATCGCCTGGCGCGAGTCGAGGGTCATTTGCGGTCGGTGAGGGGGATGATCCTCTCGCGGCGTTGCGCGGATGAGATCCTTCTCCAGATCGCAGCGGTTAAAGCTGCGCTCAATCAGTTCAGTGCAGCCCTGCTTGATCATGAGCTCAAAATCTGCATGGAAACCTGCATGACAGGCAGTCCGGATGAGAGGCTTGAGAAGGTGACCAGGGTGTTGAGCACACTGCTGAAACAGTCTTAATTTTTTTATATAAGGTTCTATCCCCCACCAGGGGAGAGGGATTAAAGGAGGGACAATGGCGACTTCAAACAAACAACTGCAAAAGGAAGGGCACAACTGGGGTCTCATAGGAGCTATGAGCGCTGCCGTTTTTGCATCTCTCTGCTGCCTTGGTCCTTTGGTGCTTTTGGTCCTGGGGATCAGTGGCGCCTGGATAGGAAATCTCACGGCCCTTGAGCCTTATCGACCGATCTTCATGGTCGTTACCCTTGGATTCCTTGGGGTCGCTTTCTACAAAGTGTATGAGACACCGAAAGAGAAAGCCTGTGAGCCGGGAAGCTACTGTGCAAGCCCTCATGCAGGCAAGAGAAATAAGGTGATATTGTGGATTGCGACAATCCTGATCGCGGGATTGCTGAGCATCCCCTCTATCCTGCCATATCTTTCTGCAGGAAACACAGAGCCAGAGTATGCCCCGACAGTCGAGACCGTCCTTGAGGTTCAGAATATGACCTGCGCATCCTGTGTTGTAACGGTAAGAAAAAGCCTGACTCGCCTAGATGGCGTGAAAGAAGCGGCTGTCACGCTCAACCCTCCCCGGGCTGTCGTCATCTACGATCCCCGGGTGGTTTCAGCTGAAGACCTGATCGAGGCGACGACGAATGCAGGATACCCTTCAGACATAAGAACCGAGGGGGGTGAGTGAGATGTCCGATTGCTGCACAACTCACGCAGGACCGGGGCAGGGATCTGCTCATCTTGTCATTATAGGCGGCGGCTCGGCTGCTTTTGCTGCGGCGATAAGGGCAAGCGAGCTGGGTGGCCAGGTCACAATCATAAATGACGGGCTTCCCATAGGGGGGACCTGTGTCAACGTCGGGTGCGTCCCCTCCAAAACCCTCATTCGCGCCGCAGAAGCCCACCACCGTGCTTCCCATCACACTTTTCACGGGATCGATTCCACCAGCAGAATCGAAAGCTTCGAAGCCATCGTCACTCAGAAGCGACAGTTGGTCAGTGAGCTCAGGCAGGCGAAGTACCTCGACGTCGTTTCCGGCCTCCCGAATATCAAGATCATCCGGGGCCGCGCCAGGTTGGTGAGTAAAAAAGTTGTTGAGGTCAATGGCAGGCCTATCCTTGCAGATCGGATACTCATCGCGACCGGTGCCTCGCCTTTTATCCCGCCCATCCCCGGACTTGCTGAGAACACCTACCTGACGAACGAGACAGCCTTCGAGCTGGAGGAGCTACCCGAATCACTCATCGTCCTCGGAGGACGCTACATTGCTCTCGAGTGCGCCCAGATGTTTGCCCGTTTTGGAAGCAGGGTGATGATCCTTCAGCGCTCATCCCGTGTTCTGCCCACTGAAACTCCTGATGTCACAGACACCCTCACAGAATATCTTACTCAGGAAGGAATCGAGGTCCTCACCGGTGTCTCCCTCACTGGCGTCAGTACCAGGGGAGAAGGCTATCTGGTCGAAGCGTCGATTGAGGGGACGGGGAAGACATTTGAAGCTTCCCATATCCTGGTCGCCACAGGACGCAGGCCGAATACAGACGGGCTCGGGCTCGATGAGCTTGGCATCAAGCGCGACTCCCGCGGTTTCCTGAAGGTGGACGAGACGCTTCAGACAAACGTTGACGGTATTTACGGCGCAGGGGATGTGATTGGCGAGCCGATGTTCGTCTACACGGCGGCTTATGAAGGCGCCCTGGCGGCGGAAAACGCGATCACGGGATCCTCAAAGACCCGGGACTACACGGCCCTCCCCTGGGTGATCTTCACCGATCCACAGGTGGCAGGTGTGGGGCTGGATGAACGGCAGGCCAGAGAGAGAGGGATAGATGTTGACGCGTTTACTTTACCGCTCTCGCATGTCCCGAGATCGATAGCGGCGAGGGATACGAGGGGCTTTATCACGTTGATCCGTGATCGCAGCACAGACAGGCTCATTGGATCACGAATCGTGGCCCCGGAAGGTTCAGAGTTGCTCATGGAATTGAGCTGTGCGATAAAGTTCGGAATCACGGTCTCAGAACTCGCATCTTCTTTCCATCCGTACCTTACCCTTTCCGAGGGGGTGAAACTGGCGGCGATCAGCTTCCAGAAGGATGTGGCCAGGCTCAGCTGCTGCGCCACATAACCAGAAAGCAGATAATGAACCACTCTTTCCCCGTACGAAAGGCAGTGTGCGTCTGAGAAAAAGGAGATTCGTTGATGAAATGGAATATTACAATATTGTTTTACTTAATCACCACCTCCATCCTTCTTACTGATTGTGCTAAAGAGGATAGTGGACAGGGGCCTGATGGGTCTTCGAACTATCCACCCGAGATAGTATTCCTTGAAGTAAATCCAGACACGACTCAAACCGGAGGGCATGTGAGCGCAGTTGTTGAAGCGATAGATCCCGATGGAGATTTACTCTCATATTCCTGGAGTTCAAGCGGTGGTATGCTGAGAGCCGAACAGACGGCGGCAAACTGGACTGCACCTCAGGATCCCGGTCATTATAAAATTTCTGTTATTGTGAGGGACGATCGAAAGGCTGAGGATAATTCAAGTGTGAGCGTATGGGTTGTGGAATCTGAAGTCAACAATCAGCCTCCCGTTATATCCTCCATGATGGCGGATCCTCTTGTTGTTCCTGCCTATGGTCACTCTGATATAGTCGTCCAGGCCGAGGACCCGGACGGAGATTCAAAATTACTGATATATGAATGGGGTGCAGATGACGGCGCATTGGAAGGTGAAGGGACAGAGGTTCGCTGGACTTCCCCCCACCCTGGCTGTTGTCCACGTTATTATTCAGTATGGGTCGTTGTCACTGATGATAATGGTGCAACTGCTGCTCAATCGGTCAGTATAATGGTGATACCATGACAACGAAG
>JBHIFB010000177.1:0-5373 GCA_046760905.1 Candidatus Glassiibacteriota bacterium | reverse complement strand
GACTCAAGAAGGTTTTAAATCTCATCTGGCCGGAGATGAAACCGAGGTCGTGGCAGGACCTCATCGCCGAGCTGGACAGGGTGATGAAGTTTCCGGGTACCACCAATGCCTGGACCATGCCCATCAAGACCAGGATTGACATGCTAACCACGGGCATCCGGACTCCGATCGGTATAAAGATCTACGGCCCTGAACTTGAAAAGATCCAGGAGACCGGGGAGCATATAGAGGCGATACTCCAGGGCATCGAAGGGACCAGGAGTGTATATGCAGAGCGGGTTGTGGGAGGCTACTTCCTCGATTTCGACATAAAGAGGGATGAGGTATCCCGCTACGGCCTGACGGTAGGGGATGTCGAGGATGTTATAGAGACTGCCATCGGGGGAAAGAACATCACCATGACGATCGAGGGCAGGGAACGGTATCCGGTGAACGTGCGGTATGCAAGGGAGTTTCGAAATGACCCCGAAAAGCTCAAGCGGATCCTCGTTGCAACACCTTCAGGAACTCAGGTTCCGCTCGGTCAACTCGCCGATATAAGTCTCACCACCGGGGCTCCTTCGATAAAGGATGAAAACGGGATGCTCACCGGCTGGGTGTATGTCGACATATTCGAAGACAGGGATATCGGGAGTTATGTAAAGGAAGCGAAGGAACTCATCAGAAACGAGCTCAGGCTCCCTCCGGGTTACTATCTTGGCTGGAGCGGGCAGTTCGAGTACATGGAAAGAGCGAGGCAGCGGCTTCTGCTTGTGCTTCCGATCACGGTGCTAATCGTGATAATCCTCATCTACATAAACACCGGCACATGGATAGAGACCGGATTCGTTCTTCTCGCGATACCGTTTTCCCTCATCGGGGCTTTCTGGATCCTATACCTCCTGGGCTATAATATGAGTATAGCGGTATGGGTCGGTATAATCGCGCTTGCTGGGGTGGATGCGGAGACTGGTGTGGTGCTCCTGCTTTACCTTAACCTGGCGTATCGCGATATGAAGGAAAGAGGGCTCATGAGGAATATAGACGATTTGAAAGAGGCCGTTGTACACGGTGCCGTGAGAAGAGTCCGCCCGAGAGTCATGACCACGGGTACGACCGCAATCGGGCTGTTCCCGATTATGTGGGCGGCAGTCCACGAAGCGGGAGCTGATGTGATGAAGAGAATCGCTGCCCCCATGGTCGGAGGAATTTTTACATCCTTCATACTGGGGATGCTCATCTATCCGGTCCTTTTCATGGTCTGGAAGTGGCGCTCTGAGGTAAGGGAGCAGGCCAGGAGAGGAGCCGGAGATGAGTAAAATCACGAGGCAGTGCAGTGAAGTCATTGTTATAGAAAGAGAAAACTTTTCGTGGAGGTAAACGTGAGACTGAGAAGATGCAGACTGGTTTTAGGTGTGTTCCTCATCCTGGGAATGGTACTTACAGTACCGAATGCTGCGCTCTTGCAGGAACATGAGCATGAACAAGGGAAAGAGGCAGTAGAGCATGAACATGGGAAAGAGGCTTCGAAGGAAGTGAAGGTCACAAAAGGAACCATCAGCGGAGAGGTAATCGATATCGTGTGCTTCACACGACATGATTCGAGGGGAAGTGATCACGCTAAGTGCGCCCTGTACTGTGCAGAACAGGGGATACCACTTGGAATACTTGATGAGGAAAGCGGTGATATCTATCTTCCCCTCCCCGAGGGACACAGTGATCCAAACAAGGTACTTATAGACTACATCGCAAAAGTTGTCACAGCTACGGGGACTGTGTACGAGAGAGGTGGCTTGAAGCAGATCGAAATCGAGGAGATAGAAGTGGCGAAGTGAACTGCGCACCGTTTTTACGGAGTTTCCCTCCACAAAACCTCCTGCAGAAGGCAAACTAAAAAAAGTGGGGGGAAACTCCTCTCGATGCACACTTACGAAAAAGGAAGGAATTCATGAGACATATTATGTTACAAACTGCAGTGATACTTTTGGCATCGCTCACTGTGATGTTCTTTGTACAACGATTGGTTCATGCCCAGCATACTAGTCATGAACACTCGATGATGCAGCAGCGCATGAACCAGATGCAAGAGATGATGCAGCACATGGATCAGATCATGCAAAAAGCGCATCAGCTTTCGCAGGATGTGGCCGGACACATGGCGCAAAGTCAAGGACAGATGATGACCTCAAATCGAATGATGCAGCGGATGGGAGAGTCTATGGGAATCATGGCCCAACACATGAAGACGGCCATGGAGCAATGCAGCTTGATGTTGCAGGATCGTGAAATCATGGATAACCCTGATATGCAGCGGAACATGGATCATCTTAGGGAAAACATGATGGCGATGGCCGAACAGATGGAGAAAACCATCGAGAGCGTGGAGAAGGTGAGCAGCCATATGAACCTTGAGAGTTCTGGGAAGTGAGAAGCTGATGGTTGCTCCCTTCTCCCACCGAGCCCGTCGCGGATTCGAGCTGGCGGGGATTGCCGTTTCAATCCTCTCCGCCAGCTCTCCAACCCACGGGCAGAAGATCCATTATATGGGTTCCCTGCAAATTGCAACAGGAAATTACATCTTCACAGAGCGGACGAGTGGCCTTTATTTTTTCAACAGGATCACGGTTTCCAATGAGAGTTTTCGCTTTTCTACGAGCATCCCTGTCATTTTCCAGAATACGCCCTGGGTCTCATACGGCGGGGCCGGCATGTATCCCACCGGTGGTCCTCAGCACTCAGAGGTGGCCGTCGGGATGGGCAGAGATATGATGGATCTATCAGATATGTCCGATATGCATAACGTCGGCTTAGGGGACCCTATTGTGCATACAGATTTAGTGGTACTGAAGGAGAGTCGATCTGCGCCTTCAGTCCGCTTTGCAAATGAGATCAAGCTCCCTCTGGCTGACCTCGATCATGGATTTGGAACGGGGGAGTGGGACTATGGGAGCGGTGTATCTCTTTCCAAAAATGTTGGCAGCAGGTTCGTATTCCTTGATTTGATGTACTGGCGTTTGGGTGATATGCCTGACCTCGAGTTTCTGGATCCGGTCTCTTACAATGTGGCGGTGGGACAACCCCTTGGAGGAGGAAGATATGCAATCTTAGCTTCCTTATCAGGATACAGCACCGTTGTTGACGGTATGGATCCTCCCGTCCAGTTAGGCATAGCACTCACGCGAATGCTGGAATCCAGGCGCAGTATCCACCTGAGCGCTGAATTCGGGCTGACAGGATCGGCACCGGATTTACTGCTTTCTGTGGGATGGCAAATCGGGAGTTAATGGAGGGTAATTTCGATGAACACTGTTATCGTAGCATTAAACTTAAGTTTTTAAAACCGGATGAAAGGGATTACGATGGCTTACTATCTGAGCAAAATGGTAGGATTGGAATTCGATGAAGCGGTTGGGAGAATAAGGGAAGAGTTGGCAAAAGAGGGCTTTGGCATCCTCACAGAAATAGATGTGAGGGAGACCTTGAAGAAGAAGCTCTATGTGGATGTCCCACAGTACATCATCCTAGGAGCCTGCAACCCTGTTCTTGCTTACCGGGCCCTTATGGCTGAACCGCATATCGGTGTTTTACTGCCGTGTAACGTGATTTTGAGACAAGGGGAGGCGGGAAAGGTAGAAATTGCCGCAATGGATCCCGTCGAAACCATTGCCTCTGTCCTCAATCCTGCAGTAATGAATGTTGCAGTCGAGGTGCGCAAGAGGTTGAAATCTGCCATAAACAGGATCTCGTAGTGACTTGGTTACAAACAACCGTATTGCAATAAGTGGAGGGAAACAAGTCAGACTCATTTCGTAAATTGAGGCAATACATCCTTCATTAATATACAAGGGAGGGAAATTGAAGAGCCTCCGTTTAAATAAAATACTATTCCTTCACGCCATCACAGGTGCGGTCTTAGGCTTTTTTGTACTTCACCCTTCAACCATGATAATCTATCAGTTCGAATTTGAACCCCCATCAGGTTCCTTAATAGAAATAATTGGAACCACATTCGAACACCTGTTTTCATCTTTTGAGTGGTCAATGTTGCAGATGGGTCTCTATTTTGTTCTTCTCGGCGGATTCCTGGGCCTGGGATCGGGCATCTACTACCGTAGCCTCACAAAGAAGAAACTTCTCCTCCAAAAGTTTGAAATGGAGCTTCATCGTAACATTCTCTCTATTATGGAGGAAGGTGAAAACGAAAAGGTTGAGTTCAAATCGACACTCCGTTGGGATCTTAAGACTGCAGAAGTGAACAAGGATCTTGAAAAGTCGATTTTGAAATCCATCGCCGGCTTTATGAACGGGCAGGGAGGTACATTGATCATTGGAGTAGGGGATGAAGGTGAGATAACCGGTTTAGAGATGGATTATTCCACCCTGAAGAAAAAAAACCGAGATGGTTTTGAGCAGCATATCATGCAGTTGATCTCATGCTTTATGGGCACTGATCTCTGTGCTTGTGTACATATGATGTTTCATAAGATAGGGAAGAAAGAAATATGTCGGATTTATATCGAAGCCTCTCCACGTCCTGTATATCTTCAGAGCGGCAATAGCGCTCGATACTATATAAGAACAGGCAATTCCACCCGGGAGCTGAATGTAGAAGAGGCAATCCGACATGTTTCTACATGGCATAAGAATGTATCATGAGATGCTTTAAGCTTGACACACTATAGTGGAAGAAAGGCAGAAGCGATGCGCACAATTGATTTTGTGTTTAAAGAAAGCATTCGAAGAGCGAGGAGATCAATAGCAGGTGTGCTGCTAATACTTTTAGGGATCAGTATATTCGTGGCGAGCCAGACTATAAACAAAGCTCTTCATGACAGGGCGAAACAGCAGCTTTTGAGGTTCGGCGCGAATATAATCGTTCAGCCAAAAGGAGAGCCATTTGACATCTATTCCGGATCGGTTGATGGGAGATTGCTTCTCCCTGAATCTCACGTCGATAGGATATGGAACATAGAGCATAGCAAAATGCTCGTTGCGGTTTCCCCAAAACTTTATGAACGATTCGAAATAAACGGGAGAAGCCTCCTTGTGGTAGGAGTTACCCCTGATGAAAGGAAAGCAAAACCATGGTGGATGGTGGGGAGTGACGTATTAAGCGATGAGTTCCCACAGGCAAATGAAATCCTTCTCGGACACCATGCAGCCAGTTACATCACCAGGGATATCCCACAAATCACCCTTGGTGGCGAGGAGTTCCATGTGAGCGGTGTACTGGATGAAACGGGTTCGCCGGATGATTTCATGGCATTTGTTCAGCTTGCCGCTCTTCAGAAGATTGTGAAAAAGAGCGGGATGGTAAATCTCATAGAAGTCACAACGAGCTGCATCGCCTGTAAGGCGATGAATATATATGATGTCTCCCAGGATATAGACAAC
>JBHIFB010000176.1:0-5468 GCA_046760905.1 Candidatus Glassiibacteriota bacterium | reverse complement strand
CCTAATGAGCTATGGCAGATGGATGTGACTTATGTGCACATAGCAGGTTATCAGTGGTGGTATGAGGAAGCCCGGCGAGTGTGTGGAGAGTTGATGAAAAATCCTTTTATTCTTACAGACAACGGGCCATCTTTCATCTCTCGGAGGTTTCATGATCACGTCTTGGGACAGTATTCTCATCAGAGGATACGGTATAGGACACCGGCTCAGCTTGGGCTCCTGGAGCGTTTTCACCAGACACCGAAAGAAGAGGAGGTGTACTGGCGATTGTATGACTCGCCATCACATGCACGTGAATGTTTTCCTGAGTTTCGGGAGATGTATAACAGGGTATGACCACACTGGGCACTTATTCCCGAGGAGGGGGGATCCGCTTGTCCCTGCCGAGGTGTATGAAGCTGGGCGAGCTATAAAGATCCCGAAGTGGCAGAAGTGGGCATTGGATGCAAAGGCAAGGCTAAAGGAGCAACTGGAGGGAGAAAGGAAATCATGTCTGCTTGTTTCTTGAGAGATGGAGTTCCGACTTATATTCACGATCTGGAGAGAAGCCTTTCATTTTCAAGAAGGAGTGGTAAATTTGAAGGACAAGAAGTCCTAACCAAAATCGCACCAAAAAATTCCCACGGAACTGCGTACCAAGACAACACCTTCTCACCCTGAGAACGGCGCCTGAACCGGTACGGTAGTTTCCGGGGGGGTCACGTGCATGTGACCTCTCCCCTCATCTTTCCCGACATTTCCCGAAAGCTCACCGCTTTGCGGAACTTTCTTGACATTATACACCGCTCATTGTAAGATGAGACAGATATCAAGAAAATTATCGCAAGGAGATCTCAAATCATGCGTGAAAACAATCCCACCCTCAAGCAATGGCAAGAACTATATGGAACCTTTCTCCGCGTGAAGGAGATAGAACCCTGGCGATGGATGGAGGAGATCGATATCTTCGGTGTCCAGGATCCTGAATCAGGGGAGATCGGATTCGTGAGCGTGATGGGCACACTGGGCGAACATTACGCAGTTGCCGTTTATCTCGGTCAAGAGGGCCTGTACGGTTTCTGGGGTTTCCAGGAAATGGAACCTGACTTTCCAGCCGAGCACCTTATGGAAGTTCCCCAGATCCAGGCTTCTTTGGAGAACCGTAAGTTCCTGGACGAAGAAGACCGCGAAGTCATCAGGAACCTGGGGCTAACATTCCGGGGCAAGCAGGCCTGGCCCCTATTTCGAAGCTACCGACCTGGATTCGTCCCCTGGTCCCTCGAGGCGGAGGAGGCACGATTCCTGACCCATGCCCTGGAGCAGACGATCGATGTGGCCCTGCGGTTTAAGGAAGATGAAAGCCTCCTTATGATGCCTGATGAGGAGACGTATCTGGTTCGTGTTCCCCTCAAGAAAAAGAGAGGACTGGTCTGGGAAGATCGCATGGTTCGTGTGTCGCCTCCTGAGCCTTATCAGATTCCTGTGGAGGTAGATAGTGAAACTCTCGATGCCCTAACACGCCTTCCTGCAAAGAAGACATCGCTCGAGGTCGATCTCTTCATGTTCCCTTCGATGGTCTGGGAAAGTAGTTCCCGGCCTTTCTATACTTACATACTCCTGGTGGTGGATGGACACACTGGCCAGATCCTCGGACACGACCCGCTCATCGCCGATCCTTCGATGGAGGCGATGTGGGGCTTAATCCCGGGACTGGTTGCCAAGCATCTACTGAAGCTGGGATTCCTGCCGCAGGAGATAAAGGTCCGCTCGGAGCTGATGCACACCTTGTTAAGCACGTTCGTAGAGGAACTGGGTGTCAAGCTCAACCCCACGCGCAATCTGCGAAAGTTAGACACCGCCCGGAAGGCAATGCTCGAGGAATTTAGCTGAGCGAGAGTACATACGATATGAGTACTTACTAGCGGGCTAGTATCATCTTGCGAGCTCTGTTTTCTTTTCCCACCTTCAGCCGGTAGATATAGGCTCCTGAAGGGAGCGGATTTTGCGAATCATCCGTACCGTCCCAGACGAGTGAGTGCTGGCCCGGCTCCAGTTTCCCTGAAATGAGGGTTCTCACGCGTTTTCCTCTCAGGTTGTAAATCGAGAGGTCGACCTCGCTTGGCCCCTTCTCCGAACCGATTTCGAAGCTGATTGTCGTACTTGGGTTGAAGGGATTGGGGAAGTTCTGCCCGAGCAGAACGCCTCGCGGCAGAGGCGAGTCTGTAACATCTTCCTCTTCGCCGGGGGTGGCGGTGGGAAGCAGTCTTTCGATAATAACAGACATCTCTGTCGGGCGATACTCGGTGTTCACATACTGTACTATGCCGTTGGGATCTATGATATAATCACGCGGGAAAGGCGACTGACCGCCGAAAAGCGTGTAACCTTCTGGTTCCCCGAGTATGACGGGGAATGTGATCCCGACCTGTTCCAGGAAGTTTAAAAGTACAGGCAGTGATTCATCGTTTACTCCGTAGACGAGCACGCCGTCATCTTTGTATTCCTGCCACAATCCATCTTCCATATCCGCTAACTGCGGTCCACACACGGGTCACCACGAGGCGAAGAAGCTTAGCACCACAATGCTGCCTCGCAGCTCTGAAAGTGTCACTTCCCCGCCCTCCAGAACAGGAAGGGTGAAATCAGGCGCAGGGTCGCCGACTCTGAGATCGATGTCGTTTCCCCACACATCGATTGACGTCGATGGCCAATCGGAGTCGTTTGAAGCGAAGGTGATGGTTTCTTTATTGCCGTTATCGGTCGATGGTGTGTAGGTAAGAGTGAGTTCAAGATTTTCCCCGGCCGGGATGTCAACTGGCGGGGTCACATCGAGAGAGAAATCCTCGAAGCTGATATCGATGGACTCGATCGTGAGAGTTGAACCGCCACTGTTTGTGACTACGAGAGCGGTATCCACGCTTTCTCCGATATCCGTCCTGGGGAAGTGGATGTCGACCATTTCTATGTCCAGATCCGCCTCCTGTATGGGGCCGAACCGGTATATTCTAAGACGGTTCCACTCGGCTACATAGACGATGTCATCGGCGATGTCGATTCCCATTACGCGGCCGTGAGTGGTCTTCTTGCCGGCAAGCTCGAGATTGTTGCCGGGACCGTATTTCAGGATCTCTACATCGTCCCAGTCGGCTACCGCCACCAGGCTGTCGTTCACTCCAATGTGCGCAGCGAGACCGGTAGTGTTATACTGCGTCGAAAGAGTGGGCGAGGTGGGATCTGACACGTCGATCATGGCGATTCCCGCATCTCCGAGGGCCACAAACGCATACCCATTCATAACCCGCACATCCTTTGCAGAACCTTCGGTCTCAAGCTGACCTGCGATTTTCAGGTCGGTCGGGTCGGAAAAATCAACAATGGTAAGGCCCGAGCCGCCGTCAGCTACATAGGCGTAATAGCCGTCTACACGCACGGCCCAGGCGTTATCCAGTGCGAGATTTCCAAGTGATGTCGGATATGAAACGTTACTGATATCGATCGCTTCAATGCCATCACCGTGTGCTGCGGCAATGATTAGACTGTCTCCGACTATGGCCATATCTTCGTATGAGAACTCTCCACTCTGGTGTTCGGAGAGTAGATTGAGGCTGTAACTATCGGTCAGATCCAGGATCTGGAGGGGGCAGTTTCGTCCAGCTCCTGCGACTACTTCGCTCCCTATGAAGGTGTTGTAAAGTCTGCCATAGAGGCAACTGTTCGCTGAATAACTGCTCAACTGAATCGGGTTTGACGGATCGGTAACATCCACCACCGTCGTTCCGTTAAGTCCGGCGGTTACTACAAGAAACCCGTCCTTCTGCTCAACGTCTAATAGCTCAAAATTACTGAGCCCTCTGTTTGCAAGCATCTGCAGATTCAGGCCTGAAAGGCTCGCCGGATGTAAGAGGAGGATTAAAAGGAAAAGTGCTGGAGTAAAAATCATCACATTCTTATTCATAAAGCTATCCTCGTTCTTTTTTTCTAAACTGGTCACCATCTTTCGATAAGTCAAGGGGTCAGTGGTATTTAACCATGAATTGTGAGGAGCTACATCCATTCAATTGCTTGCAAATCTATATAAATAGATTACCTTGTATAATAAATACTTTTAGTTCTTCATGAATCCACTTTGATGGAGGAATATACAATGCCTCGAATTATGTTCATAATAGTACACACCTTTAGTTCTGCGTGAATCCTGATTGATGGAGGGGATACCATGCTTCGGAGAATATTCGAGGGTTTATCGATATTATTTTTGCTTTCTATGACTCTTCTCGTTCTGCCGGGTCTTATTGAAGCCCAAGATCTTTGCTTGTGGAAATCGCCCAGACCTTCTTTGAAACGCCCGCCGTTTGAAACTCTTGCATCCAGGGGCAGCGGCGGCCTGTCAGTTGATGTCACCTATAACGTCGTTTCGAGGGATGTCTTAAGCAACAGTACTTTTATGGGCGGCGGCAGAAGGATCATCCGCCACGATTGTGACACTCCGGATGCAATCGATGTGGCTCTCTTAAAGGATATAGGTTTGCCTGCGCCCAAACTTCACAACGCACTTTCTACCGATAACGGTATTAGCTGGAACATCGTGGGACCAATTCGCCCTCCCGATGATTTATCGGACAAATCCGCTGCAGTTTCATTTGATGGGTCCATTACCAGTATATTCTTTAACGGCTTTAATCTTATGGGAAACTCTCTTTACTGTGCACGAGACAGTGCACAGTGTCATCAGGAATTCGAGGTTTCTGTACTATTCGGCGAAGTGAATGATTATTACTATCCTTATGTCGTTATTACGCCTCCCTCAACGATTTACCTTAGTGTATACAAGTGGTCGGAATCCTCGCCTTACTTTAATTATTCAACTGACGGCGGGATAACATGGGAAGGCTGGCTGAATATCGTTGAGACAATCGGCACAGACGGCTTCGACATGGCCGGGATAGACGGGCCTCTTATGATAGATGCCGACGGCGATTTCATCGCCGCCCTCGCATTTGTGGCTCTCGAACCCGCATGGGCCGATTCTATGGGCTTCTCCGGTGATTTCCCTTATCCCGCCTACACTCAGTCAACTGACGGTGGAAACACCTGGGATCCGCTGAAACTTGTGTGGGGCACCGACATATCTCAGTACCCCAGGGGCCATTCCGGAGAGGCTGCATTCGACAGCACGGTTTGCTATGTCGGTGGAACCGGTTTCGGGATCGGTTACACGGCCTTTAACTCATGCCATGACAACGTGGCGGTCACTCCTGATGGAAAGGCTCACCTCACCTATACCATGAACGATACAACCTATGGTTACGAGGGTCTCTTTCACAGCCTCGTGGAGAACGGGGAGATCTCTAATGCTTACATAGGCTTCCCAGAGAACCCCGATCTTTCCGGTGAGTCTGGCGTGGCCTTCATGCCTTCCATTGCGAAAGCAATAGATGGCCACATCGTCGTAGGCTGGACGGAGTTCATTCAGCCCGATGGCCTCGGGG
>JBHIFB010000175.1:0-5480 GCA_046760905.1 Candidatus Glassiibacteriota bacterium | reverse complement strand
TCCAAGATACGTCACCGTATTTGTGAAACGCAGCACTAAGTTCCAGGAAAAATGGTCAAACTCAACAAGTGTAAGTGAGTTGATTTTGACTATTATTTCGTTAAATTTATTTGTTTTCTAGATCATACACTGGAAAAATCAGTAGTAGAGGCTTTCATAGTTATCAACTCATTTGATGGAGAGACATTATGGAAATGATGGACAGGTTGATTTTCGTCATAGGAACTCCAAGATCAGGCTCGACTATGCTCGAGAGAATGCTTGCATCCCATTCTCAGATCTATGGTCGCCCGGAACCTCATATAGTGACGCCGCTGGCATATCTCGGATACTGGGACAAAGTCGAAAAAGCTCCCTATGATCACATCCTCGCGGCTGAGGCCCAGAAAGAGTTCGTGAACGACCTCCCCAGTGGTGAGAAAGACTATTATGCAGCATGCAGGGCATACCTGGATGTTCTCTACGGGAAGATGCTCGAAGCCTCGGGTGGAAAAAGGTACTTCCTCGACAAAACACCTGCTTATGGTCTCGTCGTCGATTTTCTCGCAAGAGTCTATCCCGAGACCCATTATATAGTACTGACCCGCCATCCTATCGCAATTTTCAGCTCCTTCGCGAACTCATTCTTCGACGGAGATTACGCTGAAGCTTACAGGTACAATCCAATACTCAACCGTTACGTACCGGTGATGGCAAAGTTCCTCCGTGAGAAGCCGGCTCCGATGATACATGTGAAGTACGAGGAGATCGTGAAAAACCCGGAAAAGGAGCTTGAGAGGATGTTCAATTTCCTCGATCTGCCGATGGAGAAGGAAGCCGTAGAATACGGGAAACACGAGCACGTCAAGGGAGGTCTGGGTGATCCCATATCGGTAGCGCAGTACTCCAAGCCGATGACAAAATCGATAGCTAAATGGGCTAATGAACTTGCCGCGGAACCTTCAAAGCTCGCCATCGTGAAGGACATGGTCGGTAAGCTCGACCCAGGCGATCTCGAAACCTGGGGATATCCCTTGGACACTCTCTGGGAACCGCTGGAGCAGCTCGGGGAAGGGATTGCCCCGCCGAAAAAGCCCAAGCTCAGCATGTACAGGCTTCAGAGAAAGGCGATAGTGAGACTTCGCAACGCGGTGAAGAACAGTGATTTTCTGAAAGGTATGCTTGGAAAGCTGAAACTCTTCTGTGAAGTTTTACTCAGGGAGCAGTAGCCACGCTGGCAAGAATGGATGAGGCCTCTCCAAGCTTTTTATAAGCGTTTAAAAGAGAATTCTTAGCTTCAGTTTCGTAGCCGTCCATCAGGGCAGACCATGCCCTGTTCAGGTATCTCTCCCCTTCTGACACCAGAGAGGTGATCCTTGCGCAGTCTGTTGTTGTCATGATGCCTTCCAGCTTACTAACCAAGGAGAGAGTCTGTGGGATGTTGTGCGAAAGAAGCGATTCTATCAGTCTGACTGATTTACGGTAATCATCTTCGACTCGGTTATGAGTCTCAGCCAGTTCTCCCAGTTCACTTAACAGCTTACCTGTTACCGATCTGACCTCCCGGACATTCATCCCCTCATCCCCTGATTCCTCTCTTTGGTTTTTGCCTATGCCTCTTCTGAGGGCGGTCCCGAGTATCATGACACCCACCGATATGCCAAAAAGGCTCTGATGTATAGGGTCTTTCGAGGCTGCCATGACTCCACCGATCACACCAGCTATGAGCAGGAAGGTGCCGACAGACTTTTTCATAGTGTCCACCATCTTTCCATGCTATCCCGGCCTCGAACCGAATACCATGATAAGCGCCAGGAACAAGGTGATGAGGGCATCACCAAGAAGGATACCTGCGGCGAAAGGGATTCCCTTCTCCTCGTTCCATTGTGAACCCAGCGCTCTTTGTGTTCCGATATTCACTATGCATCCGATCCCGTATGGAAGTATGAAGGCGAACGGAAGGTACATGGCGAGTCCCATCAATACACCAAGGCTTTTAAGACCCGTCAGGGAGAGAACAGAACCCAATATGATTCCGGATACATACTTCGAGTAAGGTATGTTTCCTCCAAGTATACCCTCGACGGCGGCACGCATCGCCTGAGCCTGAGGGGCTGTGATGTGTGAGCCTTCGCCCAACCCGTAAGCCTTCCAAAGGAGAATTATGACCATCAGTGAAACGGCCGGTCCCAGCCATGAGAAGATAAGCTGCGAGAGTATCTGGCTCCTCGGCCTGCTACCGACTAGGTGGCCGGTCTTCAGGTCATGCATGATGTCCACGCACTGCGAGGCTGCCACACAGGCCGCCGTTCCAATGGTGATCGCCACGAGGACCGATCCCCTCGATAGAAGAAGGATTATCGTCACGCAAACGAGAGCCATCCCGCTGATGGGGGACCAGTTCGTAAGACCGGTTGATTCGGACACGATAAGTCCCGAGGCGATTATCCAGACCATACCGACTACTGTGATGAGAAAGGAGTGGCCCCATGAGAGTTCCGAGATGGAACCAACGATCAGGTAGAGGAGAGCGAATGCAACGAGGAATACATATGATAGAAATCGCAGGGATACTTCGTCGGTTCTGTCGGTTATTTTCTTTTTCAGCAGCCTGGAGAATGCTATCCCCAGAGAGGGGAAAGCAAGGACAACACCGGTGAGTGCACCACCAAGCAACATACCAACGCCTATCGGTCGGTTCACCTCCCGCTGAAGGAACGGGAGTATTTCCTCCACCCCAAGTCCCACCGGCAGCCATCCCACTGAGAGCAGGATGGGAGGCAGGATCCAGTAGGCGAGCATCCCGCCCAGAAGCACAATGAGGCCGTTTTTCCCTGTGAGATATCCGGCGCCCAGGCTGAACATGGACACCGCCACTGTTGTAGATACATAAGGTGGAAGGCCGAGGACAATTCCGGGATTTACCGTGTCCGGTATGAGATTTTCCCCTCCTATGACGCTCAGTTGCGTTAGGAGGCCTATGCTCACTCCAATACATAATCCTGCCAGCAAGAGGAGCGATTTGCTTGTGCCTGATGCCGGGGACTTGATAATCGCCGCAACGGCCGTGCCCGATGGGAACTTTAGTCTGTCGATATCGATCATCTGGGTCCTGAGGGGAACGATGATGACAACCCCAAGGAATACCCCGGCTATACCTGCCAGGATGATTTGAAGCGTACTATGGCTGATGTCCATGAGAAAGAGGACCGGGACGGTGAATATCATGCCCGCGCTCGTAATTGTGAGGCCGGATGCGATTGTCTGGTTGATGTTGTTCTCGGTGATTGTGCCGCTCCCCATGATCCCCCTCAAAACTCCCCAGCCTATTATGGCCGCCACCATCGAGCCGGGTATGGTGAATCCGATGACAAGACCCGAGTATGTGAAACTCGCGTTCATCATGAGGCCGAGGAGGAGGCCGAGGATCACAGCCGGAAGCGTGATCTCCCTATAGGCGCCTTTTTTCATATAAGTAGAGTATCTAACGGCTCAAGAGTTCATTCTCTTTGAATTGGCGTATATTCAGAAAGGCTTTTCGTTCTACGTTACACGCGTGAGGGTTCAAAGTCAACCTGTTGATTAAGAGGGATCGCTTCTGTACCATGGATTCATCTTAACCTGCTTTTAAATCCTGAATTACAGCTACGTGATTTTTCTGCAACACCTCTTCTGAAAAAAAAGTACAATCATATGGAGATTGCCTCCGATAAATGACACTCGTCCTGGCTGATCCCGGGGAGTGGGGCTTTTCTGAAGCTTTCAGAACAATACTTGGCGAGATCAGCGAGGATCCTTCCTGCCTCACTTCCTTTGCGATTTTCACTAAAGGAGGTGTTTCATGCGATTTGCTAGAGCGGCCCCTGTTTTAATTGTTGCGGTCACATTGCAGTTTCTGGCTTACAGCGGGGCGATGTCATACGTCCACCTGAAGGCTGGTCAAGGTGGCCCATCTCTTTCGAGGACTGTGATAAAGTTTCATGATTATAACGCAGTGAAACTGGCGGTGTCGAATTCGGGCCAGATCGGGATCGATCTGTTCACGATGAACGGAACGGGTTTCTGGCCGGGGAATACGCCGAACAACTATGTTTTCGGCACCGGTGTGTGGATAGCAGGCCTTGCAGATATCGACTTTGATGGTGCCCAGGACACAGTCTTTCTTCAGGCATACGACCCAGTCAGTGGAGGCACCGAATTCCGCGAAGGAAGGTACGGTCAGGATCCGAATAGCTCGCTCGCGACAGTGTTCAGCAGCGCAGACGCGACTACTGAAGAAACCGAGTGGAATCTGGAAAACTGGCCGGATGAGTTCAGAATCCTGGATGAAGATCCTGAGAGTGATACATATCTTCAGATGATCCCTTTCGTAAGGTCGGACCAGGATCTCGTGACAATCTATAACACCTTCGAGGGAGCTCCCATCTACGGCCGGAATGTACCTTTCGAGATAAGGCAACGGAGTATGGCTTACACGGCAGGCTTGTCGCGGCAGGTCATATTCTTCATCTTCGAGATCGAGAATATATCGGATCGTGCCGTAGGCTGGGAACCGATAACTCTCGAAGATGCATGGATGGGATATCTTTCGGATATGGATATCGGTGAAACATTCGCAGATGACAGGACTAGCTTTTTCACCACGATGGAAGATCCGGAAACGGCAGAGACCATACCGATAAATATGGGATTTGCCTGGGACAACGACTTCACGGAATCGAATTTCGTTGGCACTCCCGGCTTTATCGGAATCGCCTATCTGCAGAGTCCGGGAAACGACTTCGATTTAATCGACAACGATGGTGACGGAATGGTCGATGAATCGCCATTCAACGGGATCGATGACGATGGGGACGGTGTGGTCGATGATCAACCGGACGAGGTCGACCAGCTTGGCCTTGTAAACTACACCTTCGATTGCAACTCCCCCTGCATGACCCGTCCTGATCCACGCTCGGATCCCGAAGGCTTCCGTGTCATGAAATGTGACCCGCCGGATGAATGCTACGAAACGACCGAAGATGTTGATATTCGATTCCTAATATCTTCGGGACCATTCAGGCTAAGTCCGGCCGAGGCGCACACAATCGTACTCGCATTCGTATTTGCAAGAGCGATAGGGGATCCACCTATCGTGAATGTCTACGGCACTCCTCCGAGGCCCGATCCGACGGATGATGTGTTCAGAGATTTTCTGACTGTCAAGCAAACGGTGCAGGCCATCTACGACCTTAACTTCCTGCAGGCGAGCCCGCCACCGAGGCCGAACATGACTCTCATTCCAGGCGACAGGCAGGTGACGATCCTCTGGGATGATTCGCCGGTCTTTTCAGCGGACAAGACGTACGACGAATTCGTGAAAATCGATCCGAATTACCGTCAGTATGATTTCGAAGGCTTCAAGCTGTGGCGCAGCCGTACAGGCAATTATTCCACACTCGGAGACCCGGACGATCCCTTGAACCCGCTTGCGGCGCAGGAGAACGAGACGAGCGAAGATC
>JBHIFB010000174.1:0-5560 GCA_046760905.1 Candidatus Glassiibacteriota bacterium | reverse complement strand
TCGCTGCTTCTGATAAGGACGACCCACGCATGGTCCGTTGTCGGGGCAAAGGTCGTAGAAGACCAGTAGGACTCAATCGTGGGCGCATTCAGGAATAAATGATCCGGCGGCAGGGCGGGTTGCCATTGTGAATAATCGATCAGACTGAAGAGTTGCTTACGGTTTGGAAGGGACCAGTCATCGTATGGAGGGTCGACCTCGTCGTAGTCGGCGCAGTCATAGTTCGTCGGCGTCGTGTTGAAATCGGCAATGATATCCATCGAAGTTTGCCAGTCCGCAGCGGTGCCGAAACAGTCCGCATCTTTGAGCCACATAAGCCCCGTCAGTGCATCGATCACCGTGCCGTCACCATTATCGACAAACCGGTGGGAAGGCCAGGTGACACCCCTCCGGAGATCGCCGTCATCCCCGGGATAGTAGGTTGATGTTTGCCCCGTCTTCCATAGGTTCACGGGGTAGGCCGGATCGGGTAAGTTCTCCTGACCGGCACGCACCGGCCAAACGTAGAAGTATGAAGGGGTCTTGAAAGCACTGGCCAGCCAGCCATTGCCAACATAGAGTGCCCATGCATAGAAAAAGTTGTTGACGTATGTAGTAGACGACCAGTATCTGTCGTATTCATACAGGCCGTACTGCACGTTTTCAAAGCCCTGTCCATTGAGCCAGGCTGTTACTCTCCGCCCACTGAAGATCCTCGAGAATCAACACTATCGGTTGAGTGGCACTATTCCGTAACAGCACATCAGCAAATGTTCTGAACAGGCGATACTGTGCTGTCTGGGGATCGACCAGTGGGGCATCAGGGATTTCTCGTCCCAATAATACGCCGATATCCGGCACCAACGCCTTCAGCACACTCGCCTCTCCTATCTCCAGCTCAGTTGTAATAACAAGACGTCGCAGGATCTCACGCCATAATTGATAAGGACTCCCGCCTTCGCTCACCGCCTGTCCCTGAAGCACCAATGCGCCTTCCACCAGAGCCAGAGTACGCAACTCATCTGTAAGACGGGACTTGCCCACTCCGCTTTCACCACCGATTAACCATGCGCTCCCTCTGCCTTCCAACGCTTCTCTCAGTAACCCTGACAGGTGTGCTAATTCCTTTTCCCTTCCTACGAACTTTGCGGCCTGCAGGAAACTCTCCCGGATCTCAAGTGTTTCAGGCGGTAATGATCTACCGGTTTCAGCACACAAATCCCTGATGACCTGGTCCGCGTTACTGTATCGCTCTTTGGGATCCTTGGCCAGGAGACAACCTATTACCCCAGCTATTTCATCTCCCACTCCTATTGACGACATATCGGCAGGGGTGTTCATGATGTCACTGATAAGAACCGCCATGTCATCGGTATCGAAAGGATGGCGACCGGCGAACAGTTCATAGGCGATGACGCCCACAGCATACAGGTCACTTGCCTCGCTCGCTTCTCCACCCTGGACTATTTCAGGCGCCAGGTAAGCCGCTGTCCCCACTATTTTTCTGCTGGCCCGAGCCGTTTGCCACTCGGTACTCACTGAAAGACCGAAATCCAGCAGCTTCACTGCTCCGTCTGCAACCAGGATGTTCTCCGGCTTGAGATCACGATGAAGCACACCTCGCCGGTGCAGGTAGGAAAGCGCCTGTAATGTCTGGATCATAAGATCAATTTGCCTGGCAAGCGCCTTCCCACGGCCGGCTTCAAGGATCGTCTGAGCATTCTCGAGCAAGCTCATCGTATAGAAAGGTAGGCGCTTTTCGTCGAAGCCGTAATCTAATACACTTATAATATGCGGGTGGCGCAGTGAGGATAGTGTCCCGAACTCTTGAGCGAGAGCCAGCTGCAAGTTGGTGTCACCACTCCGTGAAGTGAACAGGAGCTTCTCGGTCGGCAGAGTCACCTTCTTGAGAGCCACTTCACTCCCTGTGAGACGGTCGATGGCCTTGTACACTTCACCCATCCCACCAGCCCCTAACTTCTCATGCAGCAGGTAATGTCTGCCAATGGTCAAAGGATAAGAATCTCTTTTCATAGGCTAATTAGTATTCGTAGATTAAGGTGCCTTGATCTCGTGCTGAAGTCCCGGCAGATTTCAAAACAGAAATTTGTGATGAAATTATTCATTTACTAAAAAAATCCTCTGATTAGAAATGAAGCAAGCGGCAATGATGTAAGCAGAAGAAAGAGTGTGTATAATCAGGAAAGAAGGACCTTACAATTCAATTCCCTCTTCCAGTGCTTCCTGCAGGATGAAGGATGTCTCTTTGACTCTTGTAACCTCCTCTGGAGTATAGCACAGATAATCTACATGTTTTGGGAAACCAGTCTTTTTAAGAACCAGTGACATCCTTTTGACAAACTTTATACCATTAAAGTGATCTGAAATGAGTATTACGTCTATGTCACTTTCTTCTTTCGCACTTCCCTTGGCCCGGGAACCGAAGAGAATTATCCTGCACGGACTGAATGATTTGGTAATCTCTGGAACCACTTCCTTGTAGTATTTCTTAAGCCATTTATCGTTCTCTATAACTGGTTGGATCATCTAGTCCTCCAGTACTCTATATCTCTCACTCAGGTTCGCGTATATCCGTTTGGTTGCGTTAAGCTTCTCCTCGGCTATTTCGCTATCATATTCTTCATATGGAACCTTTTCACTCACATCAGGATATCGTGATGGTAGATAATCCGGAGTTAATTCATTCACATCATCCAATATTTCGGGAGATACTCCTAAATCTTGAGCCAATTCATCGATGAAGTGTGTCTTTTTGAGTGTTCCTTTTTCTAAAATTAAAATCGCCTTTAATAGCTTCTCCACCGATTGGTGGCACAAGAACGCTGTAACATCAAATCCCTCTTGTTTCAGCATTCGTTCTGCCATCTCAAGGTCATGCTTTGCCTGTTTATACCACTTCTTTGCACTTTCAACCTTATTCATTGTTCTCGCAACGCACCTTCTTCCGAAAATTGAGTATACCTGATGAAGCACTCTTTGTCAACTCCATTCAATCTAAACATTGAACCCCGTTACGAAGGGAGATGTGTCAACCTCTCCCAGTTGACAAACCTTCTGCCCTCAGGTATAATCAAGCAGGGAAGTACGAAAATGTGACCATCACCCGACATAGTTCGGTTAAGCCCTGAAGATGAAATCGATAACAATAACATGAAAATTCCGTCTCAAAGAGAAAATATAGAATCACTGTTCAAAATCATTCGCGAACTCGTCCCTGAGCGGGACATCGAGAAGCTACTTGAACGGGTGATAAACGTCTCGACAGAGATCCTCGGATCAGACAGGGCACTTCTTTTCCTGTATGACAAAAAAACTGATGGGCTCGTGTTCAAGTATGGAGTAAATGTCATAGAGGGCCTCGTCGAAGCAGCCCATGAGTTTAGCTCGAGTGTTATAGAGCGGGCGATGAAGGGCGAAGTCATCATGACTTCAGATGCGCAGAAGGATGAGAAACTCATGAGCAGAAAGAGCATCCGCGAGCACGATATCAAGACAATTCTATGCGCCCCAATTAAATCTCATGAGAGGTTGATAGGAGTAATCTATACTGACACCAGGGGCATGCCCACCATGCTCGATGATGAGAGAAAGACCTATTTTCTCTCGTTCGTGGACCTCATAGCGGATGTGATAGGAAAGGAGCAGGACAGTCATGAAAAGGAAGAAGAGCTCTCTTACCTGAAGCGACGGTTGGCCGATGAGATACTTTTTCCAGAGATCATCGGTAGAAGTTCATCTGTGGATATGGTGAAAAAGCAGATAATGAGGATCGCATCTGTGGATTACCCGGTATGCGTTCTCATAACTGGTGAGAGTGGCTCCGGCAAGGAGCTCATTGCGAGAGCGATACACCAGGCAGGAGCGAGGTCGGGGAAGCCTTTCGTGGTGGTGAACTGCGCTGCGATTCCTGCCAATCTCATGGAGAGCGAGCTGTTCGGCCATGAGAAAGGGGCATTTACAGGAGCTCACACCCGAAAGCAGGGATTTTTCGAAGTCGCAGATGGAGGAGTCATCTTTCTCGATGAGATCGGCGAACTTTCAGTGGAACTGCAGCCGAAGCTTTTGAGGATTTTGCAATTTGGTACTTTCACCAGAGTAGGGGGCAGAACAGAGCTCTCGACCAATGTTCAGGTAGTATGTGCCACCAGCAGAGACCTTTACCAGGATATGGAGGGGGGGAGGTTCAAGAAAGCTCTGTTTCACAGGCTGGCGGTCGAGATAGTGCATGTCCCGCCCATGAGGGAAAGAAGAGAGGACATCCTGCTCCTTGCCAATCACTTCATGAAGGATTTCTCGGAGAAGATGGACAAGCCGCTCACGGGAATAGACACAAACGCACAGAAGATACTCAAGGGACATGATTACAGCGAGAACAACGTGAGGGAGCTGAAGAATATCATTGAAAGAGCCGTGCTCAAGGCGGAAGGAAAGAGCATCACAGCCAGAGACATTGTATTCAGCGACGAACTGTTATTAAGCACCGGCGCTCACAAGGTAATCCCTGATTCCGGCGACGCCGGGGATGACAGGCTCATCCATCTTGATGATGAGCTGGTCGCGAACGTTCTGGAAGAGTCCCGCGGGAAGATGAAACTCGAGAGGAAGGAAAGGCCATACTACCGTATTAATGCGGTGATGGAGAAAAAACTCATACTGCTCTCTTTGAGGCAGAGCGGTTGGAAGGTGAAGCCTGCCGCTAAGCTGCTGGGAATAGATCACTTGAGTCTCAGGACCAAGCTCGGAACTCTGATAAGAGAATTAATGGATGAGACCGGTGGGGATATCGCCAAGGCATCCCGGAAATACCGCATCCCACCTCAATTTTTAAAATCCAAGCTCTATCTTACCGGTATTGAGGAGAATGGTAATAAATAATCAACCCTCGCTTAATTGATTGTGAATTGTAAACTTAACCCCCCACCTGAGATTCCTTAGAATTCCTGAAGTCATAAATATTCAACCCTCATTTTAATCACTCGACTATCCATAATCGGTGGCCAAGCTTCTATCCCATTTATTAACAATGAGTTAAAAGATAATCATGAGATAACCTCGATTTGGCATCTCACCTGCTATAGAGGGGGAGTACAAACGCTTTACAGGAAGTACTAAGTTGATATTCTAAAAAAAGGTGGTGGCATCCTGTTCGGTGAATATTCCAGTCCAACTATCGTGGGCAACACTATCACAAATAATATAGCCGATGCAGGGGGTGGAGGGATTTTGTTTGGCGACGATGCTTCTCCCACCATCGAGGGTAATACGATAATGGGAAACACTGCTGGAGAATATGGTGGTGGGATAGGCATAAGCTCCGATGCCCACTCTGAAGTTGGCAATACGATCCTTTGGAACAACAATGCTCCAACTGGTAAAGAAATTTACGTTGGGGGTGATCCTGTTCTATCCACGCTGACCATCTTTTACTCCGATGTGGAAGGAGGGCAAGCTTCTGTCTACCTCGATCCTGGTTGCACCCTCAACTGGTTGGATGGCATGATCGATGCTGATCCGATGTTCATTCTATCTGAAAAACTAGACTGTCGTCTTCTTTGGGAAT
>JBHIFB010000173.1:0-5607 GCA_046760905.1 Candidatus Glassiibacteriota bacterium | reverse complement strand
CGCGGGGATGATCCACTCACCAGGGACAAGCAGCTGGTCAGACGGCCCGGCTCCGTCTCCTGCCTCTCTCTCGAGACATATGCTTCAACGCGGCTCTCAATCGGTGTCTCCTGGATGCGGGTGGGAAAGAGGTACCTGACAAAGACTAACAGCAAGTGGTTGGATGGACACGATGTGATAGATCTCAACATGAAATACTCTCTCTGGAAGGAGATCTCGCTCTTTTTTTCCATCAAAAACATAGGTGGCAAGAGTTACTACGATGTGGACGAGTTCCCCGTCCCTGGAATGACGGTGATGGCGGCGCTTGATTTTTCGCTGAAACGTGGAGTTAGCCATGAAAGACGAATCCCTGATTAATATAGCAACGACAGGGATCATGCCGATCCTCATCCTGTGCCTTACCAGCCCGCTTGGGGCTCAGAGCCCGGGGGCCGATTCGGTGGTCGCATTCAGCCCCGGCTCGAATGCCGGCTACGGGGCGGACTCACTGCCGCAGATCGTTCTCGGCCTGCCGCGCGGCGGGGGAGAGCTCGAGGGGTCGCTAGATGTGGTGAGCCTCGGAAACTCCGGCCAGATCACCCTCTCTTTCGAAGACAACATCATCGTGGACGGACCGGGCCCCGATTTCACCGTCTTCGAGAATCCCTTCTTCGTCGCCGGCGATTCTCTCAACAGATACATCGAAACGGCACTCGTGGAAGTGAGCCAGGACGGGATTTGCTACCACAGATTCCCGTTCGATATTCTGCCCGGGATAGAGCCGCCGGGCAACCCGCACAGGTATGCGGGATTCGCCGGTGTCGATCCGGTCATGAGCAATGATGGGATACCCGACCCTACAGATCCGCTTCTTTCTGGAGGTGACCAGTTCGATCTGGAGGAAGTAGGACTCCCAAATGTGAGATTCATAAGGATCATCGACACCGGCAGCGACACCTATGACGAAGACGGTGACCTGGTAACAGACACCGGCCTCGATCTGCCACCACAGGCGGGTTTCGACCTGGATGCGATTTGTCACATAAACTGGACATCGAGGGCATTCCCGTTCGAAGTCGTCTCGGCACGGGCCATTTCCCCAGATGCGATACAGGTGAGCTTCTCCAAAGCCCTCGAGGTAAGCCAGGACATCCCCCCGCAGTTTTTCGCCATCGATGGAAGAAATCTCACTGAAGCGGATTCCGTGATCCGCATCTCAGACACATCGGTCGAGCTCCGCCTCGACTCACCTCAAAACTACGGAAGCCCGCTGCCGGTACTCACCGTGAGCCAGCGGCTTGAGAGCGACACCGGCGAGAATCTGCTTGACCCGTTCAACAGGGAGATCGAGGCGCCGCTGGGGATCCGTGATGAGACCACTTCCGACATAGACCGGAAGAGGACGACTCCCCTGCCCTGCTATCCGAATCCATTTAACGGTCAAACGACCGTATCTTTCGAAACTTCCCAGGAAGCGTATGTAAAACTATCGGTGTTCGATGTGAGAGGGAAGCTGGTGAAGGTCCTTATGGATGGACACGCGCAAGGTGGAATCCACAGAATAATCTGGGACGGGAGAGACGATCGCGGAATGTTGTGCCCATCGGGGATATATCTGGTGAACCTCGAGCTGGATACCAGCTCATTCAGGATGAAGATCATACACCAGAGGTAGGAGTGCTTTGACAGATAGAAGGCCTCACACATGACCGGGACAGGGAAGAACTCTGCCATTTGAGTTGTGAGGCTTGTGCATTTTAGCAGGCAGAAGAGCCGCTTTATAAAGCTTTGTTATCACATGCCGCAGAGGAGGCAGTCTCATGACAGTTCGTGGGAAGCCATTCACTCAGGAAAGGGGTGTTGAAGGTATCCTTTACGGGCTTCTCGCACTCGCAACTGCGAGTTTCACATCCGGCTGCAGCACCGATCCCCAGTCTGTGGAAACGGGCCTCTTCCCGGCCGGTGAGAGGATGGCCTATGTCGTCAACGGACTCTCTGAAACCCTCTCCGGGATAGACCTCGCTAATGGAAACGTATACAACGATGTCCTTGAGCTCGGCAAGTGGCCGAATGACATCTCTGGTGAGGCCGGGGGCGGAATTCTCTATGTTGTTAACTCCGGTGACAACCAGGTTATGGAGATAGACAGAGAAACAGGGAGGGTCACAAGGCGCATCGACGTGGGCTTGGGTCAAAACCCATGGGAGTGTGAGAGCGACGGGACAAGGCTCTGGGTAACAAACTTCCTCACCGGCGAGGTGGCAGTCATCGACCTCGGAGCCTGGATCGTGTCCGAGCGTATCGAAGTCGGCACAACGCTTGAGGCTGTCGCATCAGACGAAGATGGCGTCTATGTCACTGACACTGCGTACCGGTACGGTTCATTCGGCAGGGGTAAGGTAATCAAGCTCAACCGCTCAACCGGCACCGAGGTTGGAGCTACATACGTCGGCACTAACCCGCAGGATCTTCTCCTTGACCAGACCGGTCGGCTTCATGTTCTCTGTACCGGCTCCTACACACAGAATGGGGAGGCAGAGGAGGGAGAGGTCCACATAATCGACCAGGTTTCAATGGTCCCTCTCGATACGGTGTCTCTCGGTGGAAACCCCTCGTCGATGTGTGAGGCAGCTGAGGGCATAATATATGTAGCAGGCTACTGGGGCGGTGTGATGGCCTATGAGGCCGCAAGCCTCGAGATAATAAACGACTCCGTCAGTCCACTCCTGGGCGGGGACGGCTACACCGACATAGAATCGGATCCATCGAGCGGCACCCTCTATATTTGCGAGTTCGATGCAGACCGGGTTATCCTGCTCGATAGATCCACAGGCACCGTCATGCGGCGAATAGGTGTCGGGGATGGACCGGTGAGGATTTTAATCTCAGAAGAAGAGGCTTCCCCAGGTGAACCGGTCTCGCATTTTCGTGAAAACGCTTCTCTCCCGAATTCTGAAAAATCCCAGCGCGCAAGGAGGCAAAGGTGAAGAATGTTTTAATCGCAATTTTTTTTACCTCAATCGCGGCCTCGAATGCCATCTCCCAGCTTACGAAAAGCCTCTATGTGGTGAACGGGCTCGGGGGGACTCTCTCTAAAGTGGATCTTGAAAACGGTACTGTCTACGATGACATCGTGACGCTCGGCGACTGGCCCAATGACATCGTGGTGAGAGGTGATAGAGCATATGTCATCAACTCAGGCTCAGCAGATATGTATGTGATAGATCTTTTGGGAGATTCGCTCCTCTCTGTAATAGACCTGGGAGAGGGGAACAATCCCTGGTCTGCGGCATTCTATGATGATGAGACAATGTATGTAACCAATTTTCTGACAAACACTGTTTCAAAGGTTGATGTGAGCCTGGGGGAAGTCGTTAGCACGATTGGTGTTGGGGTGGGACCGGAGGGGCTACTTGTAGAAGGCGGTCTACTCTATGTGGCCAATACGGGTGTGGCCTGGCCTGAGTATGGTGATGGGACCGTATCGGTGATAGATCTCACGACGGAGTCGGTAATCGACACAGTAACGGTCGGTAAGAACGCGCAGGATCTGGTGATGGATCCGCAGGGGGAGCTGAACGTGATTTGTACAGGCGACTACGCAACGAGCTTCGGGACGATCTACTGCGTCGATTCGGCGACGGGCACAGTCACAGACAGCGTCTGGACAGGAGGGTTCCCGGCGCGGGCAGCGATAACGGGCCTAGGTTTCCTGTATGCCGCCGCAGGGGGCTGGATCGAAAACGGTGAGGTATATCTGCACAATACCATAAGCAACACGCTGCTCCACGGTTCGGAGGATCCGATTACGACAGGTACTACGGCCATGGATGTTGCTGTATGTACCGAGGGGTACATGTACGCGGTGTCCTTCGACAGCAATACCGTGTCAGTATATGACATACCCGATGAATATGTCACCGACTATCAGGTCGGCCAGGGACCCACCGCAATAGCACTCTGGGAAGCACCGTGGATAGAGGTGAATGCGGTGCCTGAGCGCCGCATCATAAGGCGCGGGGGAACGCTTGTTTTTACCGTGAACATCGAGCAAACGGGTACGGATGAGGAATCTGTGAGGGCGATGTCATTTCTCGTTCTTCCGGGAGGTGTGCCCTTCGCAGGAAACCCGGTCATCGGGCCCTTTTCGCTCACACTCACAGCCGGTGAAAGCCACAGCGTTGAGCTATCAGGCACGATACCCGATGCAGCTCCGGTGGGGCGATACGTCCTCTACACAATCGCGTTCGACACCGATTCGCGCAGGAAGGCAGTTGATAGCTTCTGGTTCCATGTAATACCATAGGGATCAGTTTTCCTCTTTCTCCTTTTTCTCCGGCCCAAAGGCCTTGATGTGGATTCCGGCGATACCTTCAACGGCTTTCGTCGCGACGACATGGGTTTGAGCCTGAGCTTCCTTCAGGTCCTTTTCCAGGTTCTTTATGCGAAGCTCCCGCTCTTTTATCTTCTCATCGTTACTGTTCATGGTTAGATCATGGAGCTCCTTCATCCTCTCCATGTCCTTCTCGAGCATGAACTTCTCCATCTGAAGCCGCTCCTCGGTCTCTTTAATCGCCTCTTCCCTCGCCTGCTTCACTTTCTCTTCGAGGGTCTTCGGGAACTGCTCGACTTCTTTCCTTAATCTCGTGAACTCTTCCTCCTTCTCCTGGATCGAGGCCTCACGTTCGAGAATCTTCTGTTCCTTTTCCCTTATTTCCTTCTCAAAGGCCGATCTTCTCTTTGCGAGCTCCTCGTTGAGGGCATCGGAATCCTGCCTGCGTTTTATCTTCATCTGATACTGGTATTCCTCTTCGTCCCGGACTCTTTTCCTCTTTAGGGCTTCATCCCTTTCCTTCACAGCCTCCTCGTGTTCCCTCTTCTCCTTCTCCCACTGCGCTTTCACATCCCCCATTTCCTTCTCAAACTTCAGTTTCTCCTCTTCCTGCCTCTTCCTGATGTTGGCGAGTGTATCCGCCTCGAGCTCTATGTCGTGTATTTCCTTCAGTCTACGCACGCCTTCCCGCATGGCGCTTTTGATTTCCTCGAGTCTGTTGGATTCCTCGACAAGCTTGCCTTCAAGTTCAGCGAGTGAACCGGATATTGCGATTTTAAGAGTTGTGAGCTCCTGTATGAGATAGTCCGAAGTATAGGAAACTTCTGTCGGTTCTACCCTTTTTGCCGGTTCCTGCTTCACTCCTTTTTCCAACTCATCGATCTCCTTCTTGAGGTCGCGGTATGCTTCAAGGATCTCCGCCTTCGTACTCCTGTCAGAAATTTCACTTTTCTTAGCCATCGGTGCCTCCTCTCCATGGGGATAGGTAAGTATGGTCGGATAGTAAAGATCCTACGACAAGCCCATTATCTTCCACCGGTTTTAACTAAATTCCCCCGATAGGTTCATCAAGCAGCACCTGGTGGGCAACATTCATCAGGAAAGATAACAACAAATCCCTTCCCTTCACAAGTACTTCCTCGAGGAATGGGAATGCCACACCATCCTGAGATAAATATAATATGGCGGGAGTGTGTGGGAATCGAACCCACCCAGGACGGTATCAGCCGCCCCATACTGGATTTGAAGTCCAGAGAGCCCACCAGGACTCTTGCACTCCCGGCCTTACATAT
>JBHIFB010000172.1:0-5647 GCA_046760905.1 Candidatus Glassiibacteriota bacterium | reverse complement strand
GCAGCTACCCTGCCACCCCGGCTCCCGGCCCTTCTACCTTGGAGGGAATCGCTCGCCAGGAATTTCAGTTGTGCTGTTATTCGGGATGCTTCGAAGGTTTCTGGCCCGGGGGAGGCTGGCTCAACTTTAGTGGTGGTAAACAGTATAGCCACGCATGCGACTTTTACAAGTTCCTTCGTTCCCATGTTCATCTGACCCCTTTCCCTCAGTTTATTCCCTTGTTCGCCCCTTTTATCTTCCTTTTCGCGAAGTTGTGTTCAGTGAGGGTCCTGGAGAAAATGTGTGTGCCGTCCCCCCTGGAGACGAAATAGAGATAGTCAACTTTGGCGGGACTAACGGCTGCCTCGAGAGAAGCCTTTCCAGGATTGCATATTGGGCCCGGTGGAAGGCCCAAATTCAGATAGGTATTGTATGGTGATCTAACCTCCAGATCCTGGTATGTGAGTGGTTCTGTCGGCTTGTTCATGATGTAGCGGATAGTGGCGCATGATTCTATAGGTCGCCTGAGTCGCAACCTGTTGTGAAAAACTGCTGATATGAGCTTTCGCTCCATTGGGACCCGTGCTTCCTTTTCTATTATTGAGGCGAGAATAACTGCATCCCTCATCGAAAGACCAATCATGTTGGCCTTCTCAATCATGGAATCGTTGAATATCTGGGAGAACCTCTCAACCATCGATCTCAATACCTTTCTTTCATTCGTATTGACAGGGAACATATATGTGTCGGGATAGATGAACCCTTCGAGACTTGACTCGCCGGGCAATAGAGAGTCGACGAAAGCAGAATCTTTAACGAGCTTCAGAATGAGGGATTCCTCAAGTCCAAGTTCCGATGAGATTTTTCTGGCTACTTCATTGAGTCGAGCACCCTCGGTGATTCTCACCGGTATTGAGTATCCCTGTCCTTTCCTTAACGTGCTAAAGAGCTCCCGGAGCGTGAAGTCGGGTCCTATCGAGTAAACGCCTGAGCCGAGCTTGTCATCGTTTCCGGTGATTATGGCAGCTATGGAGAAAATCCTGGGGCTGATCGAAAGACCGCTATCTGCGAGAATCTTGCCGATCTGGGAGGCGCTCTGCCCTGGGGGGATTGAGATGAGGATATTTCCTCCGGGGACCGGATGTCTGGAGGAGAATATGACAGTTGTGAATATCCAGGTCTTTAAAAGTATGAAAAGACAGAATGTGAGAATGAAGAAATGTTTTCTCATATCAGTGTATCAGGAAATGTCTTGGGTATCCGGACTCCGATTCAAAAAAGCCTCAAGAATATAGGAAGCTGACATCTCATCGAGCATCCCCTTCCTTTTTCTGCCCCCGAGCTTTTTGAGTTCTTCCTCGGCCCTGACCGTCGTGAGCCTCTCATCCCAATGGTAGATGGGGATATCGAGCTTCTCCCTTAGCAGGTCGATGAAGCTCTGAGTTTCCCTTGCCTTAGAACCGGCACTTCCATCCATGTTGTAAGGCATGCCCACAACGATACTACCAATTCCGATTTCACAGACCACATCGGAGATCAGTTCCGTTACAGGGACATGAGTCTTTTTTCTATCTATGGTTCGGGAACCGGCTACTATCGTGAGGCTTGGATCACTCCAGGCAAGACCCAACCATCTGACGCCGTAGTCTATAGCAAGAACCCTCTTCGAGGCTGGGATCATGTGTTCATCGAGGCTAGGAATTCAGCATTCGTCTTTGTGATGGACATTTTCTCCAATAGAAATTCCATTGCTTCGATCGGATTCAGATCATGGAGGAATTTCCTCAGGACCCAGACCCTGTTGAGCTCTTCCTTGGTCAGGAGCAGTTCTTCTTTTCTGGTCCCCGTTTTCTTGAGATCAATCGCGGGAAAAATCCTCTTATCCGCAAGCTGCCTGTCCAGAACCAGCTCCATGTTACCCGTGCCCTTGAATTCTTCGAAGATCACTTCGTCCATCCTGCTGCCCGTCTCGATCAGGGCGGTAGCTATTACTGTGACGCTCCCACCCTCATCGACATTTCGTGCCGCTCCGAAGAACCTCTTGGGTTTGTGCAATGCGTATGCATCCACTCCGCCAGAGAGGATTTTGCCGCTGTGAGGGACAACCTGGTTGTGAGCTCTTGCGAGACGTGTGATGCTGTCGAGGAGTATCACAACATCCTTTTTGTGTTCGACGAGCCTCTTTGCCTTTTCGATTACCATGTCGGCAACCTGGACGTGCCTGTCGGCGGGTTCATCGAAAGTGGAACTGATTACCTCTGCATCGACGTTTCTTTCCATATCGGTCACTTCTTCGGGCCTTTCATCGATGAGAAGGGCAATGAGAATAATCTCGGGATGGTTCTCAAGAATAGAATTTGCGATTTTCTGGAGAAGTATCGTCTTACCCGCTCTCGGTGGAGATACGATGAGCCCTCGCTGACCTTTTCCAATAGGGGCAAGAAGGTTTACCACCCTCATGGAAAGATCCCCTGTTTTTGTCTCGAGGTTTATCCTCTCATCAGGGTACAGGGGAGTCAGGTTGTCGAAGAGGATCTTGTGCTTTGCCCCCTCGGGATCGTCGAAGTTGATCTTTTCGACCTTAAGGAGTGCGAGGTATCGCTCACCCTCCTTTGGCGGCCTGACCTGGCCGAGGATTGTATCTCCCGTACTCAGGTTGAATCGCTTGATCTGGGAGGGAGATACATAAATGTCGTCAGGACCGTAAAGATAGTTCCAGTCTTGAGATCTGAGAAATCCGTACCCCTCGGGAAGGATTTCGAGGACTCCTTCCCCCATGAGTACCACATCGTTATCCAGAAGGTGTTGCTCTATCTGGAATATCAGATCCTGTTTCCTCAGATTCGCGTAGTTGACAATGTTGAGCTCCTCTGCCATCTGGTGAAGGTCTCCAACGGACCTCTTCTTGATGTCGTGGATGCTCACCATCTTGTCTTTGATGATGCTTTTCGTGTCGTTCATCTCTCCGTTCGCTGTTTAAGGGTTCAAGTCCGTCCGGGTTCCTTATAGGTTCCCGGTGTAAACACTGTTAATCTACTTTATACGATCGCATTCCCTGTGGCTACAGGTACGGTTTCATGGGAATTCCAGGATATGGGATAATGAGAACTCTTTAGGTTTAAATCCTTCGTGGTGAATCTAAATGAGAGTAATCCGGAAAGAGAAAATTACAATCTTATCACATACAATATTCTAACATCACTCTCATCCCATGTCAAGTGATTTCACGTAATTTGTGTAATCTTCTCCCGATATCGAGATTGCAAATTCCATGCCTTAAAAAGACTGATTTCTGCGTAGTCCCTTGCAATATCTGCAATGAGTGGCTATTTTAGTGAGGCGATTTTCCTTAACATGAGAAATGGACATACCGACATGCTGGATGAGATCCTCAAGCACAAGCTCGCTCCCCTTTTTGAAGGTGGGTACAAGCTGTTCAATATCAGGGGAGAAACGATAATCAGGGGAAAAATGAATGCATATATTATGGCACCCTATACGGTCATCGATAAATTGGCTGAAGAACTGGATGCAGTATATTTCATAGAGAATATTGAAAACGAGAAGTATCTAACTTTTACCTTATCACGAAGAAGGTCAAGGAAATTCAGCTGGAGGGTGAATCTCCTCCTCTTTCTCCTCACAGTTCTCAGTACTCTCTTCGCCGGTGCTCTGCTTAGCGGCGAGAATCCGTTCGTAGACCCTGCTACTCTCTGGACAGGCATACCGTTTTCAGCGACAATTCTCTCCGTGCTGGGTCTCCATGAGCTGGGTCACTACATGGCAGCCAGGAGATACAAGCTGAATGTGACCTTACCATATTTTCTCCCATTCCCAACGATTATCGGCACTCTCGGGGCTGTGATTCGCATGAAATCACCGATTCACAACAGGAGAATGCTGCTGGATATAGGAGCGGCCGGACCCATCACCGGATTCATAGTGAGTATTCCCCTGACGTTTTACGGGCTGCTTAACTCTCATGTGGAGCTTGTTGATGTCGCATCACAGGCAGGCAGTATACATCTCGGGAGCTCTCTGATATTCGAGCTTCTCTCCAAACTCGCCCTTGGCAGCCCTCCCGAAGGGTATGATGTGATACTTCATCCCGTTGCCTTCGCCGGATGGGTGGGTTTCTTTGTAACCTCTCTCAATCTCCTCCCTATAGGCCAACTCGACGGAGGTCATATCCTCTACTCGCTTTTCGGCAGAAGGCAGAAAAGGGTGTCCACCTATATATTCATGTTACTTGTGGGACTCGGCGTGATCACGTACATGAGAACTGGATGGCCCGGCTGGTTTCTCTGGGCATTCTTCATCCTTTTTCTTGCGAAGATCCCGCATCCACCGGTTGTGGATGAGAGTGTACCGCTGGGCAGGGGCAGAAGAGTTATAGGACTCATGGCTCTCATCATCTTTTTGCTCACCTTTATTCCGGATCCTGTAAGACCCTGAGGCTCTTCTTGTGGAAGCTATAGAGAAAACCTCCGAGAGAATAGGCTCATGCCGATCTCTCACCGTTCTCACAGGAGCTGGAATATCGGCGGAGAGCGGGATACCCACCTTCAGAGATGCCCAGGAGGGCCTCTGGTCGAGGTACAATCCGCAGGAGCTTGCAACGCGAGAAGGTTTCCGGGCCAACCCGAGGCTCGTCTGGGAATGGTACACTTACAGGAGAGACCTTGTGAAGAAGGCCTCACCGAATCAAGGACACATATCCCTGGCACGGCTTGAGAATATAATTGCTAATTTCAGTCTCATAACCCAGAACATAGATGGCCTCCATCTGCAAGCAGGAAGTAAGAACATCATCGAGTTGCATGGCAACATTCACAGAAACAAATGCTTCGATGAAGATCGAGTGATGGAAAGCTGGGATGAGTCGACAATTCCTCCCAGATGCTCGTGTGGTTCATACATAAGACCGGATGTGGTCTGGTTCGGCGAACCGCTCCCGGAAGGAGCCATAAAAGAAGCAAAACGCTTGAGCAGGGAAGCGGAGGTGATGATGGTTGTGGGAACTTCCGGACTGGTCCAGCCTGCTGCCTCACTCCCCTTCATTGCACTCGATGGCGGCGCCTGGGTCGTCGAGATAAATCCTCAACCCACCCCTCTGTCTGAGCAGGCCCACGCCTATATTGCAGGCAAAGCGGGGATCGTGCTGAAGGAGATCACCGATAGAGTTGAGGAGATCAGGAGACATTCATCTCGCCAGGACTGGACGTGATGACCTTAAGGAGTAACCCTCCCATTTTCTGAAACAGTCACCAATGTATATATTGATAATACTCTATGTTTTAACCATATTATACCTACCATGAAAAGAACATATACATATCCTGAAAAAGATGCAGAGAAGCATAAGGATTTCCATGAAGATTCAAGGAAGACAGTAATACTGGTCGGAAACCCGAATGTAGGGAAGAGCGTTATATTCAGCCTTCTCACGCGAAGCTACGTGATGGTTTCCAACTACCCAGGGACAACTGTGGAATTCACACGGGGAGTGGCTCAATTTGATGACTGGCAAGGGAGCATTATAGATTCTCCCGGTGTAAATTCATTCATTCCCTCCTCGGAAGATGAGAAGGTAACCAGGGACATCGTGCTTCACGGAAAAACGGATGGGATACTTCAGATTGCAGATGCAAAGAATTTAAGGAGGGCC
>JBHIFB010000171.1:0-5768 GCA_046760905.1 Candidatus Glassiibacteriota bacterium | reverse complement strand
TCGTTGGAGAATCCCACCCCCTATCCACACACAATCGATGGCTGGATAGATTTCAGCGGACCGCTGAGTGGAGTTGCATTGAGAGATTTAGATATAGTGATCCCACCGGGAGTTTGGAGTAGGACGGTGGAGGTGCCTATCCCAGATTTTGTGGAAGAGGGCTTATATACTGTTAAAGGACGAGTCGGCATCTACGGTGAAGATATCTGGGATTCTGAGGTTTTTGATCTTCTGGTGGTTGAGGGGACCAGGCACGAAAAGATCGCATTTCAATAGCCCGAGCTCCGCAAGTGTGTCCTGATATACGATATAATCGATTGTAATATCCAAAATAGCACTTTACTGCTTATATCATGTTTATCCTGTCCCGGAAGAGATGTCAATTGAAAGATAACATCCTTCGACTCCCGCCCCCAGGATCTTCTTCGATCTGAGGTGGTTAAACTCAGAGCAACTACGATTCAGATGATACCTGTAGAGATTTCGAATGCAGTTAAAGAACTCCATACTCCACTCTCAGCATACATTTGACATGATGGGTAATTTGTGATATAATAGCAATACTTAAATCACTGGTGGTGTCATCTCTCAATCATCACCATCCATTCTGTTCTAACAAGTCGGCATGTAACCACAGGGAGGTGGTTCGCCGGAACTTTCAGTATTCTTCAGATCACGATATGGATGGGTGACAACCTACCGCAACGATCCTTTCCACAATAAGCAGACTTCCAGGGGAGGGAATCCATATGTCTGAAATCTTAAAACTGCTTGTAGAGCTGGCCAGTGCTATCATGACTGGTCTCGAACAGCTCAATTAAGGAAAGTGATAAAATCAAAGGGTGAATGTCTCGGAGGTAGTATTATGAAGCTGGTTCAATTGTACGAATCGGGGACAACAGTGAATCTGGATATCTACGAAACTCCAGCAGGATTATGGATCGAATCAGAAGGCACCACGGTCCGACCAGTGGGTCCACAACTGCTCCACGCCAATATGCCGCAAATACGAACCAGAGGTGCCGGGAATTACGGACCGTCCAGGAGGACCTACTCGGGCGACAACACGGGTGCAAACGTATTGTGGGAGATCCGGGAGGGCTCGAGAGGAATGGAACTGTCGATACACATAGAGCCAAGCCCGGTACTCGGGAGTATTACCGAGGTTTGCCACGTTGGACCTGACGGAAAAATTTCCCTGCTGAAAGCGGACACGCATGGGAAATATGTGATCCAGAAATTGAAAAGCGGCATCAACGAGGTGAGGAGTACTACTTCGCGAGGTTATCATCTTGTCATGTCGATCAACGTAAAGCACCTGGAAAAAATCGCCGGTCCCAAAGGAGAGATCGCTGATTTTGGGAAGGAATTCACAGTGTTGAGGAAGGCGAAGCGGGCTGTCCATAAGCATGAGACCCAGTACATGCGGAAGGGAAGAAGATACGTGCTTCCATTTGAAGGGATCCTGACATTGGGCGAGCTGAATGACGCCATCAGGATAGCCAGGATAATCGGAAGCGATCCGCTCCCGGAAACGACATTGTTGCTGCTTGGAGGGACAGGATCGGGGAAAGAACGGTTCGCCCGTTTTGTGTATGAGATATGGAGAACGAGTAAGTGCGCTGCCTCGAACGGAGCATGGGACATCCCCTTCGTCTCATGCAATGCCGGGAAATTCGGAGGCGATCCGAATATCCAGATAAGCAGGCTCTTTGGACGTGTACCCGGGTATCTGAGCGCACATGACATGGGTGAGAGAGGCGACTTCCTCGAGGCTAGCGGCTATGAATGGAGACGTACATCGAAGGGCTGGGTACTTGTTAAGGCGAGAGAGACGGGGGTTCTCTTTCTGGACGAAATCGCCAACCTGCTGCCGGAAGTTCAAAAGATGCTCTTACGCGCCCTGGATGGAGGAGAAATCGAACCGCTCGGGTGGAGGCCAATCGTGGCGGCGCCGAAGATTGTCTTTGCCACGAATCTGGACATATCCGATGCCGATGCGCGAAGTGGCCTTAACTTCCGGGAGGATTTCTGGTATCGCATCTGTGGTGCCATATTGCGCATTCCATCGCTCATGGAGAGAAGGGATGTCATTCCCCATCTTGTCTACTTTTTCACCAAGAAGTTTCTGGAGGAGCGCAACCTCTCCCATACAGTAATCTGGGAGGGGGAAGCTCTCGTTGCTCTGGCTGCATACTCCTGGCCAGGGAATGTACGTCAGCTGAAGAACGTGGTCATCAACACCCTGTTGTTCAGCCGGTCGAACACGATACGACTCGATGATATTCCCGATGAAATAAGGAGAAATTATGAAGACATGAAGCTGGGATGGAAGACGGAAGACTGGCAGGCGGTGATGAAGATCACCGACATCGCGAGGGAAATGTTTCGGGAGGCTTTCACGGTGCTCAAGGACTCATCATCGCCAGGCTGGAGGGAGCATTGGCAGAAGATAATCGACACGAGTCTGGAGGAATTGAGAACCTGGTTGGTGAGCAAGCGCAGGGTGAAAATACCGAGGGATTGCGCATGTGATTGCTACAACTACCTGCTCGCCTGGCTTAAAAACGAGTCAAGAACCAAGAGAATTCTATCGGCAGTAGTGGAAACCTTGAAGGATCAAACCCCGAAACAGCCAATGAGCAATTTACATGAAGTTAGCAGGAGAATGGGAACCTATGCAACCTTCCAGAGGTTTTTCGGTTTAACGTATCGCACCCTGTATCATTAAAATCCAGAACCTGTTCTTGGAACCTGCGGTCTTGAGCCTGAAATTAAGAATTATCTAAGCGTTTTTCCTTCAGCCGAGGTTACCATCAGAAGATTAACTTAGAGATACCTGCGTCCGAGCTCCGACAGAAACCTCATGACAGCCGGGGAGGGTGATCCAGGCGACAGAGTTTTCGAAGTGTCACCTGCGTCGACGTCCTGTGCAAAGGGATCGGCCAGGCAGAAGTATTTCTTATCCCCTGGAATCCATATTCCGTGCCATGTGGCGATTCCCTTCAAATCTTTATCGGCGAGTGAGGCGATCGTCTTACCACGAACAAAAGCCCTGGTCCCCTCGGGGGCGCGGGTCTTCGCCATGGAGATCTCCCCCTCAGAAACCACACGATGCCTCAAGAGCCCCGCCTTATCCAGAATATAGAAGAGGCCGGAGTTTTTATCGATATCGTGGTATCTGATATCGAGCTCCATGAGCTGCTGAATCGTTTCCTGAATTTCCCGGGGATTGTGCCTTCCTTTCCTCTTAACCGGGGAGCTATGCGAACTGAGATCTTCCCAGGTGAATCCACGCTTCTCGAGAAACCGGCTGTAGTGTGAAAATTTAATATAGCTGTCCAGCATGGTGGTCAATGCCGATCCGTCCTTCTCAATAAGATCGAGGACTTGGCCCCATTTTCCGATCACATCCTCGGCCCAGGGCGGAACATCTCCGCACTCCAGGAATCTTTCTGCCTTGGCGAGATAGTGACGCTGGATCTCAACGGCTGTGAGTGACCTACCGTCCATAAGAGCCACTCGCCTTCTGCAACCGGGGTCACGGCTTATGTCCATGAGCGATTTCAGGGGATGTGCGAGCGTCAGACCCTCTCCAGGAGACACTCCACAGTCAAGGAGCCTCAGGAGAAGAGCCGTGGTTCCTATTTTCAGAAAGGTCCCCAGCTGGGACATAAGGCTATCTCCGATGATGACATGAAGCCTCTGATACCTCTCACCCGTGAGGTCCTCGATTTTCGTGTTGATGATTCCCCGGTTTCTTGTGGTTTCCTCTGTCATCTCACACCTGATGAATGCAGCCCGCTGTGAGAGCTCGAATCCGGGACTCCTTGAGCGGGTCGATATCCGACCTGCTCCCGCATATATCTGGCGCGTGATGAGAAAGGGTACGAGTTCGGACCGGATGACTTCGAAATCGAGATCTTTTGAAATCAGGTAGTTCTCGTGGCAACCGTAGGTCGTCTCGATCTGGTAGTCGATATTGTTCTTGAATATGTGTGCCTTCCGGTCGTTCAGGCTGCGGGCTGCTTCCGACAATATTCTTTCACCGGCCTTCTCACAGGCAACAGCGTCGTATGGATTCGTTACCTCGGCAGTGCAGAATTCCGGATGAAGTCCATTGTCGATGTAGATGTTACACCCGTTGGACAAATAAACTCCGGGTGCGCCTCTGCCATCCGGGAGATTCGGGTATTGCCTGATGATCGTTGCCAGCATCTGTTTCACTGCGTCATTACGGGCTGTGAAGCTGTCCTCCTCCTCGAAACAGGCGATAGCGTATTCGGTTTCGAGACCCATGACGAAGCCTTCGGGTGGAGCGGGTGGCATAAGCTCTTATTCCCCGCCTTCCTGGACGAATGACTGCAAAAACCTCTCGGAGTCACCCGAGAGAACCCTTTCGATGGCTTCCTCTGCAGCCTTTATCCTCTCGTCTGCATCCCTGGAGATCTCCGCCAAACGAGAATCAGAGGCCCTGGGGAGAGTTTCGGGATTTTTCTCGAGCTGGTGGCTTTTCGAGTGATGCTTCCTTGTCTCGGAATCTCTTCTTCCACGCATGTTGCTTACCTCCTGCTTAGTGCTGCGTTTCTTGAGTTCGATGATATATTAGATACACCACCAAACTTCTGAACAGGCCCACCTGGATCCTCATCTGTTGGGGAAAAAGTAAATCCTTCCACTAGTGCGGTCTTCTATCTCGCCGCCCGAAAGGTCGAAGAGGTCGCTCACCGATGACATCTCGCCGAGGAGTGTATCGATCTCCTCCTTGGTGAATCCGAGGGGGTCATCGAGGCACAGGCTTGCAGTCATAGGTCTCCAGTAGCCATCGTTCCGGCTGAATCTTACAGTATCCCAGTCCACGCCGATGATCTGGTCGGCGAAGCGATTCAGACACTGTGCCCGAAAATATGCCCGCGTGTTCTCAGGAGCATGATCCTCCATGAAGCGAATGTCATCGTCAGACACCACCCTTCTGACGAGATCGCCGTTGGGGGGGCCTGCGAGATACAGCCCTGTTTCTGGATCTATGTTGTGGTACTGGTGATCGAGTTCCTTCAGGGACGCATGATCCCAGGCTAATCCCTTTTTCCTGCTATAGAGTGAGAGGAGCGAAAGCTTCGTGATCCAGTCGACACAGCCGAAAAGCTCACTGGTGTTGTTTCTCAATTTCATGAGGGTATCGGTCCATGCCTCCACGATGTCGGCAGCCTCGGGCACAACTTCCTCACCGTGGCCCTCCTCGACGAATCGCGAAGCCATTAGGAGGATCTGTTCCTGGATATCCAGCGCCGATAGCCTCCTCCCGTCCTCGAGGGAGACCATTTTCTTCAGAGTCGGATCGCGGGAGATCTCTTTTATGCTGCTGACGGGATCTCTCAAAGCCAGGTTTTTGGAACTGTAGTTTGCCTCGAGCATTCCGAGTACGAGCTGAGCCGTTCCGACCTTCAGCCACAACGCATACTCCGCCATGTTTGTATCAAAAGTTATGATGTGAAGCCTGGCAAACCGGTTGCGATCAGCCAGAGCCTCGTCCCGTGAGTTTATGAGAGGTCTGCAGATGGTCGTTTGCTCACCGATGGCGGCGGTTTCTATGAAATCAGCACGCTGGGATATCTGAAACCTCGCCGCCTGACTGCAATTCTCGGAGCCGACCTTTCCCGCCCCAGTGTAGACCTGCGCACTCACAAGGTGAGGTACCCAGTACATGTAGAAGGCCTGGGGTCGTTTCTCGAAGAGCGGGTCGAAGGCGTCGCGGGAGAGGAGTAAGT
>JBHIFB010000170.1:0-5777 GCA_046760905.1 Candidatus Glassiibacteriota bacterium | reverse complement strand
GAAGCCGCCAACTGGCTCGGCGGACTCGACGAGCTCCTCGGAACAGTAACCGACGCCGAAACCGGTGACACTCTCGTCGGTGCCCGCGTCGAGCTTCCTGAGATCGGGGAATTCGATTCGACCGATACCGAAGGTCTTTACAGTTTCCGAATGATATTGCCGGGAACGCTGCTTGTAGTAACCAGCAAATTCGGCTACCAGATCGACTCGTCCACCGTGATGATCGAACAGGACACAACGACCGTGCACGATGTGGCACTAAATTCAGTGACAATGGGAACTATCGCCGGGAATGTGCGGGATATAGACACGGGCGATGGTATCTCGGCCGTGGTTGACGTATTCTGGACCGGGATAAACGTCGCAACCACCAATACTAATCCGTCGACCGGCTACTACTCAGTGGACCTTCCGGCAGGTTTCTACGACGTCACCGTCACTCCCGAAAGTCCATATATAGGCGAAACGGTCACGGGCGTTGAGGTCGTCGAGCTAGATACAACCGTTCTCGACTTCGATTTCCAGCCGGTAACAGTCTACACGGATGTGTCTTCATCGAGCGGTATAGAGATGGGAGGCTACGGACAGGGATGTGCCTGGGGAGATTTCGATGGCGACGGTGATGACGATGTCTATGTCACCAACATCCTCGGTGACAACCGCCTGCTACAGAACGATTCAGGCACTTTCACCGATGTCGCTGCCGCCATGGGCGTCGACGGCGCAGGTGATTCATTCGCTGCATGCTGGGGCGACTTCGACCGCGACAATGACCTCGACCTCTTTGTGGCTGTCAGGAACGATGCCAACAAGCTATACAGAAACGATGGGACTGGCTTCACCGAGATAGCCGCATCCGTTGGGCTCACCGAAGTCGCTTACAGCCAGGGCGCCGCGTGGCTCGATTACAACCTGGATGGCTGGATAGATCTCTTCGTAGTCAACAGGAGCCTGATCAACAGGCTTTACAGGAACGATGCCGGGACATTCACCGATGTCACGGAAGAAATGGGATTAACCGACTCCGGAACCGGATCAGGACTCGGAATATCGGATTTCAACGGTGACGGTTACCCCGACATTTACGTTCTCCACAAGGGGAGTCCAAACACATTGTTCAGAAACGACATCACTGTCTTCACGGACGTTACTGACACCTATGGTGTCGGAGGAGGCAACGCGAACAGCAACGGATGTGCATGGGGCGATTTCGATGGCGACGGCGACTTTGATCTCTACGTGACCAACAGTGCTTCCGCGAACTTACTCTTCAGAAACGATGGGAGTTCGTTTACCGACGTATCCGCTACATCCGGTACCGATAACCCGGATCCAAGCTATCAGGCTATCTGGGTGGACTACGACAGTGATGCTGATTTCGACCTGTTCGTTTCAAACAGTACGATAAGCACTCTGTATCTTAACACGGGTGGGGGCAATTTCGTAGATGTTGCGAGTATTGCAGGCGTCAATGTGACTCTCGCCACAGGTGCTGCAGCCTCCGACTTCGACCTCGACGGAAGGATGGATCTCTACATAGTGAGATCTAATAACCAGGACGACAAGCTGATGCAAAACGATGGTAACCTTAACACCTGGATCAACATTGCCCTTCGGGGCAGGAATTCGGATCGTAACGGCATAGGTGCAAAGGTTCTGGTCACCGCCGATGGTTTTAGCTTGCTGCAGGAAGTCCACGGAGGAGGCGGCTACTACTCCCAGGATTCCTTCACCCTTCATTTCGGCCTTGTAAGGGAAACCGTTGTCGACCAGATAGTTGTACAGTGGCCGAGCGGGAAGGTTAAGACGCTGAACAACCTGTCTTCAAATCAGAAGATTATCGTTGTGGAGACATCCATCCACAAGGTGCCGATTCAGTTCTAGGCGCCGGTCGGGTGCGGTGTTATAAGCTGGGTCGGGTGGTTACGAGAGTGACTCACCCGACCTTTTTATTTCGAGGGAATCGAAAAGGAGGCAATCACCGGCATGTGGTCTGATGCGATTGAGACATCCTCACCAATTATGACTCTCGCGCTTCCTTCGACATAGAAGCCCTTCATAGATGGCGAGCAGAATATGTAGTCGAATTGCGCCCGGATGGATTTCCATACAAAGGTGAATCCCTGATCCTCGGGGAGTTCATCGTTGAGGCAGAAGAGCTTCCTCTTCCCCTTACCCTCGATGAGTCTTATCACATCACTCTTTCTGCTGTCGTTGAAATCCCCCACGAGTATGAACCTGTAACCTTCATACCGTTTGAGTTCCCCATCCAGGATTTCTCTCACCTTGATGGCCTCAGACATTCTCTTCTTGATGTCATCCACCCGCCTCCCGCTCTTTAAGTGTACCACATATATGTCGAACCAGAAATCATCTTCGGGGCACATCCGCACCCTGAGCAGATCACGTTCGAAACGAGGATTCCTGTAATCAGCACTCGTAACCTGCAGGTGCCTGTAGGATGTAACTGGCCCGACAGGAATCCTGGATAGCAGCGCGACATCTATCCCTCTCATGTCATTCCCCTCGATAAGTACCGGTTCCCCGTAACCCATATCCTGGAGAAACCTCCTCCTAAACCTCCTGAGGACCTCCCTGCTCTCCACCTCCTGCAGTGCAATTATGTCTGCATCCAACCGGTGTATGACGCTCGCCAGGGCTTTCACCTCCTCAAGGGGCTTGGGCATGGGATCGGTCTTCTCATCCCAGTAATATGGATCGTCATGCTCATCGAAGAGATTCTTCACATTATAGGTGGCAAGCTTAAATTCACGGACGTCGTCATCAAAACAGGGAGCGACTCTGAAAAGCGCAGTAACTCCGACAATCCACATCGATGCAAAGAGCAGTTGTCTATTCATGGTCGATAGGAAAGGAAGAGCTCTTTTAAAAGATCAATCAACTGCAGGAATGATTCCCCTCTCCTCGAGCAAGTCGATAACCTTTCGGGTGCTCTCCTCAAGCGTCTCCTTATCTGTGTCGAGTATGAGCTCGGGATGCAGGGGTTCCTCATAGGGAGCCGATATCCCGGTAAATTCCTCTATTTCTCCCGCCCTGGCCTTCTTGTAAAGCCCCTTCGGATCTCGTTCTTCACAGGTACCCAGATTACAGCGACAGAAAATCTCCATAAACTTTCCATCCTCGTTTATTTCTCTCGCCCTGTCCCTGTCTCTCCGGTAAGGAGAGATAAACGCCGTCATAGCTATGATCCCGGCCTGAGCGAAGAGGTGGGCGACTTCCCCGATTCTTCTGATGTTCTCCTCCCTGTCCTCGGGGCTGAAACCCAGGTCTTTGTTCAGGCCATGCCTGATGTTGTCTCCGTCGAGCACGAAAGTGTGACAACCCCGCTCGTACAGGGCATGCTCTACCTCGGTCGCTACAGTCGATTTTCCTGAACCGGAGAGCCCGGTGAACCACAGAACCACACCCTTGTGGCCATTTAGCTCTTCCCGCTTACTGCTGTCGATCTTCGCTTCGTGCCAGGTAATGTTCTTGCTCTTTGGCTGCTCTTTCATTATCAAGACTCTCCTTCGTTTACTCCCTATGCTTTCGGCATGTCCTCATACGCTGATTTCTCTATCTTTACTTTCCCCGCCAGGCCCTTGTAATAGTCGATAAGTATCTCGAGGATTTCAGGGCGGCTGAATTCGAGTGGCGGCATTTCACCTTCGGCAAGCATCCTCCTCAATTTCGTGCCGCTTATGATGCACCTGTCCTCGGCAGTGTGCGGGCATGTCTTCATCGACGCCATCGACTGGCATTTGTAGCAGAAGAAAGTCCAGTCGATCTTGAGCGGTTTGATGTGGAGATCTCCCTCCGGAAGCTCATCGAATATGTTCTGGGCATCGAACGGTCCATAGTAGTCGCCGACGCCGGCGTGGTCCCTGCCGACGATTAGGTGGCTGCAACCGAAGTTCTGCCTGAAGATAGCGTGAAGCAGGGCCTCCCTTGGCCCCCCGTAACGCATTTCCATCGGGTAGACCTTCAGAACAACTCTTTCCTTCGGATAGTAGTTATCGATGAGGACCTCGTAACAGCGCATCCTCACGTCAGCGGGAATGTCACCCTCTTTCAGCTTGCCCACCAGAGGGTGGATGAAGAGCCCGTCGGTGACCTCCATTGCGATTTTCGTGCAGTACTCATGGGACCTGTGGATGGGATTTCTGACCTGGAAGGCGCTCACCGTTCTCCAGCCCTTCTCTTCGAATATTCTCCTGGTCTCTTCAGGCCTCGCATAGTAATCACCGAATTCCCGGGGATACTTCCCCTCGCTGAAGGCCATAACGGGTCCGCCAATGAGGACTTCCCCCTGTTCCATCACCTTGGCTACCCCCGGATGGGCCGTGTCATCTGTACCGAAAACATTTCTGGCCTCTTCTATCTTATCATAACCGTACGTATCCTCGACTTTCATAGATCCCATGAGTTCCCCGGACTCCCGATCAATAAGAGCCAGTTCGTCCCCGGGCTTTATGCCCTTTGCTTTCTCCTCGCTCACTGAGAGCGTGATGGGAATGGGCCACATTGTCCCATCCGACAGGTGCATTTCAAATACAACGCGCTGATAATCTTCCCGCCCCATGAAGCCATCGAGTGGGCTGAAGGCGCCCATAGCCATCATCACGAGATCTGAGGTTTCCCTCGAGGTCATCATTACCTTCTTCATCGTGCCTGCCCTTTTCCTCTCCTCCTCCAGCCGCTCGCCAGTGAGAAGCTTTGGTAGTAATTTGCCTCCATGAGGGGGTACGAGATGAGACATCCTATTCTCCTTTCCTCTTGCCATAGCCCGGGCCTTCTGGTAAGAACCTGATCATTCCAGGTAGCCCAGGGATCTCAGACGTTTTCTGATAAGCTCGATCTCATCCCTGGTGAGGGACGGGTCCTTCTGAATTTCCCTGCTTGCGGCCAGGTTCCTGAGAACATACACGATGAAATCGGTGACCGAGCTGAAACCGGAATCCTGTATGATGAGAGACAGGTTCTCATAGAGCTTCCGGGGAATCTTGATCGTAACCTTGCCTGAAACTCCATCCATATTCTAATAAGACTCCGAATAGAATATGATTAGGTTCTAATCATAGTAATAATAACTCAAAAACGCACTTCTGTCAACCTTTTTCTTCCTCCGTTGCGGCATGGATGCCAGTTGCCCGGCACCCCCGTGGCACAGGATCCTGGCTCACCTCAAGGAGAAAGGAAATAATTCATGAGCGGGACCACTCACAGGCCACGCTCTTTGAGGTCTCTTCACTGATTAGCTGTTCATTGACAAAAGCGTCCAGCACAGTCTGCCTCAAGAGTTCTACGGTATCAACCGGTTGTAGGAAGTGTTTCCATGAGCACTGTCCTGTTGGAGGGGGATGTCAAGCGAAGAGGAGGTTTCATTCTTGACCCAACCAATGTAATCTGGTATACTCGAAATTAGTTGATTTGGATCTGATATTTTCACTTCATTCGGGGGGTTTGAATGAAAAAATTTGAAGGCGATATTGTAAGGGTGACAAGTCCCCAGTTTAGATACTACCCCGGTGCTGCTACCGTAGATGGCCACATGGGAGTTTATGACCAGTTTCAAGTCTCAGACACGGCTGAGTTTGGTGGATTCAGATTTAAGAACATTAATGGTTCGGGGATATGGTGGGGCATGCATGTTGAGGACAACACTCAGGATATGTGGATTGGTCTCCCGGTTAAAAAGACAAAGTATATGGAAATTGACACGCTTGGATCTGTTACCATAAATAAGAGCTTATTGGTTAAAGATGCTGACAATGATA
>JBHIFB010000169.1:0-5828 GCA_046760905.1 Candidatus Glassiibacteriota bacterium | reverse complement strand
GAGTGATAATATGTTACCGTAATTGCGAACGCGACCACTTAGAGCCCTTAAGTGAATCGTGAGAGCATTTGGGGAAGCTTTCTTAAGATCAGGGCAGTGTTCATGATGCGAGTCAGATAAAGGTTGGGTACCGGTCTTAGCGAATACTATTACAGGGCTTCGAGTCCTTGAGCGAGTCGTGAGAGCATTTGGGTACCCATCTTGGTCGAGCAGGAAGGGGAAAGTCCTCGGGAAAGACATAGAAATCGAACCCACTGCATTATGACCACTGCCGTTTAACCCGATATCACCTGATCCGATGATGAGAAGATCCGGCCCAAGCTGGATAAAGGTCTCATTCGATTGAAACCTCTCCGGGAATGACATATTAATTATTTATATCCTAATCACTGTATCTGAATGCATCTTTTATGTGATCAATGATGACGGTGTCACCTCGTATGACTACCGTTACCGCATCGAACCGCACTTCCATATCGCTGAGTTTTTCCTCATTGATAAATGCACGGGCAACCTTGAAAATGTTCCTCGTCTTGGCAGGAGTTATCGATAATATCGGATCTCCAAACGCTAGAGAATTCCGTGTCTTCACCTCGACAAAAACCAGCGTGTTCCCCTTCCTGGCGATTATATCTATCTCGCACCTGAGAGCCCTATAGTTCCTCCGCATGATCTGGTATCCGGCCTCATTCAAAAAGCCAACCGCAATATCTTCGCCCCTCCTGCCCGTTGACCTCTTCATAATTTCCCACTCCCGCCCTTTCGCTTTAGCATGGTGCTCCCCGGGGGCTTTCCCAATTGCAAAGCCGACTGTATGCGCTGACTCAGGTGCATTGTTCTTACATCGTCTAATGGTGCATAAAGGGAGGGAGTTAGAGAACTTTAGAGCTTTTCAAGGAATGGTGGGCATATCCTTTAGCTTGAGACTCTCCCCTGAGCAAAGCTTCCCTGAAAGCTCTTCAGTGAGAAGACGCAACTTGACCCGGCAGCCCCTGAGGTAGCCGGCAGTAAGGAACCATCCGCTTTCATCATCTTCCCCATTTACTATTATCACCTCATCAATTGACAGGCGCTTTACAATGTCCTGGATTTCAGAGAAATTACCGAGGTAGGGCTTTTTGTGCTCCCAGATCCCATCAGATTCATCCCTCCCGATGACCCCGACGATCTGATAACCTTCTTCCTCCGGCCGGAGGTGCGGGAGTAACTCGAGGGTTTTCCTGACCGTACCGGCCAGGGCCACCCGTCGTGAATAGAGGTTGGCACCGATTGATGAAATAGCAACAAGGTGGAAGACAGACCTCCAGATCAGGAATGTTGTAAAAAGGAACACGGAAAAATAAATCAGGACCAGCCTGCTGAATGCGATAGGTTTGCTGTAGAAGAAGATCAGGTTCAGGATGATGAAGACAAGAAGTGTGGACTTGAATGCCGTTCTCACGTCGCGCGGCTTCAGACGGTACGCCTTCAGATAGACCATGCTCCCGTAAGTCACGACCAGAACGATTATGAGAAAGAGCAAGTAGGACCTGTAATCCCTGTAAGGTGGAAGCGGCTTGAGCTGGCCGTAGCGAAGATAGACCGCTAAAAACCAGGAACCCACGATGGAGAGAAGATCCAGGAAGACGAAAACGAACCTCATCCATCGTCTCTCCATCCTGACCACGCCCCCGGAAAGTCTGATCTTCTCACCTGTCAAAAGTTGCAGCAAGAACATAGTCCAGCATGCGATGCTCACAAGTGGGGAAAGGAATCTACCGGCTCCCCTCCCGCGATGCTTCCTGTAGAACAGTGACATTGAGTGATAGAAATGATAGGTGGACCGGAGTGGGATTTTTCGCGTGGAAGCCCTGTGATGATGCAGGGCGCGCGCCTCGGGGAAATACAGTATATCGAAACCTTTCTGTGAAACACGGAGACAGATATCGATATCTTCACCATATAGAAAGAAATCCTCGTCGAAGCCCGATACGAGGGTGAGGGCGTCTCTTCTCGCCATCATGAAGGAACCGGAAACCGCCCCTACAATCCTCTCTTCATATGGAGAGGTGTGCATCAGGCTGTACTGATTTACCCAGGTTGAACGGGGAAAAAGCTTCGAGAGACCTGTGAGGTGGAAGAATGCCGATATGATCCCGGGAATCTGTCTGCCGGCGCTGTGTTGAGGTGAACCAGAGGCATCGAAGACCAATCCCCCAAGGACACCCGTGTTTTTCGATGACTCCATCCTTTCTGTCATTTTCTCTATCGCGCCGGGTTCGATCTCAATATCCGGGTTCAGGAACAGGATATACCGTGAATCTGAAGCCTCGATTGCCATGTTGCAGGCGGCAGAGAATCCGACGTTTTCCCTGTTTACTATCACATCGACCCATTGATATTCCTTCCTGACCATCTGAACTGTTCCATCGGTGGAGGCATTATCAACGAGTATTACCCTGAAGGAGGGAAAGTCTGGTGATCTCATAAGCGAATTCAGACATCGCTTAAGAAATCTCCTCGAATTGTACGAAACGATAACGACTGTCAGGGCCTTAAAATCAGGAACAGATCTCTTCATTGGTTCGTGACTCTTGCATAGATGTAATTCTTGATCGAGGTCACCTTCTAAAAACTTCGCCTGTCTTTCAGAAGCATGATCACCCCGGGATCTTTGGCATCGCCTTTCTCAACCGGTGAAGTGATGATTGTGAGCTGTTTCTTCGAACCATCTAGTGCTCTCAGGCTCGTCCTCTCGTATCTTTTAGTTATTCCCTTCCGACTGGCCTCGAGCATTTCACCCCAGATGCCAGTATCAAGCCCTATCTTCCGCACACTTCCACCTATTATATCATGCTCTTCGAAACCAAGAATCTCGCTGGCGGCTCTGTTCCAGGCCACAATACGGCCGGCGCCATCGGCTGTGATGACGGCCTCGCCAGTGTGTTCAAGCAGGGTCCCGAGGTAGCTCTTCAATCTTTCAGTATCGCTGTACAGCTGTGAATTCAGAAGCGCATTAGTAAACTGGACGGCGAATGTCTTAACCGCTGAAAGATCTGTTTCAGTGAATATCGGAGAGAACATTATGAATGCCCCGACTGAGACTCGGTTTTCAATCATCGGGGCCACGATCACCTTGCTCAGGCCGAGCAGGTTGACAATATCCCCGACAACACTCTTCGGTATGACGCCTCTCGTCCTCGATTTAAAGTATGCATACGGGTCACCGAAGTATTCGGCTTTCTTATGCATTATCGTGCGCTTTAATCCCAGCCAATCGTCGATGGGGGTTCCCGTTAGAACATCGTCCCTTCCCACTATTGAGAGCACCTTCTTAAGCTTCCTAACAGGGAAATTGGTGTAGACCAGACGGGTGATTTTCCTGTCGCTGCTTAGAAAGATTATGATGTGGATATCATATTTTTTCAACCTCTCCCCCACGAGTTTGAAGAGATTACCGCTGAACATGTTATTCTGGACCGCATCGCTGACGGAGTTGAGTATATCGATTGTCCTGCGCGCTGTAACCAGACTGGTAATTTCCCTGCTACTTATCTGGATATGAGTTATCCGACCCGTGGAATCGGAGAGAGGGAATATCGAATTTAGGTAGTACTCCTCTCTGCCGGTTAGGACATTCTTGTGCTCTGTCCGGAGATTCTCCGTTGATTCACCGGTCGCGGCTCTCTCTATCGCATAAAGGATCGATTCGAGGCTGTCTATCGTCATGAGTGGCCATATGAGGGACAAGCCCTCTTCAAGTATTTTATCCCGTTTCAATCCGGAAAAATCTCTGTTGATAAAGACGACTTGCTGCTCATCCCGTGAGATCACCCACACGATGTTTCGTGTGTTTTCAATAAGCGAGCGGTAGAAATCTTCAGGGAATTCAACCCCTCTTGCATCGTGGTATGTTATATTCTTCTCGATCATTGGCTCTCAGTTCTGCTTATCAAGTAAAATCCCGGTGGAAGTCTTATCGTGTCAAAGGATCCAGGCTTCTAATTATCATTGTGGCTCCCATATCCTTCGATTGGCCTGAATCGACCGGGAAAGCGGTGACAGCCACCTTTCTTGAGACACCGCTTCGATCTCTGATATGAATCTCTTCCGGCCTCGTCACATTCCCTCCCGATGCGCCCTGGAATTGCTTCACAAGGTTTTTCTCAACATCGATTGATTCGATGCGCTTGCCAAGAATTTCGAGTTTGCTGTAGCCAAGGAGCCGGCTTGCGGCCCGGTTCCAGGACACAATGATCCCATTTTCATCGACTACGATTATTCCCTCCTCGGTATTATCAACGATGGTCTCAAGGAATCCTTCCAGCTTCCTCACACTCTTTAAAAGCCGTGAGTACATAATAGCATGGGAAAACTGTGCTGCGAATGTCTCTATCACCGGGACATCCATCTTTGTTAGTGAGCCGGAGACCATGACAAGAGACCCGATCGTGGAATGATTTGCAACCATCGGGACTACTATGACCTTTTTCATATCAAGCAATCTGACGATTGCCCCAAGATTCTTTCTGTAGCTCTTATCATGCAACCTCGATGTCAGAAACATGTATGGATCATCCCAGAACTGTGATCTTCTGTGCCTGATCGTGTGCATAACACCCTTCCATATTTCAATGGGAATCCCCGTGAAGGCTCTTTCCTTGCCCATCAATCCCAAAGCTTTTTTAAGCTTTCTCCTGGGATAATTTGTGTAGGCTAAATGGGTGGTCTTCTCATCCGTTGTGAGCATGATGGTAATATAGATGGCATGCATTCTCAGCTTCTTCCCCACCACTTTAAAAAGATTCTTGCTGAGTAGATTCCTCTGTATAGTTGCACTCACGGAATTCAGTATATCCATCGTTCTCTGGGTATTGATGAAGTAACTGATTTCGGTGCTCACGATCTGGACGTGGGAGACGATCCCATCCTCATCGGGGATCGGGATAACCGTGTGGAGGTAATACTCGTTCAGGCCAGTCACGGAGTTAGTATGGACAGTCTGGATGTTTTCGATCTGCTCCCCGCTCATAGCTACCTTCTTAATTGCATCGAGGATGCGTTCGAGGTTATGAATGTCCATCACCGGCCAGATAGAAGACAGGCCCTCCTCAAGTATCTTCTCCTTCTTCACTCCCGAGAAATCCCTGTTGATGTAAACGATCCGTTCCTGGTCCCTGGTTATGACCCATATGACATCGCCGGTATTGTTTACTATTGACTGGAAAAAGGTCTCTGGAACTTTCATCATCTCGGTAGCATTGTGAATTTTCAAAAGCCGCTGAAATTATGGTTGTTCAGCGGGGATAACATCTACATGCCCGCACGCTTCTCAACGAGGTTGGAGTAAATCATCCGTAACTCATTCTGTATATGGTCTATCGGTTTACTTGCATCTATCACATGACAACGATTCTCCTGCTTTGCGAGCTCGAGAAATCCCTTCCTCACCCTCTCGTGAAAGGAGATCTGCTCAGCTTCCATCCTGTCCACCGATCCGTCTTTTCCTCTTCTTGAAACTCTGGCCAAACCGGCTTCTGGCTCAATATCGAACACGAACGTGATATCGGGTATGATATTCCCCGTCGCGAATCCATTCATCTCTTTGATCATCTGAACATCGAGACCCCGCCCCCAGCCCTGGTAGGCGATTGTAGAATCAGAAAACCTGTCGATGAGAACCACTTTATCTTCAATCAGCGCCGGTCGTATGACCTCCTTCACCAGCTGGGCACGGCAGGCGATGTACAGCAGGAGTTCGGTAAGAGGGTCGATACTGGTGTGGACAGGTTGAAGCAGGATTTTCCTTATATCCTCTCCCAGGGCAGTGCCTCCCGGTTCCCTGGTCA
>JBHIFB010000168.1:0-5848 GCA_046760905.1 Candidatus Glassiibacteriota bacterium | reverse complement strand
GAGGCGGGGGTTGGAAACGGGCTCAGAGAGTACCGCGCCAGTCCTCGACCCTACCCTAGAGTAGCGGAGGGGAGAGTTCCATCCGCTGACTCACCTTGTAATCCTGCACAGAGAATGATAAACGCGTAAGCAACTGGACTGGTTCGAGACGAAACTGCAACGCGATGGGCTAATATTCAAAATAAAGAAAACACTGGTCGTAAACGTCAATAGAAAAGCCTGGAGAGATCTCCGCCTCTGCGGTCTGGTCTATCTCAAACCTGTACAGCCTGGCAATGTAAAGGTCCTCATGTGAAGTCATGCACGAGAGCTGTGGGAGGAAAAAATAATGCATAGAATAGACGGAGGCCACTGAATAAGCATAGCGAAGACTGTAGTCTAACCTACCTAGCAGAAAAATAGAGCATTTCATGTATCTGGCCACCGCAATTGCATCAAATGATGAATTTCTTCAGTACCTCTTGAAGCTGTCCGACCACTGGCTAACTTCCTAACTTCCATTGAATCAATAACTTAAATCCAGTTTATTACACATACCATGTTCTGGTATAACCTTTGCCATTGTCAGCAGCCGAAAGCGACTTCTTTGAAGGATGATTATGATGGACAAGATCAAGATAATCCTCTCGAGCATGATGGTTTCGCTGCTGGCAGGTTTCGTGATCTTTCAGTTTGAGCGGGACGGGTTATTGAAGCAGAGAGGTGAAAATACAATGAGGGGAGTGTGCCTGTTTGCGGGGGCCGTTGATGAGAACAGCGTGAAGCTATTCCAGGACTGGGGACATAACTCGAGAGCTTCACAGGATATAGAGGGAACCCGGTTGGCGGTTTTTTCGATGAACGGCTGCCTTTTTCTGCACAGTGCGGGCTGGGATTGGCGTGATGATATCTTTGCAGCAAGCCTTCTCTCAGGCGGGAAGTTGAGGGAAGGCTTCATTGTGACGGAACATCAAATGAGTGATTCCCAGTACGTTTTTTCTGCATACCCCTTCCAGAAAAACGGAGAACGAATTGGATATGTGGTTATCAAGGAACGAGTGAGTGATGTGAGAACTTATCTCTGGAAGGGATTCGGGAAGATTATGCTCATTTCCGTTGTGATAGGCTTTGTGGTATCAGCGTCCGGTATAGTTCTTGGGAAGCGTTTTGAACATGATGGAATTGTGAGTAAACGGGAGAAGGAAAAGAATGGTTTTTACGGGAATTACCTGGATTACAATGAAGAAAAGATGTAGGGCGTTCCGTTTAGGATACCATCTGGTCGCAGCTCTTGTGCTCACAGCATTTAATGCTGCGCCGGGTATGGGAACCGGACTTGAGGGACAAACGGTCACTGAAGAGGCCCTTTCCCTGAAGCTCCTCGTGAGTGAAGCGGTGGCGAAGAATCCCGAGATAAATGCACTGAGGGAACTCGAGGCGGCGAAGGCGGCCTTCGTGCCGCAGGTTTATTCGCTCCCGGACCCGATTGTATCGTATTCACTGCGTAATGTCGGTACAGATAGGATAACCGTCGGGGAGGAGATGATGGCCGGCAGGACGCTCTCCTTATTTCAGAAAGTCCCATTCCCCGGAAAGCTCGGTCTAAAGAAGGATGCCGCAAGGTGGGATGAGGCTGCAAGTTCACATCTGACCGAAGAGAGAAGTCTCAGCGTGGTGGCGGCTGTGAAAATGGCCTACTATGACCTCTACTTCACCTATGAAGCGATCGATGTCATAAATGAGATAGAAGGAATCCTCGGAATGTTCCTAAAGACAGCAGAGGCGCGTTACAAGGTGGGCAAGGGGATCCAGCAAGATGTCCTGAAGGCACAGGTTGAACTTTCAAGGCTCCATGAGCAGAAGGTTTTACTCGAGGAAAGGAAAGCGGTTCTCAAGGATCTTCTGAACAAGCTCGTTGGTAGAGAACCAGATTCACCACTTGGAAGACCTTTGGAGATTGCGCTGAGTCCATTGCCTGAAACTCCTGCAGAACTTGAGAAGATTGCTCAACAGAAGTCCCCGACATTGCAGCTACAGGATGCACTTGCAGCGAGGGAGGAGAGCAGTCTCAGCTTGGCGAAAAAAGAATATTTTCCGGACATTAGCCTGAGCATGGCCTGGATGGAAAGAGGTTTATTGGAGGACATATGGGAGGTCAGACTTGGGCTTGAAATCCCACTCTACTTCTGGAGTAAAGAGATGAAGGGGGTTGAGGAAGCAGAGTCCCGGTACATGAAAGCGAAATATGAAGTGGAGGACGTGAGATTGACTATCTTGCGGAAAGTGAGAGATCTCTATGTGGAACTGGATACGAGCGAGAGGCTTCACAATCTATATGCGAACACAATCGTGCCTCAGGCAAAACTCGCGCTCGAATCGTCGAGGAGAGGATATGAGACCGGGGAGGTCGATTTCCTCACCCTTTTCGACAATCTCGTAGTTCTTCTCAACTACAAGCTCGAGGCAATAGCACAGCTCGTCCGGCATGAGAACAAACTGGCCGAACTCGAATCTATTATAGGTGAAGAACTATCATACAATGAGACGGAGGAATGATGAAATGATGAGAAAGGTATTTTTATTGCTGGTTATACCGTTTTCCTTGATAGTACTGGCGGTGGCGTGCTCAACATCGGGAAATGGTGAACGAGCTGAACATGTCGGTCATGTATCTGAAGTGGATCAGAATGAGTCTTCCGGTGAGGCTCTATACCACTGCCCAATGCATCCCACTTATATGTCCGACAGCCCCGGGGAGTGCCCGATATGCGGAATGACACTCGTTCCCGTCGAGGACGAGGAGGGTGGTGAGTCGGAAGTGGAGGGACGCGCCGGCGTGAAGGTGAGTCCGGAGAAACAGCAGCTCATCGGTGTAACCTTCGATACAGCGCATGTCTCAGACCTGTCCATGAAGATAAGAACAGTGGGACGTCTGACATACGATGAGACGAAAATCGTTAAGGTGCATACAAGGATAAGTGGCTGGGTTGAGAAGCTCCACATCGATTATACTGGCAAAGAGGTCAAAAAGGGAGAACCGCTCTTCTCCCTTTATAGCCCGCAGCTTTATTCGACTCAGGAAGAATACCTCCTCGCTCTGGAAGGGGAAAGTCTTCTCTCTGCGAGTTCCATGCCGGGGACATCGGAAATGGCCCAGTCTCTGTCCGAGGCCACACGCAGGAGGCTTTTGCTCTGGGACATCACCGAGGATCAGATAGCGAGTCTCGAGAGAACCGGGCGCTCCGAGGTTGATCTCGAGATAGTCTCACCAATCGACGGTTTTGTGATAGAGAAGAATGCATTCGAGGGGAAGTATGTGAGTCCAGGTGACATCCTTTATACGATTGCAGATTTGAAGAAAATATGGGCAATCGCAGATGTGTACGAGTACGAGCTGCCATATGTGAAGGTAGGCCAGGAAGCTAAGATCACGCTTTCATATTTTCCCGGGGAGGAATTCATCGGGAGGATCACGTATGTTTATCCCTACCTGAATAATGCCGCAAGAACTGCCCAGGTAAGATTCGAAATAGACAACGAAGACCTGAAGCTGAAGCCCGATATGTATGTGAATGTTCAATTGGAAATAGATCTGGGCCCTAGGCTCTTGGTACCGAGTGGTGCGATCCTCTATGCGGGGGATAGGTACGTAGCGTATGTGAAGAAAGACGAGAAAAACTTCGAACCGAGGGAGATTATAACAGGCGTCAGTTCAGATGGCTATGTCGAAGTTCTGGATGGAATCATTGAGGGGGAGATGGTGGTCACGAGTGCCAACTTCCTTCTCGACTCCGAGAGCCAGTTGAGGGCGGCGGTCATGTCAATGATCGGCGGAGACCACGGTGGTCATTAATGGAATTTGTGCGAGAGTGAAACGAGCAGAGGATATATCATGATAGAGTCTCTCATAGAATGGTCGAGCAAAAACAGGTTCTTCGTGTTCCTCGGAACGGCGTTCGCGGTCGTCTGGGCCATATGGTCGCTCTCGAACATACCGCTCGATGCGATCCCTGATCTCTCTGATGTCCAGGTGATCGTATTCACGGAATGGTCGGGGCGTTCGCCGGATCTCGTGGAGGATCAGATCACCTATCCTATCGTGACTTCGATGATCGCAGCCCCCAACGTAAGAGTCGTGAGAGGATACTCATTCTTCGGCCTCTCCTTCGTCTACATCATATTCGAGGACGGTACCGACATCTACTGGGCGAGGAGCAGGACACTCGAGTACCTGAGCAAGATCACGGGCAACTTGCCGGAGGGGGTAAACCCTGTCCTGGGACCTGACGCTACAGGGGTAGGATGGGTCTTCGAGTATGCCCTCGTCGACACGACGGGACAGAACGACCTCGCCGACCTGCGCTCATTCCAGGACTGGTACCTGCGCTACTGGCTCGAAGCGGTACCGGGAGTGGCCGAGGTCGCCTCCCTTGGCGGGTTCGTGAGGCAGTACCAGGTTGATATAGACCCTGATGCACTCCTCGCATATGATGTACCGCTAAGGCATGTGATCATGGCCATACAGCGGTCAAACAACGATGTCGGTGGCAGGGTTCTTGAGATGTCTGGTACAGAGTTCTTCGTAAGGGGAAGGGGGTATATCAAATCGCTGGAGGATGTGGAGCAGGTCGTCGTCAAGGTGGATCAAAACGGGGTCCCCGTAACTGTCGGAGATCTGGCCGAGGTCCATTACGGGCCGGACATTCGCCGTGGTGCGGCCGAACTGGACGGAAAGGGTGAGGTAGTCGGGGGGATAGTTGTGATGAGATACGGTGAAAATGCCCTCGATGTGATAAAGAGAGTTCAGGAGAAAATAGAGGAGGTGAAGCCTGCCTTTCCTCCGGGAGTCCAGCTTGTCACTACATACGACAGATCCGATCTCATTCTTCGCTCGATTGACACGCTAAAAGAGAAGCTCCTGGAAGAGATGCTCGTTGTGAGTCTCATAATCATTATATTCCTCTGGCATTTCAGGAGCGCTATGGTCCCCGTAATCGCCCTTCCGCTTGCGGCCCTTTTCTCTTTCGTGCCCATGTACTATATGAAACTCACCTCCAACATCATGTCTCTTGGGGGGATCGCCATCGCAATAGGTGCGATGGTTGATGCTTCGATCGTACTCGTGGAGAATGCCCACAAGAGGCTTGAAGAATGGGAACTCGGAGGGAGGATCGAGAACAGGTTCGATGTCCTGCTCAGGGCCTCGAAAGAAGTGGGACGGCCCATATTCTTCTCCCTTCTAGTCATCGCAGTCTCCTTCATGCCTATTTTCGCCTTGCAGGCTCAGGAGGGCAGGCTTTTCAAGCCATTGGCATTCACGAAGAACTTCTCGATGTTTTTTGCGGCCCTCCTGGCCGTTACGCTTGTTCCGGTACTCATGCAGATTTTTATCAAGCCGTCGAAGCCGATAAAGCTGAGATTCGGATTCATTTCGAAAATACTGAATTTTGTCGTGGCGGGGAAAATCTACAGGGAGGAGGAGCATCCGGTAAGCAGTTTCCTCTTCCGGCTGTACGAACCCATACTCGACTTTGTTCTAAGACACAGAATCAAGGCCATCATAGTTTCAATCCTTCTGGTGGCCAGCATTATCCCGGTGTATCAGAGGATCGGTTCTGAATTCATGCCGCCCTTAAACGAGGGTGACATTCTCTACATGCCGACGACGCTTCCGGGCATATCGATCGAGGAGGCGAAAGTATGGCTTCAGGCACAGGACAAGATATTCAGGTCATTCCCGGAAGTCGAAACGGTGTTCGGCAAGATAGGCAGGGCGAGAACCGCAACCGATCCCGCCCCCCTCTCGATGGTTGAAACGGTAGTAATGCTCAAACCGATGGAGGAGTGGCCTGATGTGTACCACGAGAGA
>JBHIFB010000167.1:0-6002 GCA_046760905.1 Candidatus Glassiibacteriota bacterium | reverse complement strand
TCACAGATTTAATTGCTATGTCAGTTTTTGCAACCAATAACTGTCATATACATATATTGAGCCAGGCTGAACCTGAGGAGATAGAAATTTCTGTATGGGGTCAGGATTACGATACCCCTATCGTAAATATGACCAGTGGAATTCCTTTCTCCCCGGCCGCTCCTGTTATCGCATATAATACATGGTCGGATGCCCAGGTGACGATTTCGGGATATTACTTTGGTTGCACAAAGTAAGACATAACACCGGCAGCCGGCTGACAGTAAAACAAAAGCCGGGCTCTTTGCGAGGAGCCCGGCCGCTCTTTAGAAGAGATTGACAGAGCCAACTGTCGGCATTAAACTATTGCCGTGATGTGAGCCGTTAGCTCAGTTGGAAAGCAAACACCTTTTAAGCAGAGTCCAGACTGATTTCTAAGTCGCTGTAGCTCTTGTAGTTATGTTTTGGGACAAGAGCTTGCAGCGGTTTTCTTTTAATATCTAGTTGCATGTATTTTGATGGGCTATAGACACCATATGGACACCAATTCCACTCCCTCCAAAAACCCGCCTTGGGTTGCTATTCCATCCGGTGGGAAAAACTGATCCCGAATAAACCGCTTGTTTTACCTAAAACTCCTGAAGACTGAAAACTCGGGTGAAAGATTTCCGCCACCTGGCAGATATAATAAATAGAAAACACTTGATATTTTATCACCAATTATGGTATACTGAAATTTATAAACAACCACCCACAGTTTTTTTGACACTCATTGTTATCCGTAAGTGTAGGGTAACAAGGTTAAAACTTAATAAAGATAGCCACTGTCTCTTAAAACTCTCACCATGTGAGGTCGTCATGCGTGCTCTCGTTTTTTTGCTTTCAGCAGTTCTTCTCTCGTTCTATGTTTCGGTACTTAACGCCACCACCATCCACGTACCTGCTGACTCCGCCACTATTCAAGCAGGTATCAATGGTGCTGTTGACGGTGACACAGTGCTTGTGGCCGATGGTACTTACACTGGCGATGGAAACCGGAACATTGATTTTTTGGGTAAGGCCATGGTTGTGATGTCGGAGAATGGGCCGGAAAGTTGTATTATTGATTGTGAGGGGAGTGAAGTGGAACCACATCGTGGATTCTACTTCCACAATGGCGAGGAAGCAAGTTCAGTCCTGAAGGGATTTACGATTACGAATGGATATGCGGATTACTATGGCGGCGGAATTTATTGCCATGAATCTTCTCCAACAATTGTGGGCAACATGATCATGGGGAATACGGCAGGCTGGGGCGGGGGGATTCGATGCCAAGATTCTTACCCGACCATTGAGGGCAACACGATCACTGGCAACCAGGCTGACTACTCTGGAGGGGGAATCAATTGTTGGTTAGGGGGGCCCACGATCAGCAATAACATAATCAGTGGGAATTCCAGCAACATATGGGGCGGTGGCATAATATTGATCGAGACGGGCAGTCATATAATCAGCAACAACCTTATCAGCGCCAATGTTGCCGATACCTCCGGCGGGATCGAGTGCTATCTAAACGCTAACCCAACCATCACCAACAACACAATCACCGTTAATACCGCCACCACATATAGTGGAGGGCTCACGGTCTGGGAAGACTGCAATGTAACCGTGTCCAATACTATTTTCTGGGGCAATACCGCACCTTCGGGCGAAGAGATCGTAGTCAACAAATACACGATACCGGCCACGTTGACGATTTCTTACTCAGATGTAGAGGGGGGGGAGGAAGCGGTATTCGTCTGTGAAGGATGCACCCTCAACTGGGGAGATGGTATGATTGACGAGGACCCGATGTTCGTGCAACCCGATACGTCATTATATACTGACCACCGTCTTCTGTGGGGTTCGCCCTGTATTGATACTGGAGACCCGAATTTGTCCGACGCTGATGGAACAAGAAGCGACATGGGTACTCATTACTTCAACCAACTGGATTATCTTACGCTTTATATTACACCAGATATTACTGAAGTAGCTCCAGGCGGTCAGTTGGGCGTTACCTATACGGCAATAAACCGGTGGGGTTGGTCGCAACCGTTCTGGGCATTGTCAATAGCCACACTATCTGGAAGCACACCTGATATCATCATGGGGCCAAACAGATACATACTACCGGCAAACTATACCGCACAAGTTCACACAACTTACGACATACCTTCAGATGCTACCATGGGTGTATATAATTACTGGTCGGGTGTTGGATTACCACCGGGGATAGTATTTGACGAAGATAGTTTCACATTCACGGTAACCGAATGACAATTACACACAACCACACAGCCGCCTCTCGCACCAGCGGGGGTGGCTGTTTGTTTGAGTGATTGACACTGGCATCGGAAAGAATTAAAATAGTGGCAGAATGTGAGCCGTTAGCTCAGTTGGTAGAGCATCTGCCTTTTAAGCAGAGGGTCGCTGGTTCGATCCCAGCACGGCTCATTTTTTCATACCGAAAGACCACCTCCTTCCGCAGCTGTTGCAGACATTTACCCGAGGGAAAACCGGCATGATGAGCAGAATCAACCCCAGGGTGATAAAAATCAAAAACAGGTAGATGCTCCTCAGATCCCGGTACTGGCTCACGTTCCAGCTCTCACACCAGGGGCACTGGACCCGTTTCGACGTTTTAGGCCTCTGGCGGTCACGCGGGATTGCCTTCCTGCCGGATCCAAGCCCGTACGAGGAAAGAACGGCTCCTTTCACCATCCTGTAGAAAAAGATGATGAGAACCGTCAGTATCAAGATTTTTAAAGGCGTCACCTCAACACCGACCTATCGTTTTCAAGAGAGTTTTCCCATAGATCACAAACCATAAAGTCATCCGAACAAGCATCAATACCCGCTCTTCCACAGGTACTCGAAGAACTCCGCCTCCGGTGAGAGCACGATGGTCGTGTTCTCGTCGATGGTTTGTTCGTATGCCTCAAGTGTTCTTACAAACTCATAGAACGCCGGCGCCCTTCCAAAGGCATTGGCGTATATCCTGGCGGCTTCTGCATCCCCTTCACCCTTTGTCTTCTGCGCTTCCCTGTATGCCTCTGCAAGAATAATTACCTTCTCCTTGTCTGTTTCCGCTCGTATCTTTGTCGCTTCCTCCTCCCCCTCCGACCTGTACTGATTCGCCATCCTCTGACGCTCGGCCCTCATGCGGTCGAACACGTGCTTCTCGTTCTCCTCGGGGAGGTCGGCCCTCTTTATGCGAACGTCCAGTACCTCGATGCCATATTCAAGAGCCTTCTGATTGCACATCCCCGTCACCGTCTCCATTATCTCTTCCCTTGAGATGGCAACGATGTCGTGCAGGTCGTATTTACCGAGCTCCACCCTTAGCATTGAGTAGATGATGTCATCGAGTCGCGACTGGGCACCGTTTTCATCACGCACCGCCTGCATGAACTTGAGCGGATCGATGATCCTCCAGAGCGCATAGTTGTCTATCACAAGGTTCTTCTTGTCCTTCGTGATGATCTCCGTTGGGGCGGAGTCGTACTCGAGCAGTCTGTCGTCGAACCGGTTAACCTGCTGTATGGGGAAGGGAATCTTGAAATAGAGCCCCGGTTCCCTCACGGTCCTAACGGGCTTACCCATCTGGGTTATCACTACCTGGTTGGTCTCATCGACCACGAAAGCGGCGGAGATGAGAACAATCGCAGCCAGGATTATTAATACCGTAAGAATTTTCCCAGTTCTCATCTTTCGCCTCCTTTCTCACTCCCCATGAGCGGTTCTATGGGAAGGACTCCGAGGAAGTTGCTACCGTCTTTACCCGTCTTCGCAATCACTTTCTTAACCTTCGGCAGTATCTTCTCGAGGGTCTCGAGGTAGAGACGTCTCGCCGTCACCTCTTTCGCCTTCCTGTATTCACCGAGTACCTTCAGGAAACGCTCGACATCTCCCTGGGCCCTGTTTATCCTTTCCTCCCTGTACGCTTCCGCTTCCCTGAGTATCTTCTGTGCCTGGCCCCGGGTCTTTGGAATCACATCGTTGTTGTAGCCCTGGGCGAGGTTAATGAGCTTGTTCTTGTCCTCCTTCGCGCTCGCCACATCCTTGAACGCCTGGACAACGTCTTTCGGAGGGTGAACATCCTGAAGCTGTACTGCTACCACGAGAAGCCCGAAGTCATACTTGTCAAAGATCTTCTGAAGAAGCTCCTGCGTCTTCACCTGAATTTCATGCTTCCCCGTGGTGAGCGCTTCATCGATGTTGTGCTTGCCGATTATCTGTCTTAACGCTGATTCAGAGGCGGCCCTGATCGATTCCTCCTTGTCCCGCACGTTGAAGAGGTAGTCAGGCGCATCCTTTATCTTGTACTGGACTATTATCTCGCAGTCCACGATGTTCTCATCTCCTGTGAGCATGACCGATTCGTAAGCGACCTTCCGGTATCGGGCCGGAGGCCCGGGGTCGATGGTCCTGAATCCCACTTCGAGCCTCTTCACCTCGGTCACCTTCGGCGTGTCGGCTCTCTCGATCGGCCACGGCAGGTGGTAGTTGATACCGGATGTTGTGGTCCTGACCATCTTCCCGAACCTTCTCACCACGCCCTGCTCATCGGGATCGACTATGTAAACTCCCGAGAGAACCCAGATCGCGATCAGGATCAGGATAATCATGCCGGAACCGAGAGATTGGATTTTTCCGAAGTTGATCTTCGGCAGCTTTATCTCCCTGTAATCCTCATATTCGTCATAATCGTTTTCTACCATGGTCACTGCCCTCCTGTTACTCTCACATAAGAGTTCTATTTCCGGGAGGCGAAACGGCCCGCCCGGGTGGCCTCGCAATAACTATATACTGCGATCCCCATTTGATGGCGCTGCAGCCGGTGAGTGTTGATGAGGAGAGGAGGTTTTTAACCTCCCCGTGGGTAAACGAACTTCGTACAGAGGCTTCGAACAGATCCTTCATTCGACCCGTGTATCTCCTTCCGAAGTAGGCGACGTGCAGCCTGTAGGTGAGTCTTGACGGACGCCTGAGGTCCCTGATTATCACTGCACCATCGGCCCCGGCAACTCGAGAGATCTCATCCAGGCAGGGCAGGGGGTCGGGAAGATGATGGAGGAGTGAGTTTGAAAAGACCATGTCGAAAGTCCCATCCCGGAAGGGGAGTTTCCTGGTGTCGGCACAGACGAGAAAGAGCCTTTCTGTAACTTTCGCTTCCCGTATCGCCTCCTTCGCCTTGCCGAGCATCGTCAACGAGATGTCGAGGCCGATTATTGTGAGTCCCGGCACCCTGAGGCTGAGCATGGAAGGGATCGATCCCGGGCCGGTTCCCACATCCAGGGCTATTCCGCTTCTCACTTTCATTGTCTCGATCTGTTTAACGAATTCGCCATCAAGTCTCTCCAGGTGCTTCTCTGCAGCAGAAGATGTGTATGCCTCCACGTCTTCCTCATCCTCCATCCCCTCTGGCTCAGGCTCTCTTGGGAAATCAAAAAGTGCCATCGTCCCGTAACGGTTGGTATGAGCAGGGAATGGCGTCTTTGCGCATTTATGTCACCATCTATGAGTGGTAAGGGTCGAGATAATCTTCTATACCCTATGAGTATAGTAAAGACAGCGTCCTTACCTGTCAATAACTCATTTCAATACGGGCTGCCTGTGCTTCGAGCAGAAACGAGACAGGTGGTGTCACTGTAACAAGGAATGCATCGAACGCGTGGTGGGAGTGCAAGGATGTGAAGCGTGGTAACATGAATCCCATGCCGAGGCATCCGAGGCTCGAGCCGAGGAGATCCGCATCATAATGGAGAGGATACGGGTGAGAGTTATTTTGAAAAAGAGAGTGCTCATCGCGGAAAATACAGATAAGGCCTATCCCCATTGACAATGTAATATGGGCTTCTTATACTTTCTAGCGAATATATCTATCTGTCGGTTTTGGGAAGCGGTGACCCCGGGAATGGAAAATCCCAAGGGCATCGATGGGAGAAAATTAAATGCCAAGGAAAAAGAAAGAGGGTGTGAAGGTGGAGGCCGGAAGAAAG
>JBHIFB010000166.1:0-6078 GCA_046760905.1 Candidatus Glassiibacteriota bacterium | reverse complement strand
AAACGCAAAAGGGATGAATAAAGGCGTAACGAGACTGCTCGTTCTGAGCCATAGTTACATAAGGGATAAAGATGACTACGCGGGTTTATTCATCCACACATTAAACAAGGGCTTGCAAGGGCTAAATTACAGAATAACGGTCATCTCTCCTCACGCTTCCGGATTGAAGACCAGAGAAGAAATGGACGGTATTGATGTGATCCGATTCCGTTACATGCCCGATTACCTGGAAACTCTTGCTTACAGGGGGACAATGCATGATATGGTAAGAAAATCGATCTGGAAAAAATTTATTTTTTCGTGTTTTATACTCGCTTTTCTCTTTGAAACAATCAAGACGATTTTCGGGAAGAAGATACAACTTGTACATTCTCACTGGTGGTTCCCCTGTGGCTTCATAGCATACTTATCATACCTCCTACTGCGTGTTCCATATGTAGTGACCATACATGGTACTGATGCCCGCATCATAGAAGGAAATTTCTTCCTCACCTGGTTATTCAAATTAGTGCTCAGGAGGTCTTACGGCGTCATAGTGGGATCCGAATATCTGAAGACAGTTCTGGAGACCAGCCTCCCCGAGGAAGACATCAAAAAACTAGCCATCCACAAAATTCCGATGCCTGTTGAGATTCCCCCAATTTCCGAAATCAATCACCTCAGAAGAGAAGGAAATTCCATATTGACAGTAGCCAGGTTTACAGCGCAGAAGAACTTGAAGATTTTAATAGAAGCGTTAATGTATCTCAAGGAAGAGGGTATAATGTTCTCGGCCACAATTATCGGGGATGGTCCCTTGAGAACTGAACTAAAACAACAGATATCCCATAGCCATCTCGATAATAGCATCGAGATGCTCTCACATGTTGGAAGAAGAGATCTCTTCGATCATTATAGAAGATGTAGTTTCTTCGTGTTGCCTTCATTGAAGGAGGGATTGGGATTGGTTCTCGTAGAAGCTCTCCTGATGAAGGAGACTGTTATTGCGAGTAATTCTGGTGGAATTACAGAAATAATTGAAGACGGTGTTTCAGGGATTCTATTCGATCCGTACAACCCAAGGCAACTTGCCGATGAAATCAAAAAACTGCTTCAGGATCCAGATCTGGCAAAGAAACTGGCGAATAACGGTTTCGAGAAAGCACGCATACTTTTTTCTATTGAGAACGTTAGGGAAAAATACTCCAGAGTATATCAGAACTCAATCAATTGATGAACAGTGTGAACTGGATCTTCGGGAGTTGAAAGCCGTATTGAGGCCGTAGATGAAAACACTCGTCGTAATACCTACTTACAACGAGAGGGAGAACATCGGGAAACTGATCAGTCTCATCCTCAACCAGGATGAGAAGATCGATGTCCTTGTGGTCGATGACAATTCGCCGGACGGCACCTCACAACTTATCAGTGATCTAAAGGAGAGGAACAAGCGCATCCACCTGATTCAAAGAGAAAGAAAACTGGGCCTGGGATCGGCATACATTAGCGGATTTAAGTTCGCTCTGGAGAGAGGATACGATATCATTTTCGAGATGGACGCAGATTTCTCCCACCACCCAAGATACATCCGGCGGTTCATGAAAGCTATCGAGACAAATGACCTGGTGATCGGTTCCAGGTATCTGAACGGCGTTAATGTGATCAATTGGCCTCTCATTCGTCTGATATTGAGTACTGGTGCAAGCGTATACACCAGATTCATCACGGGTATGCCCATAAAAGATCCTACGAGCGGTTTCAAGTGCTTCAGAAGAAAGGTTCTGGAAACACTCGACCTGGACAATATCGATTCTGATGGTTACTCCTTTCAAATAGAGGTGAATTATAAGGCATGGAAGAGAGGTCTCAAGGTCAGAGAGATACCTATCATCTTCGTCGATAGAAACAGGGGTGCATCGAAGATGAACAGGAAGATCATTTTTGAAGCTATTTACATGGTATGGTGGCTGAGGATTCAGAGCGTTCTGGGTATTCTGTAAGGAATGAGTTTCCTCTCGAGAAAGAAGCAACTACTCTATATTTCACTGGATGGGATTTCAGTCATAGTATCATGGCTTGCTGCAGTATATCTGAGACACGGTGCGCTTGTGCCGCTGCCACCTTACCGGACACCATCGACATACCTCATCTATATCGCTGCCCTTGAACTCATAGTGATGTCATCTTACTCATTCATGAAGGTATACCGTGGTTTTTACTCACCGATTGACAGGGTAGGGAGAGCAACGGTAATTGTATTCCTGCTCATAAACCTTATCTCTTTCTATTTTCAGGAGTATGCACACTCGAGACTTGTCATTATCATGTTCTCTGCGTTACTCCTCCTCCTTGCTTCCTCGTGGAGAATTGCGTTCTTCCTGTTCATGTCAACAAGCAGCGGGAAGAAGCTTTTCCAGAAACGTATCGTGATTGTTGGAACCGGTGGAGACGCACGTAGCCTCTGCGAGCAGATTGGCATCCTGCCGGCTTCGCCTTATAAGCTCTGCGGCTTAATCACGGCAGATTCAACAGATCAAGGTGACTTAAATGGCATACCGATACTCGGTTTGATATCCGATCTCAAGACGATTATAAGAGAACATCATATAGATGAGATATTCATTACGCAGGATCAGGTGTCTCTCCCTTTGTGGCGGAAACTGATCGCTGATATGAATCCTGTCGGTGTGTCGGTAAAGATAGTCCCATTGAGACTTGATGAAGTAATCGCAAGCTCGGATTTCGACGAGTTGAGATCTGATTTACCGGCAATAGAATTCCTTATAGATCCGATCTCCGGATGGCAAAAACTTGCAAAGAGGATAATGGATATCTCCCTGGCAACGGTTTTATTAATCCTGCTAAGTCCCCTGTTTGCTGCGATCTCGATACTGATCAAACGGGAATCGGAAGGATCCGTCTTCTACTTTCAGAACAGACTCGGTAGATATGGAGAACCATTCAGGCTGGTGAAATTCAGAACCATGGTGCATCAGGCTGAAGATTCAACCGGACCGGTGTGGGCCACAAGGGATGATGAGAGGGCGACAAGATTGGGGACGAAGCTCAGGCGATTGGGTCTTGATGAACTGCCTCAGCTATTCAACATCCTGAGGGGAGAGATGAGCCTGGTAGGGCCAAGGCCCGAACGGCCTTTCTTCGCCGAATTTTATCAGGAACTCACTCAGAGAAGACTGTCGGTGAAACCCGGAATCACCGGTCTGGCACAGGTTGCGAGCAGATACGAGATAAGTGTTGAGGATAAGGTGAAATATGACATGTTCTACATCCAGAACTTCTCACTGAGCCTCGATGTCACCCTTCTACTGAGAACGGTTGTCATCATCATGAGGGAAGAGCTGCTCGCAATCTTTCGCAGAGGAACTGCGAGATGATGATAGAGTTTATGAAAATGAGCGGGGCTGGGAACGATTTCATCGTTCTGGACAACAGGAACGGCAGGTATGACGATTTAGAGGAGATTCACATACGAAGACTTTGCGAGAGGAAGAGGGGAATCGGGGCCGATGGTTTGATAATGCTGCAAAGCGATAACGACGTGGATTTCTCCATGAGGTATTTCAACCGGGATGGGAGGGAAGCGGAGATGTGCGCAAACGGTGCGAGATGCGTCGTTCTGTTCGCCCATTTTATATTTCCGAATAGATGGGACTTCTCGTTCAATAGTCCTTCCGGTCTTCACACTGGAAGCTTAGTGAACGCTGATGGGAAGCAACTGGTGGAAATCGCCATGCCTTCACCTACTCATATACTTCCTGAGGACAGGATCCGGATCGGCAAAAGAGATATTGCATTTGGCTTCATCGTAGTCGGTGTCCCCCACGTCGTCATATTCTATAAAGAGATGCCTGAGACAACGGAAATTTTGGAACTCGGCAGGAACGTCAGAAATCATGAGCGCTTCGGAATCCAGGGTACGAATGTGAATTTCGTCACGGTGAAAGGACGGGATAACATTGAAATAAGAACCTACGAGAGAGGAGTCGAAGAGGAAACCCTCGCCTGTGGCACCGGTTCAACAGCTGCCTCGATCCTCTCGACACTCAGGGGGCTCACCCATCCCCCCGTGCGGTGCCTAACCAGAGGTGGCGATATATTGACAGTCACATTCGAGTATGATACGGCAACAGGGGATATCTCGAATCTCAAACTACTGGGAGAAGCACAGCTGGTATATGAAGGCAGGCTGGATTTTCGGCCATAGACATGCCGGGGCAGTCTGCTCTCTATCTCTATTCGCTTGACCGGTTGCTGTGCTTTGCATGTACTTCAAAGAATACCGAGAATACAATACGGCCGAAAGTGTGATTTTCGATTTACTGGCCATCAATTACGGTTTACATTATGGGCTTTTTGTGGTAAAATTATCGACAGGGTATTTTTATGGAGGCACTTCATATCCTTCATGAGGATTTGAAAATATCCAGAGTAGAACAAGGAATGTAAATTGAGGCTGATCGAACGATCAAAAACATTCGATAATTTCATCGTCGGACCTTGCAATAGGGTTGCATATGCGGCGAGCATGGAGGCCTACGAGAACCCAGGGGAAAAATGCAACCCGCTATATATTTATGGAGAAACAGGTTCGGGAAAGACCCATCTTTTGATGGCGATACTTTCAGGATTGGAAGGATCGAATAAGGCCTCTATGTTTATCAGTGGGAGAAAATCCATCGGAAGACGCCTTGCGGAGTCAATTCAGACTGAGACAGATGTATCGGATACTCTATTGGACTGTCTTCTCGTAGATGATATCGAACCACTCCTGAATTCACCTGAGAACGTGAATACAATATTAGGCCTCCTCGAATCCCTTGAGAGAACTAGAACCCAGATAGTGGTGACTGCTCAAGCTCCCCCTCGTAGAATTACCGGCAGGCACAGCGAAAGCCTGATCAGGCGAATCAGTGAAGGTTTCATTGCAAGAATATTGCCACTTGATGAAGAGACGAGAAGATCCATGATAATGAATGAAATGACCAGAATGAATATACCTGTCAAAGGTAATGTATTATCAATACTTGCAAGCTTTCCGCTCAGGAATTTCTCACAGATAAGGATGGTATTACTCAGGATTACTTCTGATGCAGAATCGGACGACGATATCAATGAGGATTTCATTTCGAAGCTCCTGTACAGGATGATCAAGTTTGGAGAACTCGATTTTCCGGAAGGCTTCGGTTTTTCCGAGGCGAGTTTCCAAGAGCTGAAACCAGAACCAACCACAGCTCCTACTCCGGAATTCGAGAAGATGAAAGAGGCTGATGCGACTGTGCCTACCCCCAGTGACAGCCGGAGAGATTACTTCGATGAAATGGTTGAAAAATTTGATGACATTGCACATAAAGTTACACAGGAGATGCCCGAAGAAAAAATCGGGGAAGAAACATCGAAAACAGAGACAGAGGCTGTGAGTGAATCAGGCAGTGAAGAGAAGACCGGACTGATTGAAGAGTGGGGAAATGAAGAAGACAGACTGGTTAAGGAAGAATGACCCTCACGGTGGAAAAGCTGTATTGGATCTTTGGGAAATGAGTGACGAGGCTTCCAACAAAATAGACATGGGTAAAGCGTTTTTCAAAACGAACATGCTAGACCAGGCGATCGAATGCTTCGAGGAGGCATTGCAGAATGAGGAGCAGGTCCCGGATGCCTTGTTCTACCTCGGGGTTATTTCATTCAAGAAACGTGAATATGAGAAGGCAGTAAGTCGTTTTAAGAAACTACTTGAAATAAGAACAGATAGCATAAATATATACAACAACTTGGCCATATCCTTAGAGAAGTGCAATCTGTGTAAAGAAGCAATGCTCGTATACAACACCGGCTTAAAGATCACACCATCGTCTAAATTATTACTGGGTAACAGGGGAGTTTTGAAGTACAAGACAGGGGACTATGAGGGTGCCATGAGGGATCTAAGAAAGTCTATAAAGAGAAAAACGGGGGATTTATTCCTCTACCATTATCTCAGTCTATCACTCATCAAGACCGCCCGTTTAGATGATGCGAAAGAGATTCTCGAAGAGGCGCTATCAATAGCTCCCACAGATACCACCATTCTCAACAACCTTG